>CAZKYA010000078.1:0-9359 GCA_964556725.1 uncultured Pirellulales bacterium
AATCGTGCTTTTGAGCTTGGGCGCAGGTTGTGCATCGCAACAGCTCAAAGCCGACAAGGACAGGATGGAAAAGCTTGCCGCAAGTGCTGGTGAAAGAGAAATTGTCAGGTCGATAAGTTTTGCCGGCAACCGCACCTATCCAGACAAGACTCTGCAGAAAAAACTCGGCTTTAAAACAGGCGACTACATCGACCCCATCCTAGCTGAAGCATACAGAGCTACCCTGACCGAGTTTTACCGAAAAAATGGTTTTCCCTTAGTCAGTGTCTCGCTTGATAGCGACAAGCTGAGCAAAGGCGAGGTGTTTTACACAATCGATGAAGGCACGAGGGTTAAAATCGCCTCGGTTAAATTCATCGGCAATGAAGCCATCAAGTCCAAATCACTTAAAAAAGTCATAAAGACAAAGACGAGAAGGCGTCTAGTTCGACCGTGCTATTACAACGAAGAAACATTGGCCGAAGATGTGGAAAAACTGAAAAGGGTTTATTATGACGAGGGCTTTCTAAATAACAGGATAGAGCAACAGTTACGGTTTTCCGACGACAACAGGGCCGTTCAAATCCTTTTCGCCATTGATGAAGGGCAGGTATATACCGTCGCTCACATTGTCCTCATCGGCAATCAGCGCATCGACGACAAGATGCTGATGAAGGGTTTGAAGCTGCAGCAGGGTGCCGTCTATCGCGGCCGCCTGGCTGAATCGCATGCCAAGCAAATCAGAAAGCTCTATCACGAGCGCGGCTACATCAATGCAAAGGTCGAGCAGAGGCCCGCATTTGTCGCCAATGCTGATATTGTCAACGTTGAGTTTAACATCAGCGAGGGCAGGCAATTTCGAATCGGGCGAATCGATATAACCGGCAACGAGAAAACGCAGGATAAGGTTATCCGGCGGATACTGGATGAGCATGACTTTACTCCAGGGCAGTTGTACAACGCCGATATTGCTCCTAAGCAGGGCGGCGGTATGCTGGAAAAAGAGGTACAAGCTATGGTAATGGCCGAGGAGGTGATTATCAGACCTGTTGGTGAGCCGTATATGTATGACCCGGATGAGCCGGAGCTGCTCGGACAAAATACGACTGTGGGCATAAAAGAAGGACAGACCGGAATGATAATGTTAGGTGGCGGAGTGTCCAGCGACGCCGGCGTCATGGGACAGTTCGTCTTCCAGCAAAGGAATTTCGACATAACCGATTGGCCCAAGAGCTTCAAGGATTTTATAACAGGAAACGCATTCAAAGGAGCGGGGCAGACCCTCAGAATTGCCCTGAGTCCAGGGACCGAAATCAGCGAGTATTCCATAGCGTTCACCGAGCCATACCTGAACGACAAACCAACTTCGCTTGATGTCATCGGCTCAAGCTGGCTAAGGTATAGAGAAAGCTACGATGAGCAAAGAACAAAAGGATATGTGGAAATCGAGAAGCGCTACAAGAATGACTGGAGAAGGAGTATCGGTGTAAGATGTGAAAATGTCGATGTCGGCAGCATTGATACCAATGCACCTCAGGAAATAATCGATGTTAAAGGCGAAAATGTTCTTTATGGACTCATGCTCGGTATCGGAAGGGATTTAAGGAATGACCGCTGGAATCCGAGCTCCGGGAGATGGTATAACGCAAGTTATGAGCAGGTTTCAGGGGACGAAAGCTTCGGTATATTAAGCGGGACATATCGATTGTATAAGACGCTTTATGAGAACCTGGCAGAGCAAAAGACGATTCTGGCGACCAAGTTTCTTGCAGCTACTGTAATAGGTAACGCACCGCCTTTTGAAAAGTTTTACGCAGGCGGCACAGGCACTTACGGCATCAGGGGCTTTGATTATCGAGGCATAAGCACCAGAGGTCTGCAGACGGGTGTCCCTGCAGGCACGGCAGAACGGAAAGACCCAATAGGCAGCGACTGGATATTCCTGGCCAACACTGAGGTAACTGTGCCTTTGACAAGCCAAGATTTTGCGGCGCTGTTTTTCGTTGACAGCGGGACGATTGATACCGGCGGCTATCGTGCAGCGGTAGGAATAGGTGTCCAGATAATGATACCACAGTGGTTCGGACCTGTGCCGATGAGATTTGAGCTTGCCACGCCGCTCATGAAAAACGGCGATGACGAAACACGGGTTTTCAGCTTCTCTGTTGGAGCGCTGTTTTAATTTGCTATTTACTATTTTCTATTGATTATTCGATTGTCAGTCAAAGCATAGATGGAAAGGATAATTTATGAAGACTAAAGCGATGGTTTTAAGCTGTCTAACAGGTGTGGTTATTCTGTTTGTGTGCTACGGATACAGCTCGGCTAATCCGAAAGACAAAACTGTTACCGACAAGATTGGCGTCGTCAATATTCGGAAGGTCTTCCGTGATTGCAAGAAAAATGCCAGGTACAGGGCTGATGCTTTGTCTGAGCAGGCCAAGTGGGATGCAGAAGAGCAAAGGCTTCAAAAGGAAATCGAGGCACAGAAAGCCGGGCTCAAAGCATTGAAACCCGGCAGCAATGACTATCTGGCGCAAATCAAGGAGCTGCTGCAAAAACAGGTGGAACTCGAAGCCGGCCGGCAGTTCAACAACCAGCAAAGGACGCTTAAGGACCAGCAATGGACCGAAAACCTTTATAAAGAAATTCTGCAAATAACAAGTGAACTGGCTGAACAAAAAAGCCTTGTTATGGTATTTGAGAAGGGCGAAGTCGAGTTTCCTTCGATGAGCCCCGATGAGCTTATGCTGACTTTGAGTACGCACAAATTGCTGTATTGCGGCGGATGTCTGGATGTTACAGATGATATAATAACCCGGCTTGATGCCGAACAAAAAAATTAAGCACAGAAAAAACCGAGAACGCAGAGAATGCTGGTTAAATGATTAATTGGTTAATTATCACTCATCAACTAAGCTCTCACCACTGGCAAGCTGCCAATCACTAAATTAACTCAGCGAGCTTTGCGAATTCGGCGGCAAAATTAAAATGAGATTGACAGTCGCACAATTAGCAGAGCGGCTTGGCGCCGAGCTGGTTAACGCAGGCGATGAAGGGGACAGACAGATAAGCTCTGTGGGGCCTGTAGAAGCAGCCGGTGAGAACAATGTTACGTTTGCCACAAGCGATAAACACATAGCAGCCCTTGGGAAGTCGGGAGCAGGAGCTGCTATCGTGGCCAAGCATATCAAGGGATTTTCCGGGCCGCAGCTGATTGTTAAAAATGTCGATACGGCCCTAATAGAGGCGTTGAATATTTTCGCACCCAGCTTGAAAGCACCGACCAAGGCAATCGACCCGACCGCAAAGCTCGGCCAGAATGTCAAAATAGCCAAAGACGTATCCATCGGGCCAAATACAATAATTGATGACGGTGTCGAAATAGGTCAAAACAGCATAATCAGCAGCGGGTGCAAAATAGGCGAGAATTCGAATCTCGGCAAAAATTGTCGCCTTGACAGCAATGTCGTCATCTACCACAACTGTCGAATAGGTAACAATGTAATCATTCAGGCAAACAGCACGATTGGCTCGACCGGCTTTGGGTATTCGTTTATCGATGGCGCTCATAAACTAATTCCACACAATGGCGGAGTGGTGATTGAAGATTTTGTGGAGATAGGAGCCAACTGCTGCATCGACAGGGCGAAATTCAGTAATACTGTAATTGGAGCCGGCACAAAGATAGATAACCTTGTGCAAATTGCTCATAATGTAGTGATAGGCAAATGCTGTTTGATAGCAGGCCTGGTTGGTATTTCAGGCAGTTGCAAGCTGGGTGACGGCGTAGTGTTAGCTGGCCAAGTTGGTCTGGCAGATAATATTGAAATCGGTAACGGCACAATAGTTGGCGCTCAGGCAGGTGTTATTAACAACATAGGGGCGGGCGAGAAGATAGTTGGCTCACCTGCAGTTGACCGCAAAGAAGCACTGAAGATTGCCGGCTTGACAAGGCGTCTGCCCAAGCTGGCTGAGCAATTAAAGCAACTGATTAAGAGGGTTGAAAGACTTGAAAAGGGCAAATAGCAACACATGCTATCCGCTGTTATGAAACCGCAAAAGACAATAAAAGCTGAAGGCAGGTTGCATGGCCGTGGTTTATTCAGCGGACAGGAAGCGAGTGTTGTTTTTCGTCCTGCCCCTGTAAATACCGGCGTGGTTTTTGTTCGGACCGATATGCCAGAAGCGGTCCGGATTAATGCCGTTGCGTCCAATCTTGCCGAGCGAAGCCGACGCACGACAATAAAAAAAGGTTCCGTCAGCATAGAAACAATCGAGCACTGTCTGGCTGCTATAACCGCGATGGAGATTGACAATCTGACTGTGGAGGTTGACGGGCCGGAGCTTCCGGCTCCGGATTGCAGTTGCGCGGAGTACTTTAAGGTTCTCAAACGGACCGGAATAGCCGAGCAGCAAGCTAACCGAAAGGAATTTGTAATCAAAGAGCCCCTTAGTATTGTTGCCGGTGATACCTCAATATACGCCCTGCCATACGCCGATGATGGATTAAATATCACCTTCGACCTGGATTACGGCGGTCATACCGGTATCGGCAGGCAGATTTTTAGTTGTCGACTTACCCCAGAGAATTTTGAGAAGCATCTGGCGCCGGCTCGAACATTTTTGCTTGAAGCTGAAGCCAAGCAGTTTCAGGCACGCGGGGTGGGAACACACGTCGGCCCGCGCGATATTCTGGTTATCAACTCAGACGGACCCATCAAGAACAGTTACAGATTTCCCAACGAATGTGTCAGGCATAAGATTGTTGATTTAATCGGCGACCTTGCGCTGGTTGGCAGAGCTATTAAGGGCAGAATCGTGGCCTATAAAAGCGGTCATTCTCTAAACCAGCGGCTTGTGAGAAAATTGTATGAAGCGGCCGAGCAGCAGGAGCGAATACAAGCATACGGGACCGACGCACTTCTGGACATTCGACAGATTGCCAGGATTCTGCCGCACAGATACCCGTTTTTGCTGGTGGACAAGGTAGTTGAAATCGAAGGCGATACACGAATAAAGGCCATAAAGAATGTAAGTTACAACGAGCAATTTTTCCAGGGTCATTTTCCCGGCACGCCTATTATGCCCGGTGTTCTTATCGTGGAAGCAATGGCGCAGGTGTCGGGCCTATTGTTCGCACAGAGACTGGAACATACCGGCAAGTTAGCAGTTCTGCTGAGTATGGACAACGTAAAATTGCGTAAAAGAGTTGTCCCCGGTGACCAGCTTATCCTTACCGCCGAGACGATACGGCTTCGCAAGAGAACTGCACAGTGCCAATGCAAGGCAATGGTCAGTGGAACGGTTGTCGCCGAGGCGCAAATAAAATTTATGCTCGTTGACGATGAGAATATTTAATGCCCGATTTGAAAAACCTGTGAAATATAATGCAAAAGGCAAGAAAAGGAAAATGATTAACATACATCCAAGTGCGGTGGTTCACAAAGATACTCAGTTGGCCGACGGCGTTACAATCAGGCCGAATTGTGTTATCGACAGCGGCGTCTCCATCGGGGCAGGTACAATCCTTGAAGCCAATGTGGTGATTAACAAGTCAGTCACAATCGGAGAGAACAACCACTTTCTCGCCAATAGTGTGATTGGAGGCAGGCCGCAGGTGCTGGGTATGCGTCCGGATGAGTCTATCGGAGGGCTCATCATAGGCGATAACAATACCTTTCGCGAGCAGGTGACAATACACTTGAGCATTTATAAGGGAAAATTTACGAAAATAGGAAATGACAATCTGCTTATGATTGGCGTGCACATCGGGCACGACTGCACACTTGAAGACAAGATTGTCATGAGCAATTATGTTCAATTAAGCGGACACTGCAAGATTGAAACCGGTGCCTGGCTAAGCGGTATGGTTTTACTGCATCAGTTTGTTACGCTTGGCAAGTGGTGTTATGCAGCCGGGCTTGCCGGCATCAATAAGGATGTCCCCCCCTTTCTTATCGTCAGCGGTCATTACCCTCCGGTAGTGCGCGGTGTTAACAAGCGAGGTATGAAACGGGCAGGCCTTACCGGGGCACAGCAGGAAAAAGTATATCAGGCATACAGGAAACTCTACCGCCAAGGCGGACCACTGCTGGAAAACGCAAGGGCCATGGCACAGGAGGACGGACTCGATGAAAATGTGCGGGCTATAATTGATATGATAACCAAAAGCAGCGAACATCGGTTTGGCAGATACCTCGAAAAGTCCAGGCATTAGCAATTGAAAGAAATATTAACGATAATCAACGAAAGATAATCAATGGATAAGATAAGAACAGCGGTCGTAGGCGCCGGCAAAATGGGGGCGATTCACGCAAAGGTCTATGACAGCCTGCCGCAAAGCGAACTTGCAGCCGTGGTGGACATCGTAGAAGACAAAGCCAGGAAACTGGCAACTCAATACAACTGCTTTGCATCGACTCGCTGTGAAGATATCCTGGACAAGGTCGATGCGGTAACGATAGCGACTCCGACGGTAACACATCTGGACATAGCGAAAATCTTTATCAAAAAAAATATCGCAGTAATGATAGAAAAGCCGCTTGCGGTCAACGTAAAGCAAGGCAGAAAAATTGTGGCCCTTGCAAAAAAGAATAACTGTCTTGTAGCCGTGGGCCATTCCGAGCGGTGCAATCCTGTTGCCCAGGCGATGAAACGGCTCAATATCGAGCCGAAATTTATAGAGGCCATGCGCGTCAGCCCGTATCCGTTCCGCTCGACCGATGTCGGGGTTGTGCTGGATGTAATGATTCACGATATAGATATTATTCTGTCTCTGGCGGCCGGCAAAATAAAGAAGGTTGACGCAGTAGGCGTCAGCGTCGTGGAGGGAAAAGAGGATATCTGCAATGCAAGAATTGTTTTTGACAACGGCTGTATTGCAAATATTACGGCATCGAGACTGGCCCTGAAGACCGAAAGAAGGGTCAGAGTATTCAGCAAACAGGCGTATTTGAGTGTGGATTACTTCAGAAAAAGCGGCATTATCATCAAGGCTGACCCGAATGTTAACGTTCTAAAATGGATAAAAGAACACAGAGCAGCAGGTGATTTTGACCTGACGACGGTGAACTGGCCGGATTTACTGCACATCGAGCAGCTTGAAATAGACGATAAGGAACCAATCCGCTTACAGCAGGAGGCGTTTCTGCGGGCCGTTATGGATAGAACACTGGTGCCCGAGGTCAGCGCCGAGCAAGGCCTGGCAGCACTCAAATGCGCAGAGATGATTCTAAAATCCGTCAAAAAACACAAGTGGAATGAGGAAATAGCATACAGCACATAACGAACATTGCCCCCACGTCTTGCTGTCGCAAGACAGCAGTGGGGGTGAAAGGCACACTTATGACAGGCAAATTTTGGGTATGCGCATTGTTGACGGCTGTTGTTCTGAGCCTCGGATGTAAAGAAAAAATCCAAAAGCAGAACAGGCAGGCGAAAGAACAAAGCAAGCGAACAAAAACGGAGAACAGGCAGGGAAAAATGGTCAAATTACAAACAAATATGGGCGACATCATCATCGAGCTTAACGAACAGGCCGCGCCGGTTACGGTAAAAAATTTTCTCACGTATGTGGAAGAAGGTTTCTACAACGAGGTGATATTTCACAGGGTTATACCGAATTTCATGATACAAGGGGGTGGATTCACTGCCCAAATGGCGCAAAAACAAACACACCCACCAATCGTTAACGAAGCCGGCAACGGCCTGAGAAACGACCGAGGAACCATCGCAATGGCCCGAACGAACAATCCGGATAGCGCAACTTCTCAATTCTTCATCAATCACAAGAACAATGATTTTCTAAACTATATTGAGAATAAAAATCCCGGCTACGCTGTGTTCGGCAGAGTAATAGAAGGTATGAATGTCGTTGATGCAATAGCGGCGGTAAAGACAACAACGCGAAAGGGCATGGGCGATGTCCCCGTTGAGGTGGTGGTAATAAAATCGGCTGAAATTATACAGAATAATTAAGACTAAGAAACTCTAACAAAACGAAATATTTTAACATTACACCGTTAAAAAGATTGCTTCGTCACTACGCTCCTCGCGATGACAGTTATACGAGGTCATTGCGAGCGACCCGTCCTCCGTAGCAGTAGCTCTGCTACTGCGGAGGGCGGAAGCGAAGCAATCTCATTTTGTTAGAAGTTCTAAGTTTTCAGCTTTAGTTTGCTTACTATATTGCGAGCAGTTGCAGATTGAACAATAACACCCAAAGTCGGCGCCGAGAAGATTTTCGCTTCTGTCAAAAATACATACAGGACTAATAACTGATTATTTTTGAAAGGGAGCAGTATGACGAGAATTTCGAGAAACATTGTGGTTTCGGCTGGTATGCTGGTTGTTGTTGTATTTTTAGCTGGTATTTCTGCTGGACAGAGAACAAAGACAGTATTTGGCGGGCAAGCAGAGTCTCCGACCAACTCTGCTGAAACTAAACGGGAAGTGCTTGTTGAAGCAATCATAGTGCAAGTCAGTGCTGATGCGTTGGCCAGACTCCGGATTGAACCAAATATGGAGCCATCATCTGAGGTAACGGTATCACTGCCAATGCTGTTATATGTTTTGGCTGACCCGAATGCTGCAAAGACGATAACTTCAGCAAAAGTCAAGGTTTGGGCTGGTGAGACAGGTAAAGTTAAAATCGGGCAGAATATAAAAAATCTTATCAAAACAAATGAAGGTTCTTTTGAGCAAAGGATTACAGATACGCCCTTTGGAACGACCTTCGAAGCAACGCCTGCTATTGACAAGGATGGGGATATCTGGTTGAGCTTTAAATTTGAGCATCTTGAAGCAGTTCCACCAAAGGAAGTCGACCCTCAAACATCTTTGCCAGTAGGTGAACCGACACCGGGTGATATAACAACACTGAATACTCGTGTAAAAGTCAAGTCCGGTGAGCCGATGATTGTTGGCTCGTCGCCACAACAGTTCGTGCTTGTGCGGGCTGATATTGATGATAAGTAAGATTTAGAACCGACTTATGCTTTCAGCTTTAATTTGCTTACCAGTTGATGAGCCAGGCGAGTGGGTTCGGGGATGCGGTATTTGGTTGTGCAGTCGAGTGTGATTTTTATAGCATCCTCCAGCAGGCATTTATTGCCCACGGAGACAAAAACCGGCTCAATGTTGGTGCGTGTTCTCACTACTGCACCGATTATTTCGTCTCTCGTCTCTCGTCCCTCGTCCCTCGTGTTAGTTTGGTAGCCTTTTTTGTCTATAAGTAAACTATATGCACCTTTTTCTGGTGCCGGTTCTTCATAAGTACCTGTTAATCTGCTTTTGGCACAGCCGATGGTCGGCTTATCAAAAAACAGTCCCAGATGTGATGCGATTCCGAGCCGGCGAGGATGAGCGATACCCTGGCC
>CAZKYA010000079.1:0-9225 GCA_964556725.1 uncultured Pirellulales bacterium
CGGAGGTGTACCTTCCCTGGCAAATGATTTTCTATTTAGCGGCAGGGCTTATTGTTGGGATTATTGTAAGTTTAGTAACCAGGCCGGTTGCAAGGGAGAAGCTTGACAATTTCTATGCACTGGTGCGAACGCCAGCCGGACGGGGCGAAAAAGTACTCGCGCCATGCACATTGCCTGAGGGTGTTGTAGCCGGTCCTAAACGGAGCGTTTTCCCTGGCACAAATCTTGAAATATTAGTTCCCTCTCGAGTGTCAGTTGTAGGATTTTTAATTACATGGGCATGTGTAGGTTTGATTATATACGGGTTCTATCTGATAGCAAAGGCATAAACAAGATGCGGATGAAATGGCGAAGGGCAAATAAGACCGCCGCTTGGTGTTCGATTTTATCGACGGGTGAGATTTTATGATACCTCAGGAACGTGTCTTAACTGCTCTGAGCCACCGAAATCCTGACCGGGTCCCTGCCAACTATCTGGGAACGCCGGAAGCGGATGAGAAATTGAAACATCATTTTCATACGGACAGCATTGACATTGTCTTTGAAAAGCTCGAGATAGATTTAAGGGTTATCGATGCCCCTTATATCGGCCCGGAACTGAAGACCTGGGAAGACGGCCGATTCCAGAATTACTGGGGACATATTCGCAGGCCCATCCGGAATCCGGCTGGCACTTATAACGAATCAGTGGAGTTCCCCTACGCTGAATTTAAAACGATTGCCGATGTTGAACGTTTCCGCTGGCCTAAGGTAGAATGGTTTGATTACACAAAAGTTCCTGAAAATTGCGAAAAATATACCGATTATGCTCTTATTTTCGGCTCACCGGGGAATATGGATGTTATTAATGGCACGTCATTCGGACGTGGTGTTGAGCAGGTCATCTATGATATCGCTCTGGAAGACCCGGTCGGCTTGGCTTGCATGGAGAAACGTTTCCAATGCTGTTATGAAATCAGCGAACAGGCCTTAAAAGCAGCAGGCGGCAGAATCGATATTCTCTGGATAGGCGATGACTATGGCACCCAGAAAGGCCTGCTGGTCGGGCCGCAGTGCTGGCGAAAATTGTTTATGCCCAAGCTGAAGGCAATGTGTGACCTGGGCCACGCTTATAACGCCAAAGTAATGCTCCACAGTTGTGGTTCGACTCGCGAACTCTGGCCCTATCTGATTGAAGCGGGGGTTGACATCTATGAAACCATTCAGCCGGAGGCAAAAGGGATGAACCCTGCCGAACTCAAGGAAGAGTTTGGAGACAGGATTTGTTTTCACGGCACGATAAGCACCCAAAAGACACTGCCATTTGGCACGGTCGAGCAGGTTAAGGCAGAAGTCCGCCAGCGCATCGAAACCGTGGGGCGTAATGGCGGCTTTATCCTCGCGCCTGCCCATAATATTCAGCCGGATACCTCGGTGGAAAATATATTGGCTATGTATCAGACTGACAGATGTTATGCCTCCTGAATGACACCGAGTTCTTGAGTTGTCACAGAGCAACAGATTAATTTTTGGGTTTATAACAAAAACAGGAAATGAAATATGAAAAAACAAATATCCAGAATCTTGATTGCATTTATTTTAGGGTATTGCCTGGATGCTGCCGCTTCTGAGCCGGTAACCATTGTGGTTGATAAACCGGCTTCGGCGAGGGTGCAATTTGGCGTTGAAAAGCTCGCTGAGACTCTAAATAAAATGGATGTCAAAACCACCCTGCTGAAAGATTCCAGGATTCCTTCGCAGCGTCCTCTGATAGTAGTGGGAAATATAAAAACCAGCAGGATGATTCAGAAGTTGATACGGTCGAAAGTTATCACTCTTGAAAAGAATCCTTTGGGCAAAGAAGGATTTACCCTGAAACGAGGTGAGCAGGATATTATCGTGGTAGCAGGGGCTGATGACTCCGGAACGCTCTATGGCTGTCTGGAACTGGCGGACCGCATCCGTAAATTTCAGAAAATCCCGGACAATCTTAATGTGACCGATGCCCCTGTCTTTCATTTGAGAGGGCCCTGCATCGGTATGCAAAAAACGTATATACTGCCGGGCTGGGGGACATATAACTACCCTTATACGCCGGAGCTTTTCCCCTTTTTCTATGACAAACAGCAGTGGCTGGAGTTTCTTGACCTGCTGGTTGAAAACCGCATGAATACACTCTATCTCTGGAACGGCCATCCGTTTTCCTCACTGGTGAAAGTAAAAGACTATCCGGAAGCCATCGATGTATCCGAGGATGTCTTTCGCCGCAATCAGGAAATTTTCCAGTTTCTCACTACAGAAGCCGATAAGCGGGGTATCTGGGTCATTCAAATGTTTTATAATATTCATTTTTCCAAATCACTGGCCCAGAAATTCGGCGTGGAAACCCATCATCCCAAACCAACCGAATTGAACTGCGATTATACCAGAAAATCAATCGCTGAATTCGTCAAGAGCTATCCAAATGTCGGGCTGCTGGTTTGTCTGGGTGAAGCGCTGTCCGGCGAACAAAATAAGAAATACTGGCTGACGGAAGTAATCATCCCCGGCGTTCAGGATGGAATGAAAGCTTTGAGGTTGAAGCAGGAGCCACCAATTATTATCCGCGAGCATACTATGGGTACCAGTGCCCGGGAGATTATTGGGGCAGGGCTAAAAAAATACAAAAATCTCTACACGATGATGAAATATAACGGCGAGGCCTTGACGACCTGTCAGCCCCGCGGCCCGTGGGCGGAAATCCACAGGGAACTAAGCTCGATTACCTCGCAGCACGTCTCCAATATTCACATTTTAGCCAACCTGGAACCGTTTCGTTACGGAGCTACGCGTTTCATTCAGAAATGCGTTCAGGCGGCCCGGGACATTCATCACGCCAACGGAATTCACCTTTATCCTCTGGCCTACTGGGATTGGCCGATAAGCCCGGATACGACGGAAATCAAGCAATGTGAACGCGACTGGATATGGTTTGCCGCCTGGGCTAGGTATGCCTGGAATCCAGACCGGGATGTGGAAGAGGAAAATGCCTACTGGACCACGCGTCTTGCTGAGTTATACGGTTCAAAAGAGGCAGCAGCGTATATTTTGGAAGCGTATAATCAGGCGGGTCTTTGCGCTCCGAAAATCCTGCGACGTTTCGGCATTACCAACGGCAATCGCCAGACTATGTCGCTGGGTATGACTCTCGAACAACTGGTCCGGCCGAACCGATATCGCCTCTGGCCTCGGCTGGTTGATTCGGATGGCCCGCCCGGCGAGAGGTTGGAGGAATATGTCGAAAAAGATTGGAAGGGCCAGCCCCACACAGGGGAAACACCTGTAATGGTCATCGAGGATATCCTTAAACACGCAGATGCTGCCGTGGACGCAATTAACCAGGCGCAAGGCCAAGTGCAAAAAAATCAGGAAGAGTTCGAACGGCTGAAAAACGATGTGCTTTGCATCCGGGCTATGTCAAAATGCTACGCCGCCAAGGCCAGTGCAGCCCTGCATATTCTACGCTATCAGTATAATTATGATGTGGCGGAACTGGAAAAGGCACTGCCACTGCTGCAGGAGAGTCTGCAAGCATATCGGGAGCTTACGGAGCTGACCAAAGACCACTATCGCTACGCCAATAGTTTGCAGACATCCGTCCGCAAGATTCCTTTCAATGGCGCCGATGGCAAGTATAAACACTGGACCGAATGTCTGCCGGTTTATGAGCAGGAGTTTGATAAATTCAAGAGCAGGCTCGAAGAGCTGAAAAAAAGTCAATCAACAGCCACGACATCAGAACAAGAAATTTCTATCCAACCTTTGACACCTGCTCCATTCCAACTGCTCAGCGGGGATATGGAAGTCTATGAGGTCAAAAAGGGAGCCAAGGTTTTTAAGGACTGCGATTATGCGATTACGGAACTCGCACCGGAATTAAATGGTCTTAAAGGTATCCGCTTTTCCCATAATACCGCCCAAAAAGAGGGCGTTCAGATTGAATTGGAGGTTGGCCGGCCGGTAAAAGCTCTGTTGGGGTATTTCCAGACTCGCAGTCCGCTTTGGCTGCAGCCGCCGGATTTGGAAACAAAAGCCGGTGCTGATGACCGGGGCGAATATGAGCCGGTTATACGAAATGCATTGGCCATATCCGGATTGCCGGGGGTGAATGTATATGTACTAACCCTTTCTGCGGGAAAACACAAACTTGATTTTGGCCGGGGCAGCTACATTTTCCTTGGAGTCATCAATGCCTCAACTACACTGACAAAGAGAGATGCTCAGATTAATATTGATAATTTAGAATATAGATTGGATTGGCTGTTCGAATAGTCTTGTTCCTTCTGCTTATCCCGTTACGTCTCGGCTTACCCGGCTACGGCACGCTCCGCCGTGACGAGCGCCGAAACGAGCAAAGTTATGGTGTGATTTCCGGAAAACATCAGGAAATCTCTTGAAATCGCTCGAGAAATGATTACGATTTGCAGGGCTATGTTAAAGGAAAAATCCTTATCTTTGGCGATGATAAAAGCGGTAAAAGCTTATTGCTGCCAATTCAGTTATAAAGAAAGGGGAAAAGATGGTTAATTGTCGGAAAAAGTATTCTCGTCTGCTACTGAATGTTTATCCTGCCTTGCCATCACTTTTTTGGGGAACCTTATTGGTGTTTGGGCTGTCTCTACTCATAGCTTCAAACTGTCAGGCGCAGGGCAAAGGTAAGCTTCGGGTGTCGGAGAATCACCGGTTTCTGGAATACGAGGACGGTACACCCTTCTTTTATCTCGGTGATACTGCCTGGGAGCTATTTCACCGGCTGAATCGGGAGCAGGCGCTTCGATATCTCACCAATCGCGCCGAGAAGGGCTTCACAGTAATCCAGGCAGTGGTGCTGTCAGAGATACAAGGATTGGATGTCCCTAATGCCTACGGTGACCTGCCTCTAATCGAAAAGAACCCCACAAAACCAAACGATGCCTATTTTCAGCACGTGGACTTCATTGTGAATAAGGCTGAGGAGCTGGGGCTTATCATTGGCATGGTGCCGAGCTGGGGAAGCCATTGGAAGCTGGTCGGAGACAATGCATCGCGCATCTTTACGGTTGAAAATGCCCAGGTGTATGGCCGGTTCCTCGGCAAACGTTACAAGGACAAGCCCATCATCTGGATTCTTGGGGGTGACTGGACCATTATAACCGAGGAGGAGCGAGCCATCGTGAACGCCCTGGCGGCGGGTCTGAAAGAAGGTGACGGCGGAAACCATCTGATGACTTACCATCCCCGCGGTCCGGGGCTTTCATCTGTTCACTTTCATAAGGCGGACTGGCTTGATTTTAATATGTATCAGTCATCACACGGCGGACATGACCATGACAACGGCCTGTTTGCAGAGCATGACTACGCCCTGCAGCCACCCAAACCGACACTCGATGGTGAACCACGTTATGAATGCATACCAGCGGGCTTTTATTTCAAAAACTTTAATCGATATGACCGATTCGACGCTTACGACGTGCGTCAGGCGGCATATTGGTCGCTGCTGGCCGGCGCCTGCGGGCACACATACGGCCATAACTGCATCTGGCAGATGTGGGAGCCCGGCCGCGAACCAAGAATCTACGCCGACATTCCCTGGTATGAGGCCCTCGACCACCCCGGGGCCTTCCAGATGCGTTTCGTGCGCAGACTGTTCGAGTCTCGGCCGTTTCAGAAGTTGGTGCCGGCTCAAGACATGATTTTGGTTGGCCCAAAAGACGATAAAGCCAAGATACGGGCAGCGTTAGCGTCCGATGGGTCTTTTGCTTTCATATACACTCCAATGGGCGAAAAATTTACCGTCAATAAGAACAATATCAAGGCACAACGAGTCAAGGAAATCTGGTATGACCCGCGGTATGGAGTCGCATATCACGTCCACTCCACGGATAACTGGGGTTTTCAGACCTATACGCCGCCGACTTCCGGCAGAGGGAATGACTGGATTCTCATCCTCGAGGCGGAGGAGGCAAATTTCCCGCTGCCAGGTACTACAGAAATCGGAGAGAATGAACAATAGCGATATTTAATGTACACGCATATCCATTTTTTATAAGAAATATTTCGTCAAAAAACGCCATTTTTCCTTGACGAATCGAAAATCCAATAGTAAAATTAAATTAAGCGGATGAAATTATAAGGCCTTGCGGCAAAAGGAATTGCAAAAAAGGTTGCCGGTAAAAAGAAGGATTTATCTGCGACCAGCAAAGGCACTTAAAGTTGCAGCGTATGATGGTGCCCAAAATGCTGAAGGAGCGAGGGAAAAAAGACTTCGATTAAGTGAGAGTCGAACACCATGCGTGATGGCCGAAAGAGTAAAGATGAATTACTTCACCAATTAAGCACATCGCATAGTCACATTGTCATAACAAATCGGAAGAGGAGATATTTATGAAGTTGGTGGAAACGTGGCGTTCTCTGGTAGAAAATATACCCGATATCATTATGGTTGCGGACCGTGATGGCACAATCCAATTTATCAATCACACCGTATCAGGTATGACTCCGGAACAGGTTATCGGAAAGAAACTTTATGACTACATATCGGCCGAGCATCATGAAATAATGAGAAGGTACCTCGAGCAGGTCTTCCAAACTGGAGTGGGCAACAGCTACGAGCTTATCGGGAGTGGGCCGCACGGCACGACTTCGTGGTATTGGAGTTGTGTTGGACCTATCAAACACCAGGGACAGGTGGTCGCTGCAAGCATAATTACCAGAGATATTACCGAGCGCAAAAAGGCGGAGGAGGCACTGGAAGAATCCGAACAGAGATTTAGAAATATTTTTGATAATGCAGCCGATGGGATTGTCTTAACGGATGTGGAAAGTAAAAAATTCTACATCGGAAATAAGGTTTTTTGTCAAATGCTGGGGTATAGTCCGGAAGAAATTAAAACCATAGGAGTTACAAATGTCCATCCAGCTGAAGACCTGCTTTATGTTATAGACCAGTTTGAAGGGCAGGCACGAGGAGAATTTACGCTGGCCAAAGATATCCCGGTAAAAAGAAAAGATGGCAGTATTTTTTATGCTGATATTAACTCACTGCCGGTAACCTTGGCAGGAAAAAAGTATTTAATGGGTATTTTCAGAGATATCACCGAGCGCAAGCAAACGGAAGATAAACTAAGACAATATCAATTTATGGTAGAATCTGCACACGACGCCATCTTTTTTAAAGACCTTAAAAGCCGATATATTATTGCCAACAACAAAGCTCTGGAGGCCTTTGGATTACCACGGGACCAGGTAATTGGCAAGAATGACTATGAAATAATGGCAGATAAAACCGAGGCCGGGAAAAATATCGAAGATGACAGGAACGTTTTAGAGACAGGCAAGCCAACAGAAGTTACCAAGTGTATGACCAGCGCGGATGGAAAGCAGCGCTGGTTTCAAGCTGTAAAGGTTCCACAGTTTGATGATAAAGGAAACATAGTTGGTCTTATTGGCATCGCCCGCGATATCACCGAGCGCAAGCAAGCTGAGGAAGCACTGCGGGAAAGTCAACGCTGGCAAATAGCGATTCTTGATAGTATTCCTGATATGGCCTGGTTAAAGGACAAAGAGAGCAAATATGTTGCAGCGAATGAGACTTTGTGTCAGGCATTTGGTATAAAGCTTGAAGACTTTATTGGGAAGACCGATTTTGATATCTCGCCGGAGGACCTGGCTAAAAGGTATCAAGCTGATGACCAGAAAGTTATAAAAACCGGCGAGCGATTACGAATAGAGGAACCCTGGGCAACGAAGGAGGATACCGGTGAAAGAATCTATATAGAAACTCTCAAAACGCCGATTCGTAATGAGAAAGGAGAGATTATAGGAACCAGCGGTATCGCACGTGATATTACAGAGCGAAAGAAAGCGGAGGAGGCATTGCGGCGAAGTGAGGTTAAGTATAAAACGCTTCTCGAGAATCTTCCTCAAAAGATATTCCTCAAAGACAAAAACTCTGTGTATATGTCCTGTAGCGAGAACTATGCCAGGGATATGAAGATTAAGGCTGAGGAAATCGCAGGAAAAACAGATTATGACTTTTATCCAAAGGAATTAGCTGAAAAATACAGAGCAGACGATAAAAAAATTATAGAATCAGGAGAGACAAAAGATATTGAGGAAACATATATTCAAGACGGACAGGAAAGGATTGTCCATACAGTCAAAACACCCGTCAGAGATGAGCAGGGTAATGTCATTGGAATTTTAGGCATTTTCTGGGATATTACCAAAATAAAACGAACAGAAGAAGAACTCGATATGTATCGCGAACAGATGACTCGTGCTGAACGACTCGCCTCGCTCGGGACATTAAGTGCTACCGTGGCTCACGAATTAACTCAGCCTCTGACGGTCATTAGTTTAGCTATTGAGAATTCACTGGCAGAGCTGAAAAAAATGTCTTGTCCGGATTCTGTTATGGAAGACCTCAAAAAGGGTCTATCTGAGATTTCAAATGCGAATTCAATTGTGAACCGATTTCGCAATTTCGCCAGGGAATCCCCTGATAAATCTGTCAGAAAGGTCGATTTGAAAGCGGTTGCTGACAGAATCACGGATTTGTTAGAGGAAAGTGCCAGGCGTGCTAAGGTGACATTGCAGGTTAAAGGGATGGGCAAACTTCCGCCTATTTACTCAAACGAGAAAGAACTGGAGCAGTTATTTTTTGCACTGGTTGACAATGCTATACAGTCGGCCGATGGCAAAAAGAATCATCGACTTATCATCACCGGCCATTTAAGAGACGACCATTACATTGAGTTGCGATTCTCTGACAACTGCGGTGGTATCGCACCGGAAAATATTGATAGGATTTTTGAACCGTTTTTCACTACCAGGCCTCAGGGTAAAGGAACGGGTCTGGGCCTTTGTATTGTGCAGCGCATCGCATCGCGGGCTGGTGGCAAGGTTCGTGTCGAGAGTAAAGTTGGTGAAGGTTCGACTTTTTTAGTCACCTTGCCGATAAATCCACATTAGAGATTCTAAATAAATGGCAGTGACAAGCAATATTAAACAACGTATATTTTTTGTTGACGACGAGCCGGAGGTGCTCAAAATGGTTGGCAGGACGCTCGAACAGGCCGGCTATAACGTCAGCTGTTTCTCCAGAGCTGCCGATTGCCTTGAGCGATTGCGCTACCAGACCTGCGATTTGCTTATTACCGATGTGAAAATGCCTCGAATGGATGGCATTGAGCTGTTAGCTGAAGCGAAACGTATTATTCCATCGCT
>CAZKYA010000080.1:0-7958 GCA_964556725.1 uncultured Pirellulales bacterium
AATAGGAGAGTCAAGCATGGAAATTGATTTCAACAGTCTTCCGGCAGGGTAAAATCCGATTTTATGAAAAAAGCAAGCATCGTTAGTATTGGCAATGAATTGCTCAGCGGCCAGACTTTAAGCACTAATACTGCGTTCTTGGGTGAAAAATTACTTTCAATCGGCATACCTGTTGTTAGCTCTTACACCGTTGGTGATGATAGTAATGCAATTATACGGGCGTTTAACCTGGCTTGCAGCGACGCCGATGTGGTCATAGCAACCGGCGGACTGGGGCCGACCGATGATGATTTGACCCGTCAGGCATTTGCAAAATTTCTCGGCACCGATTTGCAGTTGAAAGACGAGCTTCTGAAAAAAATACAGGATTTTTTCACCAGTCGAAATCACCAAATGTCCGAAAAGAATAAGGTGCAGGCGTATATGCCAGCTGGTGCTAAACCTATTGATAATAATCTTGGAACGGCTCCCGGCATTATAGCAGAGGCAAATGACAAGCTGCTTATTGCTTTACCCGGAGTCCCGTCGGAAATGGAACAGATGTTTGAAGAATCTGTTTTGCCGGATTTGAAAAAACTTGCTACCGGCCAAGCTGTTGTAATACGAAAACTAAAATGCTTTGGGACGGGCGAATCGAACATTGCTGAGTTACTCGGCCCGGTTATGCAGCGCCGAAGGAATCCTTTGGTCAATTGCACTGCACATTATGGTGTAATTACGCTGACAATTATTGCTGCTGCAGAAAACAAGGAACAGGCCTACAAAATGGCCGAGCAGGATGAGAAATTGCTGCGGCGTAAGCTCGGAGAGCTAATCTACGGCACAGGCGACCAGACTCTGGCTGAAGTGGTGGGTGAAAAATTGGCTCAGCAGAGAAAAACCCTCGCCGTGGCTGAATCCTGCACAGGCGGAACTTTAGCAAAACTGCTGACCGATATCCCCGGAGCGAGCAGATATTTCACATACGGCTGGGTTACTTATAGCAACAGTGCTAAAACAACAGAACTCGGTGTGCCTGAAGATTTGATTGAAAAATACGGAGCGGTTAGCGAGCAGGTCGCTCTAACTATGGCTCAGTGTGCCAGACGCAAAGCCGCAACAGATTTTGCCATCGCTATAACCGGTATAGCCGGTCCAACTGGTGCAGCCGAACAGAAGCAGGTTGGTTTAGTATATATTAGTATGGATTCGGTCAGCGGGACAGAGATTAAGCAGTTTATCTTTTCACACAACAGAGATTTTATACGGCTTCAGGCGGCACAAACAGCTCTAAACATGCTCCGGTTAAGATTGTAGGTTTGACTAATTGTTTCAATAATGTTATAATAGATTGGACTCTGATTAGCAAAATACAAGGTTAATATGGCTAAAAGACGCAGACATTTGGGCGAAATACTCTACAAAGCCGGGCTGGTGGAAAAACAGGCAATTATCGATGCGATTAAGACCTCGAGAGCTAAGAAGAAACGGCTTGGGCAGGTATTGCTCGAACTTGGCCTGATAGATGAAGAAACGCTCGCCAAGGCAATTGCAAAGCAGTTTGGGTTGGAATATATAAACCTGGGTAAAATTACCATACCATCCGATGCTGCAAAACTTGTCCCGGAAGAGCTTATAAAAAGGCACAATGTATTGCCTTTGGGTATGAATAACGGCAGATTAAGATTGATTATTAGCGACCCATTAGATTTGGATATGATGGATGCCATCAGGTTTCGCGTGAATACCGATTTGGAGTGTTGTATTGCGGATCCTGTGAAAATTCGTTCGTTCATTAAGGACTCGTTCGATAAAGTAATAAAAGAGGAAGATGACCACCTAAAACATAGCATAGATGCAACTGCCGCCGAGCTTGCTGAAGCTGGGCACGAATTGCAGGCAGAAGCTCTGCGTGCACAAGCCGAAGGCGACGACCAGGAAGGTCCTATTATCAGGTTAGTAAACCTGATAATAGATAATGCTTATTATATGCGGGCCAGCGATATACATCTTGAGCCGATGGTTGATAGGGTTCGCGTGAGATACCGCGTCGACGGCGTCTGTTTAGAGAAGGATAATATCCCGAAGAATATGCAGGCCCCCTTGATTACGAGGCTCAAAATTCTGTCAGGTATGGATATTGCCGAAAAAAGATTACCGCAGGATGGTCGTATTAAACGTGTGATTGGGGGACAGGACATCGATTTTCGTGTTTCAGCTTTGCCGGGATACCACGGAGAAAGTATTGTATTGCGTATCTTGCGACGTGAGGCGGTAAATATCGGCATCGAATCACTGGGTTTTGAGCAGGACCATTATGAGCAGTTTCAAAAGATTATCAAAAGACCAAATGGGATTTTTTTGGTTACGGGCCCAACTGGTAGCGGTAAAACTACAACCTTGTATGCGGCATTGCAGGAACTTAACAAACCGGATAAGAAAATCGTTACTGCTGAGGACCCTGTGGAATACAATTTCGACGGAATGAATCAGTGTCAGGTCAAGGAAGACATCAAATTGACGTTTGACAGGATTCTCAGAGCAATGCTCAGGCAGGCGCCTAATATCATACTTATCGGTGAAATTCGTGACGGCGTCGTCGCGGATATCGCAATTCAGGCAGCGCTTACAGGGCACCTGGTTTTCAGCACTTTGCACACCAATGATGCACCAAGTGCAATTACTCGTCTGATAGATATGGGCGTCAAGCCGTTTCTCGTGGCAAGCTCAGTACAGGCCATTATGGCACAGCGGCTTGTGAGGGTCATTTGCAGTAAATGCAAGGTAGTTGATGAAAGTCCGGACCCATACTACTTACGGCAGCTCGATATGACCTCTGAGGATATCGAAAAACATCCCATCTACAAAGGTGCTGGTTGTAGTCATTGCCAGGGTACCGGCTACAGAGGCCGAATCGCAATTTTTGAGATGGTGGAGATGAACAGTGAAATAAGAGAGCTGGCCTTTGCAAAGGCACCTAAAACCGAATTGAGAAAGGCAGCCCAGGCAAGTGGAATGAGAACGCTGAGGGAGGATGGCAAAATCAAATTACTCAAAGGAATCACAACAGCTGAGGAAGTGGTAAGAATAACGCAGACGGAAGGGGTTTTAGCAGAATAGATAGATAGTTTTTGAGGGTTCTTAAATGGCAACAGTTAATATGGACAGATTATTGCAGGCCTGCGTTTCGCAGGGTGCTTCAGATATACACCTTGTTGTTAATAGACCGCCAGTGCTGAGAATAGACGGCCGGCTAAGGTCCTTGGAAACAAAGGTCCTTGAACCTGATGACACCACCGCTTTAATGAAAAGCATCACTCCTGACCGAAACCAGCAGGAGCTCCAAGAAGAGGGGGGAACCGATTTTGGTTTTGCTTTCGAGGAGAAGGCTCGGTTCCGCGTCTCTGTCTTTAAACAGAAAGGCTATATCTCGATTGTCTTACGTCTCATACCAACCAAAATTATGACCTTTGAGGAAATAGGTTTGCCCAAGATTTGTGCCGCTTTGTGTCGTAGGCCGAGAGGTATGTTTTTGGTTACGGGGCCAACCGGATGTGGCAAAACTACTACTTTGGCCTGTATGATAAATTATATTAATGAAAACTTCGACCGTCATATTATTACCGTTGAGGATCCGATAGAATATTATCATTCCCACAAAAAATCTATTGTTAACCAGCGCGAAGTTGGTGTTGATGTCCCCAGCTTCGCCGAGGCCCTAAGACGCGTCTTGAGAATGGACCCTGACGTGATTTTGGTCGGCGAATTGAGAGACCTCGAAACAATTGGAGCAGCCGTTAGAGCTGCTGAAACCGGCCATCTCGTCTTTAGCACTGTCCACACCACAAGCGCTGCAGGAACGATTACCAGAATGATTGATGTCTTTCCCGTTGACCAGCAGGAGCAAATTAGAATTCAGTTAAGCAGCAATTTGATAGCCGTTCTTAGTCAGGCCCTTTGTCCTTTAGCTGCCGGAAAAGGAAGAATTGCTGCCTATGAGTTTATGGTTGTAACACCCGCCGTTGCAAATCTTATCCGTGAAAACAAAACTTACAAAATTGACTCCATTATCCAAACGGGCAAAAGGTTAGGAATGCAGCTTCTTGATGAGCACCTATGGCAGCTTTACGACACCGGAAAAATTACACTTGAGGAAATGCTTGACAAAGCCCGTCAGACCGGCGATTTGAAGGGTAAAGCTTTAGCTAAAATGAACGCAATGGGGGGTAAGGCAAAGGCAAAGAAAAAGGAAGTAGCACAGGAAATAGAAGACATCGGCCCTATCCTGATGACTTGATTGGAAGAGCATCTGACTACAACTACGCATTTTTAGCCCGATATTTATCGAAGAATTTACAATTCTAATTATATAGCATCAAGCAGAGAGGATAGCATATCAAGTTTAGACATTTACGCGTGGGGTTGTAAAAAAGGGTCTATAAGGTGCTCATTTGTGCCAATTTTTTGTCGATTTTTTTGCAAATTTCATTTTTTTGTTGGAGTTTGAATATTTGTCTGAAACTTTTTATAAACCTGCTTTTTCCAAACCAACCAATTTTATATATAACCTCTGTAATATAATCAGCTTATATTGTCTATAAAAGCCATTTTTTGAGATGATGGTGATTGATACCTATATTTTTTCTATAATAATGAGGTTTGCTGTTGATAGTTGAATGTTTGATATCAGGTCAAAAAAAGCGGTTTAAAAGTCCTATTAACTAAATGTCCAATATATAATTTATTTGTTAAAAAGGTCTTATTGTTATATAATAAAGTAGGTCTGAACAGAATTCATTTAGAGGTAAAAATAAAATGGCGACCCATCCTAATAATATAGAACAATTAAGAGGCAGAACCCTCGGCAGGATACTTATAAAAATGGGCATTATAAGTAGAGAGAAGGTTCATGAATGCCTTAAAATCCAGCAGCAGCGCCATGGAGAAGTTAAAATCGGACAGATTTTTCTTGAACTGGGCCTTATTGATGAAAGACAACTGCAGATTGCTTTGGCGGCCCAGAAGGGAATGGAACATATCAACATAGACGAGTTAGAAATACCTGGCAACGTCATTGAGAAGGTGCCGGCTCAAATGGCAAAGACTTATCACATTGTGCCAATCGAATACAACGAAGAGCGAAATGAACTGACAGTTGCTCTTGACAATGCAGACAATTTTAGAGCAACCGATGACCTTAGCACGCTAATGGGTTTTAAGGTTACTGCGAAGATAACTGAACCTGAAGCGTTGGAAAAAGCTTTAACCAAGTTTTATGAGACTAAGCAGGATGAAAACATCAACGAATTGATAGATGAGATACAAAGCGACACTTTCCTTGCAGAATTTGAGGGGCGAAACCAGAGTATAGACCTGGATGAGTTAAAAGAACTGTCCGAGTCAAATCCCGTAAAAAAACTACTGAACCTGGTTCTGCTGCAGGCAATTCGTGATAAGGCCTCAGATATCCATTTTGAGCCGTTTGAAAATGAATATAAGATGCGCTACCGTATTGACGGAGTGCTTTACGAGATGATTCCACCGCCGAAGTACATTGCTACGGCGCTTAGCTCGCGTATAAAGGTTATGGCTGAACTGGATATTGCTGAGAGGCGTTTGCCACAGGATGGCAGAATATCGCTGACTGTCCAGGGAAAGCCGATTGATTTGCGAGTTAGTGTTCTGCCTACGATGTTTGGTGAAAGTGTTGTACTGCGTGTGCTGGACAGGTCTCAGGCGACTTTTAATCTGAGCGAACTCGGCTTGAGAACGAAAGATTATGAATTAGTCCATCAGCTTATTAACAAACCCAACGGTATCATAATTGCAACAGGTCCTACCGGTTGTGGCAAGACAACTACTCTTTATTCGGCCTTAAACGAGCTTAATAATGTTGAGAATAAAATTATCACAACAGAAGACCCAGTAGAGTATGACATAGATGGTCTTATACAAGTTCAAATCAAGACAGATATAGGGTTGACGTTTGCAAGATGTCTGAGGCATATCCTTCGTCAAGACCCAGATATTATTTTAGTTGGCGAGATTCGAGACCTTGAAACGGCTGAGATCGCGGCCCAAGCGTCCCTTACCGGCCATATTGTATTTACCACATTACACACAAACGATGCTCCCAGTTCGATAGCAAGACTTTTGGATTTGGGGGTTGAGCCGTTTCTTCTTACCGCTACGATTGAAGGCATTATTGCACAGCGACTGGTTAGAAAGATATGTGAAAAATGCAGGACTGCATTTGAGCCGAGTGAAAATCAGTTGATGGAATTACAACTTACACCTGATGATACCAAAGGTAAAGAGTTTTTTTACGGACGGGGATGTGACAAATGTAATGGGACTGGTTATAGGGGGCGGATAGGTATTTTTGAAATTATGGTATTTAATGATGAAATCCGTGACTTGATTATGAAGCAGGCTTCGACAAACATTTTGCGTGCAACTGGTCAAAAAGGGGGTATGAGGTTGTTACGAGATAATGGTTTGGCAGCGATATATGACGGCATTACCACAATAGACGAGGTAGTGAAAGAGACGGTTATGGAAGAAGTATAAGACAGGTTGGCAGTTTATAAATCGGGATTCAATAGCTAATTGTTGAACCCGGGGAGGTATTTGAAATGGCTGTTTTTCAATATACGGCATTGGATGCACAGGGGGTGGAGATAAAAGACGAAGTTGAAGCCCTTAGTGAGAAGGAGGCGATAAGTAAGATTCGTAATATGGGGTATTTCCCCACGAAGGTGCGCTCGCGTGGTCTGGCGAAGAAATCTGCGGCGAAAGCGGCTGCGAGGCCGAAACCCAGACGTGGTGCTGGCGGCAGGGTCAGAATCAAATTTATAACCCAGTTTGCAAGACAGCTTTCCACCCTCCAGGATGCGGGTTTGCCTATTTTGCGGTCACTTAGGATTCTTGAGGAGCAGCAAAAGGCGGGGACATTCAAGAGAGTCATTGGTTATGTAGCCGATGACATCGAGGGTGGTTCGACACTGTCGGAAGCAATGGGCAGATTTCCGAAAGCTTATAGTCGGCTGTTTGTCAACATGGTGGCTGCTGGGGAGGCCGGCGGCGTGCTTGATTTGATATTATCACGAGTGGCCGACTTTATGGAAAAAGCCCAGAGACTTAAATCCCGCGTTAGAGGTGCAATGATTTATCCTGCTGTGGTTTTGAGCGCGGCTTTCACTATGCTGTTGCTGTTGATGAAATACGTGATACCCAACTTCATCTCGGTGTTGACTGAAATGACGGAGGGCAAGGCGTCGCTGCCGAAGATAACGCAGGTGGTGCTGGCGATAAGCGGCTGGATAGCATATCACTATGGATGGGCTGTTATATTGTCAGTTCCTGTTGTAATAATCTTTCTGCTCAAAGTGGTGAAGCGGTTTCGCGTTGGCAGATTGGTTCTGGATGCCATCAAGTTGAAGCTGCCTGTGGTTGGCCAGCTTAGCAGTAGGGTGTCGGTTACACGTTGGACAAGGACATTGGGGACATTGATTAGTGCCGGTGTGCCGATTCTGGATGCCATCAATGTTACGCGCGAGACGGCAGGAAACGAGGTCTTTGCAAATATGCTCGGCAATGTTCATGATTCCATCAGGCAGGGTGATACGTTCGCGGGGCCCTTGCGCCAGTCAAAGACCGTTGACTTGATTATTTCCAATATGGTCGCTGTCGGCGAGGAAACAGGGGATTTGGACAAGATGCTTTTGAAAATAGCAGACAACTACGACGAGCAGGTTGAGGTGATGGTCGGCTCGTTAATGTCGATGCTTGAGCCAATTATTATTATTATGCTTGGCAGTATTGTTCTGTGTATCGTCCTGTCGATATTTTTGCCGATGATATCAGTTATTCAGACCTTGGGTGCCTCGGGGTAATGAGTAATCTGTACCGGTTAATTATTAACAAGAACCGTTTATTTCGAATAAGGAGAAAAAAATGAAACGAATAATCAAACAATC
>CAZKYA010000080.1:8058-9118 GCA_964556725.1 uncultured Pirellulales bacterium
CTGCTGACGGTGATGAGTATAATTGTAATCCTGATAGGTCTTCTTGTGCCGGCCTTGAACAGGGTCAGAATATATTCCAAAACAGTTAGACAAATGGCCCAGTTTCACAGTATAGATGCTGCATTGGAGCTTTTCAATAATGAGTTCGAGGGTTATCCGCCCTCCGGCGCAATGGACCAACAAAAGCCGCCAGTGCCATACTGTGGTGCGATGAAGCTTTGCGAGGCAATGATGGGCCAGGATATGCTCGGCTTTCATACAAACTCAGTTTACAGGCGAGATGGTATGGATGCCGCTGGTACCGAACAGCTATATGGTTTAGATAAAGATGACCCGCAGTATGAGAGTAACCTAAAAGCCAGGAAGGGACCATTTCTGCCTTTGGAAAGTGCTAACGCCTACACGACGAAAGATATTTATAATGATATAGCGCAATCTGAGCCCAACGATTTTGTCCTCTGCGACGTATATACACGAGAGATGCTAACCGGTAAAAAGACAGGTATGCCGGTACTTTATTATAAGGCAAATACAGCCAACAATATGCACTATGATCCAGATCAACCAACCAGCTCAACTAACCGACCGCCATCAGAACCTGATAATGATGAAGGCAATATTTACAATTACTTTGATAATTTAGCCTTGATTGAAATAGGGAAACCGTGGATTACGGGCGACGTTTCAACAACACCGGCGAAGAGACACAGTCTTTATGATAATGGTGAACCCGATAGATTTTATAAGAATACAAGGAGTCCTAAGATTCCAACGGCTTCCAGGCCTTACAGGGCAGATTCTTATATCCTGCTTTCGGCGGGATATGACGGAGAATACGGCACGGCTGACGATATATTCAATTTTGAGTGGAAATATACGCCGTAATGAGCATCCTGGCCAGATGCGGTAAAGTTTACCCTGCGGTCCGGCTACGGCTCGCTTCGCCGAGACGAGTTGTGGCGCAGAGTGGAAAAACGGTAGTGAGCTACTTAACAGATGTTGGCAGATAAAAGGATAAAAATAGCAGCCGGAAAGTAAAAAATAAGAGGAGATGGTTGAA
>CAZKYA010000081.1:0-9060 GCA_964556725.1 uncultured Pirellulales bacterium
TCAATAATCTGGCGCAATTGCTTTCTGATACCAACCGTCTCTCCGAGGCCGAGCCGTTGATGAGAAAGGCCTTGAAAATCGATGAGGACTCATTCGGCCCGAATCACCCCAATGTTGCCAGAGCCCTCAATAATCTGGCGCAATTGCTTTCTGATACCAACCGTCTCTCCGAGGCCGAGCCTTTGATGAAAAGGGCCTTGAAAATCGATGAGGACTCCTTCGGCCCAGACCACCCAAAAGTTGCTATCCGCCTCAACAATCTGGCGCTATTGCTTAAGGCCACCAACCGTCTTTGCGAGGCCGAGCCTTTGATGAAAAGGGCATTGAAAATCGATGAGGACTCCTTCGGCCCGGACCACCCAAACTTTGCCATAGACCTCAACAATCTGGCGCTATTGCTTCAGGCCACCAACCGTCTTTCCGAGGCCGAGCCGATGTATCGTCGGGCGCTGAAAATCGATGAGGACTCCTTCGGCCCGAACCACCCAAACTTTGCCAGAGACCTCAACAATCTGGCGGCATTGCTTCAGGCGACCAACCGTCTTTCCGAGGCCGAGCCGCTTATGGAACGTGCTCTGAAAATCTTTGAAGATAGTTACGGCCCCGAACACCCAAAAACCAAAGGCGTTCGCAACAACCTCGAAGCCCTCAAAATGGTGAGCAACGTCGAACCAAAAAAGGTACAAGAATCCAATGATAGTGAGTCTGTCGAACCTAAAAAATAACCACGTACCCAGCGTCCAGAATCGTTAATCCAATTGATAAATCATCATTAATCAATAATCAATTATCGAGTGGCTGGTAGAATTTCCCCGGTTTTTGGCCGAGGGTGTTGGTCAGGGTTCCGAGTTTTTCGATTGTGCATTCGATGCGGTCGCCCGGCTGGAGGAATCTGCCGGTTGCCATAGCGACGCCGGAAGGCGTGCCGGTGGCTATGACGTCAGCCGGTTCGAGTGTCATTATGTGGCTTAAAAACGATACGATATCGGCCACCGGATAAATCATCTGCGAGGTATTTGCCTTTTGGCGAACTTCGCCGTTAACGGTAAGCTGCATATCGAGGTTCTGCTCGTCCTCAACTTCATCTTTAGTAAGTAAATACGGCCCCATCGGGCAAAATCCGTCAGCCCATTTGCCGCTTAGCCAGTCGTAGAATTCGTCCCAGGGCCGTTTGGCTCTGCCGGTTTTGAAGGTTACACTGCGGGCTGATACATCGTTGCAAATGGTGTAGCCGGCGACGAAATCGAGGGCATTTTCCGGCGGGACGCCTTTGACCTTTTTGCCGATGACCACCGCAAGCTCGATTTCATAATCTATTTGTTCACTGTAAGCCGGCCAGGGGATTTCATCATCCGGGCCTATGACAGCGGTCGAGGGCATAAGAAACGGCCTGGGCACGGTCGTTTGGCGGGGTGAATCCGACAGGCCGAGGGCCAGGCCGGCCTCTTTGATATGCTCTATGTAGTTTCCCGCGAGGGCGATTACTTTGCCCGGCCGAGGGATTGGGGTAAGCAGACGCACCGACTCAATGGGGGTTAAGATGTCGGTTGATTTGGCCAGTCCGGCAAGCTGGCTGAGACAATCGGGGCCTTTTGTGAGGATTTGCATTACACTGCGGGGGGGATTGGGACCCTGCCAGACGGAAGGTATGTCAATCAGGCCCTCGTTGGATAGGATTGCACAGGAAATTGACTGGTTTCTCAAATATGTAACTAATTTCATTTGCTCACCTTTATTGTTTTTACCATTATCCGATAGATTTGTAATGGTTATGATAGCAAAAATAGCTTGAATTTACAGAAAGAAAAGTTTTTAATGTGAAAAGCGGCAGAGAACGCAAATAAAATAGCAAGTACGCTTATAAAGCAGAAAAATTCGGCGGCGAAAGTTGAGGACTTTGAAAATGTCTATAAAGGATTTATGGGTGCAGGCAGGAAATTGGCTCAAAGCCCGCAAGATATCCGGGCCTACGGGAGGTCGGCCGGAGCTAAATGACGAGGGCCTAATCAGCCAGGAAGCTGAATCGGCGGAATCGGGTGTCGAGAAAACCCAGCAAACCGACACCGAGAGCAGTCAGGTTATGGTCAAAACGGTTCCGCCAAAGGATAAGCGAGAATCGCTCGAAAAACTACAAGCCGGTTTCGATAAACTCATTGAGCAATTGCAGGGTATTAATGAGCACTTGAATCGTCAGGTTGCTCAGCACGAGGATTTGATGAGCCGGATTGAACAATTGCCCAAGCTGCTCGAAAGATTTCCCGAGGTTGTGGAAAATCAGAAGCAGTTAACAGAGCAGCTCATCGAGCAGCTAAAAGCGGCCACTGTTAAAAATCAGCAGTTTATAGATGCAGTCGAAAAAATGCCGACCGAAACCGCCAAGCAAACCGACGCTCTGGTTAATATCGACCATCAGCTTGCCGCTGCGGCCGATACTGACGTGCAAATGACAGAGAGCTTTAACAAGTTTAACCAGACGCTGGACAAAATAAACCAGAGCACGCTCGGCCAGACCGACAGTATCCTGCAGATGAGCCGGACCTTCGCCACGAGCGACAGGTATCTAAAATATATTATCTCCAGGCAGAACAGACGCTTTATATGGATGTTTTTGATTTCAATCGGGGTGTGTGTGATTGTTATTTTGATACTGGTCGGCATCGTTATTTATGTGAAGCCATAATCCGAATTCTCTATTATTCTGTGGTTTCGATTGGCAGTATTTGTGCGTGACGTATAGGCGAGGAATAACTGTTGTTTACGGTAAATGTGTGATTGTTGACATTTCTTCTGTTTGCTCCGGGGGCTAAGTTTTTTGAGATTCTTCACTTCGCTGCGCTCCGTTCAGAATGACGGGGAGTTCACTGCATTTCGCTCAGAATAACAAGGGGGGCCGGTGTTTTTCACTCGAAATAACTGAATCTCAAATCATATGTGAAGGAGCGAGAAAATTCTGTAAACCGCAATATCAATACTGATAATGCAGTTTTTGCGTTATTTTTGTTATAGCGTTTAATCGCGTAGTTTTTTGAGGATGAGGATTTTGAGTATTTCAGGCGTCCTGCATTTATTTATATTAAAGAAACTTCAAAGGATAGTCCGAATAAAGTGTTTAGTGTTTCTAAGGATGTTTAGAGTGTTTTGTTTTTAATTTTTCAACTTATTTAGGAGAGTTAAAGATGCATTATCTGCAAGAGATCAAAAAATGGCTTGGTGAGGTTACGGAAATTTTCCTGCTGCTGGTTGCCCTGGGGGTCGTAGTTCAGATCCTTTTTGGTGATACGGTCTTTTTCTTTAGCGGGATTATTCCCAATCTGACCAAGTTAATTTCAACCTTGGGCGAGAATGGGCTGGTTGGTCTGATTGCCTTGAGTATTATACTCTGGTTATTCTACAGAAAGAAAGCCGTCGCATAAGTTCTTTTTTCTGCCCGTCCTCTAAGAATTGACACAGGTTAAAGCTTTTTATATAGGGGGGCAGTTGAGTAATCTGCTGCGGTGCAGAGATTACTTGAAAGAGATGGTCTTTAGCTCAATAATGTGAATTCTTCGTCGTAGAACATCGACCAAAAAGTATATTTCTGGATAGATAGACCTGGTCGAATCTGTGGCGAGCAAGTATTAATAGATACGAGCGGGATACACTTGAGCGGTTAATAACCGCTTGTGATTCTTAATACTACCAGAATACCTAAAAGACAGAGCACGAGTAATGCGGCTCTTAATATGCGCATAAGCTGTGTTTTGGGTTCCACAAACCGCCATAGAGAGGCCCATATCGCTGCGACAAGCGAAATACGCAAAACAAAGAACACGAAATCTCTGAGCATAAGATAATTATAGCCCATTTTGACAAGACTAGTCAAGTATAATTTGCCTATTTTAACATAAGATTAAAGGTATCTGAAAGGTATTTGATAGGACATATATGGTTTATTCTGCTTGTAGTGGTTGACCACACTCTTTTCCGGAGTGATTTTGTTTTGAGAGGGCAGATTCTTCACCCCCACGGGGTTTTTATGAAAGCAAGGACAGGGTCGAAGGATGACAAATAAAAGCACCATCAAATGACGGATAGAAATTCCTCTGAATGACTGGTAGAAACTTCCCAAGATGATGAGCAGAAACTACCTCGGATGAGGGATAAAAGATTCATAAGAAAGCAATATTGCTGAACGAATAGTTTTGTCAGAGGTGCCTATAATTTCTGTAATGGTGTGCATACTTGCCATTTCAAAACTGACCGGCATTGTTATTTATCTGAGGTGATAAAAATTTTTGTTTTTTGCTTGACTGTCGGTAAGCAGGCAAAGAAGATGTTTCATACGCTCTTTGAAAAGGGAATAATCTGACTGCAGGTCCTGAATCTGTTTGCTTTGGGATAGCTAAATGGGAACGCGGTTAAAAGCCGCGACGGTCGCGCCGCTGTGAGCGCCTGCTCCGACCTCCATGCTTTCTTGCGAAAGCAAAAATGGGGGTTGGAAGTCCGAGAGGCATTTTATCCACTGTCCCGCACATATTTTTAATACTTTAACATGCTTAAATATGTGCGGGATGGGAAGGAGCTTCGCGGTAAGGCGCAAGTCAGAAAACCTGCCTGTAGTTGGTTTCGCATACTCGTGCTATGTAGCCCCCTTCTTGCTTTCGCAAGAAAGCAGGGGGCAGAGTAGCATAAGTGTTCTCGCGATATGGAACACAGTGCAGTTATTGCGCCCGAATATTCCTGCTTTCATACGAAGCAGATCAGCTAAAGGGAGTTTGGGTCACTGACAAATAAGGCCGCCGTTTCCTTCGCGGGAACGGCGGTTTTTTTATTGCCCAAACGCCCTCGCGATAAGGGCCGGATTGTGCGAAAGGAGATGATTTGGCATACAACAAACAGTGTTTGGGATATGGAAGTTAAACTTGAACAGCGAATCGGAAACCCTTTTAACCGGAGAGAAAAACAATGATTTCAAAAGGATTAATTAGTTTGATTTTAGTTTTTGTGGTTACAGCTTTTGTCCAGGCCGGCTCTGAGGACTGGCCATGTTACGGACATACCGCAACTCGACACTCGATTGCGGTTGACGGCCCTGATACGATTGACGTCAACACCCTTGCATGGATTGCTGATGAAGACCCTCAGGACCCGAACTATTATGTGGAGTTTGAAGGTAGTACCGGGCCGGTAGTGTATGACGGCGTAGTTTACGCATATGCCAGATATTATAACGAATTTGGAGAGTACACCAATAGTCAAGTAGCTGCTTACGATGCCAACTCAGGCGAGATACTGTGGGCAACAGTTATTGACAAAGCCGTCTGGGATTCGTGGTCAACACCCTGCATCGATACTAAGCATAGAACAGTGCTGATAGGCTCGGGCGATAAAGTATTTGCACTTGATGCTCAGTCCGGCGTACAGAATTGGGCGACACAACTGGAAAAGAACGTGATAAACGCATCGGTTTGTGTGGTGGTTGATATCCCTCACGCTCGTGCATTTATCACCGATTATGATGGGTTCGGTTCGTCAGGTAAGCTCTATTGTATTAATCTGGACTCGAAAGAGCCGAACAATCCGTATGAACCCGGGGATATTGTCTGGTCGGAGACAATAGGCGCGACCAGTGGAAACACAGCGGCTTATAGCAATGGTGTTGTTTATGTGGCAAGCATACATGGGCTGAACAATGCTTCGGGCACTATACATGCTTACGATGCGACGGCTGAACCTGTAGCTATTAAATGGTGGGAGACTACTGACCCAAATTTCGAAGGTTTTATGAGCGGTGTAACCGTTACAAAGGAGGGTTTTTTATATGCGGCGAATTATGACTACGCCGATGCAAATGAAGACAATTCGGCGTTATGTAAGCTCGATTGCAATGATGGAAGAATAATCTGGATTACGCAAACAGAACGCACCAGTTCGATGCCGGTGGTGGTAGGTGATAAGATTTACATTTCCGGTGGTATTGCCGACGACCCACCTTGGGTTGAAGGTTCACGCCCTAAAGTAGAGGCCTATCAGGATTATGGAGAAAGTGTTACCAAATTATGGGAAACTCCTGCCAGTATGGTAATGGGCGGCTGGGCAAACCAACCTGTATATGCCAACGACAAGTTGTATGTTGGTGCCATACCACTGAGTGGGAATTATTATGGTTCATATACAGAGTTGTATGTTTTAGATGTCTCATTAGAGCCGGATGACCCCAACTTTATAATTGCCCATTACCAAGATAAAGAGTGTGGAAACAACCCAGCGGTGACTTATGAAAGTATTTACACTATCGGCTATGATGGATTATTTAAGTTCCATCAGCCAGCATTTTTGGGAGATATCAGCAAGGATGGTAAGGTAGATATATACGATTTGGCTTTTCTTATAAATGTTTGGCTTTACGATGGGCCTATTGGCGTGAGCCGTTCGGATTTGGACCTTGATGGAGATATTGATTTTATAGACTTTTCCCTGCTGGCCAATCAATGGTACAGAGAATTAGAATAAGTGGTTTTTGTATGTCCCACAATAGCTATCGATTTGTCAGACAGGTCAGAGGATTCACTCTTATAGAGTTGCTTGTGGTTATTGGCATCATTGGTCTGCTGATGTCTATTTTGCTTTCATCGCTTAATCGAGCGAAGAGACAAGCTAAAACGGTTTTTTGCACGAATAACTTGAGACAGCTTGGTTTTGCCTTTGCGTGTTATACCAATGATTACAATGGTTATGCTATGCCTACGGTTGGGCAGTCAGGCACATACTGGTGGGGTGAAATTCTTGCCAAGGGTATCGACCACGAAAGAGGTTTTGTTTGGCCATATTTGAGAAGCGAGCTTAAGAAAAATAGTGTTTATGAATGTCCCTCGCAGCGGTTCGGCAGCTATGGGCTTCAGGGCAAACCACTGAGTGAACCGGATGACCCCAAGTGGATTACGAGCACTTATGGGTATAACGGATACTATCTATGTCCGCCTCAGAGCGGATGGATGGAGATACAAAATCGACCGTGGCAGAAAATTACGACCGTTAAAGGGCCAAGCTTGGTGTTTGCCTTTGCGGATACTCTGATAGATTACGATTTAACCGGCAACAGCCCGATATTAAAAAACAATGCTTTGCTCGACCCACCTTATTTGTATAAGAGTAACAGATGGGAAAAAAATCTGTGTCCCACGACATGCTTTAGGCATGATGACAAAGCCAATGTAGTATTTGTTGATGGCCATTGTGCGTCGATGAATTTGGAAGGTGCCAGTTATACCTCTTTGAAGGCAAAGATTGGTTCGGTCGGCCCACATAATTCGCCACATTATGTTCCCGATTATCAACAGTGGCTGCAAAAAAGACGAAGACACTAAAATTCTTGCGTGAAAGCGATTAGCAATACAGAGAGTTACGCTGGCTTGTTGTGATTGTTAATCTTTGTATAATTGCCGGCGTGGATAGGGCGAAACTAAAACAAGGTGTCAGATTTGCTTTGCAAAGTTTGAATCAGCTTTTCTGGCCTGCGGTGTGCGTCAATTGCCGAGAGAGTGTTTGCGAGAGCGATAGAAGTTTGTGCGGTGATTGCTGGAGCGAGCTTCGGGGTTGTACCGGAGCTGATTATTGTCCGCGATGTGGCCGAGATGTCAGCAAATACGCCATCCTCGAAGGTGTGTGCCCTGATTGCCGGGGTAAAGAATTTCATTTTGACCGGATAGCTCGAAGCGGTGTATATAAGGTTGGAGAATCTTTGCAGCAAATGATTGTGGCCTTTAAGAAAGGACGGACTGAGCTGGATTCAACGTTGGGCTTTCTGGCTAATTCTGCATTACAGGGCAGCAGCTTTGTAAGTGCAATAGAGCTTTTCGTTCCTGTGCCGCTGCATTGGAGCAGGCGAGTCATTCGCGGCTATAATCAATCTCTGATTTTAGCCAGGAAATTGGTGCACCCGACGGCGAAAATCAGCACCGGACTTGTTCGGGTCCGCTGGACCAAATCTCAGACGACAATGGCAAGCGCTGCTGCCCGGGCAAGGAATGTAGCTGGAGCTTTTGCTGTTCGCAAGGGCCACAATTTTACAGGTCGAAAGATTTGTCTTGTCGATGACATTAAGACAACAGGGGCAACGTTGAACGAGTGTGCGAAGACATTAAAACAGGCCGGCGCATCAAAAGTCTTCGCCTTGGTTTTAGCTGTGGCAGGACAAAATATCAGCTAAATGCGTCACGCAAGAGTAAAGTGAAAGGATGTCTACAGCTTTTCGATTTTTGTTACCGCTCGGTATAGGCCGTTGATGCGTTTGCCGTCAACGATTAAGGGGGAATATTTTTCGTTCCTCGGCTGAAGACGGACTTTGTTATCCGGCTCAAAGAAGACACGTTTGAAGGCCGTTTCGTGCGGCTCCATAAAACGAATAAAGCAATCATCGCCATTGTGCACTTCAGCAGCAGGAGAGAAAACAACAATGTCACCTTCCTGGAATTTCGGCTCCATCGAGTCTCCGACGACGCGGACGGCGAAGGCGTTGGGGTCGTGCATATCGGGGCAGCGAACATAATCGTCAGCCACGCCGGCCGGGTAGTCAAGGTCATCGAAATCGGCTGGATAGCCGGCTGCGACTTTGTTTATCACCGGCACCAATCTTCCGGCGGCGAGAGAGGACCTGTCCTGCTCGATTTCCAGCTCGCTTTCGGCAAGAAGTGTGTTGAGCCGGGAGACTTTGGTTTTTTTATGAATGAGATTTTTGATAAACTGGCGTAGTTTTTCGTTTTCGGCCTCAGCTGACTCGTATTCCTGACGGACATCGGAGGGAAGCCCTTCCAAATGAGCGATATGCAGCAAAAGACCCGGCTCAAACTTAAGAATTTTTTCGAGCTTTCTTAATAGTTCATCACTTGGCGGGTTTTTTACCTTGCCGGTTTCAATAGTGGACAGGTACGGCTTGGAGAATCCGCACCGACTGCTGACATCATCCAGCGTCAGATTCATCTGCTCACGTTTTTTTCTTATTATCTGGCCTAATGACATAATAGGAATTTTACACAAATTGTTGTGAAATGCAAGGGAAAAGTTAGATAAATATTTAACAAT
>CAZKYA010000082.1:0-8950 GCA_964556725.1 uncultured Pirellulales bacterium
CGGCCGATGGCCACCGGCTCATCCTTGACACCCAGAACACACAATTTCTCGCACTGTTCTTCCTGCGGACAGACACGCCCGCAGACCGCAGGAAGCGCATTTTGTTCTTTGACCTTTAATGCTGCCTCGATGAATTTACCCTGCTCGACAAGAGCAATAAAAGCCGGTATGTCAACTTTAACCGGACATCCTTCTACGCACCGCGGCTTCTTACACTTCAAACAACGGCTCGCTTCCAGAGTGGCCAACTCCTCCGTGTAGCCGTAAGGAACTTCCTCGAAGTTTCTGGCCCGGTCTTCAGGAGCCTGCTCCGGCATTACTTGTCTTGGAATCTTTTCTTTAGCCATCTGCTGTTCTTCACTTTTGCTCGATGCGAGCCATACATTTATGTTTGCCGCTATTGTGAACCGTCACCGGCTCAGTTCGGCCCAGCGAGTGTATCTCTTCGGCACTATATGCGGCACGGCGGTCACGAAGCTCATCCCAGTCGATTAGATGCGCATCAAAAAACGGCCCATCAACACAGGCGAACTTCGTCTGGTCACCGACGGTCACACGGCACGCTCCGCACATACCGGTTCCGTCCAGCATAATCGGATTTAGCGCCGCCAATGTTTTTACACTGTATGGTTTTGTCACCTGTCCTGTCAGCATCATCATAAACGGACATCCAATCGCAATGACGCAGTCAATCTTCTCGCCGTCTTTTAACTTTTGCTCGATGACATCGACAGAATGTCCCTTGACATTCATCGACCCGTCAATCGCTGTCTGAATAAACTCATCGCAAATACTCTCCAGTTTCTCCCTATAGTAATGCAGGTAATGGCTGCGGGCCTCTATGATTGCTATCAGCCGATTACCTGCTTCCTTCATTGCTCTGGCGATAGGTAAAATCGCTCCAATCCCATAGCATCCCGCCGCCAGAACAACTATCCCGTAATGTTTAATCTCCAGTGGAACGCCCAGCGGCCCGACCACGTGTGCCAGTTTATCGCCCGCATTTAATAGTACGAGCTTTCGGCTGGATTGCCCTTTCTCAAGCACAACTAACGTAATGGTGCCTTTTTCAGCATCCCAGTCGCACAGTGTGTAGGGCACGCGCTCCGATTTTTCATCGACCATCACAATTACGAACTGGCCGGGCTTTGCCTTTTTCGCCACCTCGGGTGCATCTATGACGAGTTCGTGTATATTAGGTGCAATCTCACTTTTTTCCAGAATTCCGAATCCCCCTTTACCTTCAACCGCCGCTACTTCAGCAACACTGACTTCACCCACAGGCAACTCGCGCAGCCCGCAAACCTTTTCATCAATGCGATGCCCACGGAAGTATGCTCGTCTTAGCTTCGGATTTCTGGCTGCATCAGGGGCTTCAGCCCGCTCAACCAGCAATTTAGCACGTGATATTCCCATCTTTTTCCTGATTGCAGCAGATGAGCTATATGAAAAACCTTTGGCCCCCATTGCCTGGGCGAGCTTACAAATAATCCACCATTCGGGCTTTGCCTGGCCCGGCGGCTCACACGCTTTGTGTAGTGGCCGTTTTTGACCGGAACTATCAAGAATGGTCCCATCAACCTCAGCGAACACCGCCGCCGGCAACACAATATCGGCAACTTTTGTTGCAGCACTCGGGTAGCAGTCCTGCACAATCACCAACTTGAGTTTCTTCAACTGCGCAGAATCGACAAAATTGCCAGTCAGTAGTGCCGCCTTCGCACCTCCCGGCAGTAAGCTGCGCGAAACACCTCTTGCATCTGGCTCAATCTCAATGTAGTTTGTCGATTTCATCACATTCCTCGTAAATTTCTCAAAGATATACCTGTCCTCAAAGGTGCTCGTGGTGTCGCAAACCATTGCAAAACCCCGCCCAATAAATTCCTTTAGTTTTATGGTCGCTGTTTTGACGGCCTGTTTCCATTCTGTCTCGCGCAAAATGTTACCAACACGCACATACGGCGTGCGCAGGCGGTCCATACCATTGAGAAATTCAGGGATAGCAAATCTGCCCAGGACACAAACAGGAATATCTTCATTTACTGCTTTTGCGGTAATCAGTTTGCCGCTTTTGGCCCCGAGCGCCAACGCACAGGAGACCCCGCAGAAGATACACGTTGTATCTATCATCGTATCGGGCTTACCATACCATTTTGAATACCTATCAGCCAGACTGCCGGTTGGACACACATCGACACAGGAGCCACAGAATGTGCAGCCGGCGTCTTTCAGCGAGCGCTCGAACGCCTGGCCGATGTGCGTCTTTGTGCTGCGCCCGACGAAATCGATGACCGATGTGCCATGCTGGCGTTTGCAGATGCGCACACATCGTCCGCACAGAATACAGAGGTTAAGGTCACGGTCTATAAACGGCTCTGACCTCTCGACCGGTCGTCGCTGATAAGACGGCACAGCCAGCATTTCCACAAGACCAAGGTCCTCCGCCAGCACCCGCACCTCACAGACATCCTTGTTGTTACAGGTATGACACCCTGTAGTTCGTCCGACCTTTTCTGCTTCAGGCCGGTATTGTTCGCATAGCTGCCGTCTGCTGCATACCAGGCAGGCGCTGGGATGCTCCAGCATAGTAAGCGCAAGGATATTTCGGCGTAATTCCTGCAACGCTTCGGTGTTGGTGCGCACCACCATTGCCTCAGCCGCTGGTGTCGTGCAGGAAGTCGGGTGTCCGCGCATACCTTCAATTTCAACCACACACAGCCGACATGCGCCGAAAGGCGATAAACTCGAATGCGTGCAAAGATGCGGAATCGAGATATTATGCCGCAGGGCGCATTGCAAAACCGTTTCACCTTTCTTGGCAGTTATCGTTCTATCATCTATAATCAGCTTCACTTTAACCGGTTCCTATATTTAATTAGCCTTTCCCTTCTCTTTTCTACGTTTTTCGTACTTAGTCAGTTCACCGCTGCGCCGATAGACCGCAGCATAAATTTCAGGACATGCGCTCAAGCATGCGCCGCACTTGATACATATGTTCTGGCTAATAACGTGAGGTTTTTTCTTCTCACCGCTGATTGCATTGACAGGGCAAACCCGTGCGCACGCACCACAGCCAGAGCACAGCTCTCGGTCAATGTGATAGCTAATCATCCTGCTGCAGACAAACGCGGAGCACTGACCCTTTTCAATGTGGTCTTCATACTCTTTCCTAAAATATCGTAACGTTGTTAATACCGGGTTTGGTGCGGTTTGCCCCAGACCGCACAGCGAACCGTCTTTGACAGTCTGTGCGATTTTTTCGAGTCTATCGAGGTCAGCCATCTCGCCCTCACCGACAGTAATGCGTTCCAGAATGCTCAACATCGCACGCGTTCCGACTCGGCAGGGAACACATTTGCCGCAGGATTCTTCCTGCGTAAATGACAGAAAGTATCGTGCAATATCAACCATACAGTTATCTTCATCGAGCACTATCATACCCCCCGAGCCCATAATGCTACCGGCTTTGGTAAGTGACTCATAGTCAACTGCAAGGTCTATTTTCTCCGCCGGAATGCACCCACCCGAAGGCCCGCCGGTTTGTACCGCCTTAAGTGCCTTATCATTAACAATACCACCACCGATGTCATAGACTATATCCCTGAGCGTAATACCTAACGGCACCTCAATCAGGCCGGTCCGTTTGATTTTGCCTGCCAGCGAGAAGGTTTTCGTGCCTCTGCTGGTCTTACTGCCGTACTGTGTGTACCACTCAGCTCCATTGCGAAGAATAAGCGGCAGGTTACCGAGCGTCTCCACATTTTGAATAACCGTTGGCTTGCCAAACAAACCACTAACAGCAGGATATGGTGGCCGAGGTTGTGGCATCCCACGTCGGCCCTCAATCGAAGCAATCAAAGCTGTTTCTTCACCGCACACAAATGCCCCCGCACCTTTCTTTACCGTCAGCTCGAAAGAAAAACCGCAACCCTGGATGTTTTCACCCAGAAGGCCAAGCTTGCGCATCTGACCGATGGCGACCTCCAATCGATGTATAGCCAGCGGATATTCCGCCCTGCAATAGATGTAACCTTCTGACGCCCCCAATGTAAAAGCTGCAATCAGCATCCCTTCAAGCACCGCGTGCGGGTCGCTTTCGATTAGCGAACGGTTCATAAATGCGCCGGGGTCACCCTCATCTGCGTTGCATATTAAATATTTCGTTTCGCTGGGAACACTCCGACAGGTCTGCCACTTGCGCCAGGTAGGAAATCCGGCTCCGCCGCGTCCGCGAAGCCCTGATGCCCTGACCTGTTCAAGAGTTTTATCAGGCCCTATCTCCAGCGCCCGCAGAAACCCGCGGTAGCCATCACGGGCAAGGTAGTGATACACGTTTTCAGGGTCTATAAGTCCACAGTTACGTAGTATGTTCCGTACTTGCCGACGCATCATCGGATGCTCGTTGAAATCACCGATGCCGGGCAATTGTCCCGGCGTCATTTTCCCAAGAGCCAGTTCAGCGCAAGGGTCTTCACCCAAAACATAATTTTCCAGAATACGGATTACCTCATCGGGCCCGACATTCCCATAGCAGACTCGCGGTGCACCGGGCTTGTGCACAATTACCAACGGCTCAAAAGAGCAAGGACCAAGACAGCCCACTTCAACTACGATAACATTTAGCTTTTCAGCCTTGATTCGCCTGCGCAGATGCTCTAATACATCTGCGGCACCGGCAGCACGCCCACACGTTGCCGCACCAACAAAAAAGACAGGAACTTTGCTGTCTTCGAGCTTGCGCCAATGAGCTTGAGCTTTGGAGAAGTCTTGTTGCAATGAGGTCATTTTTTCCTACGGCCCTTTTCACCCCCATATCGGGAAAGTATGGATGAGACTTTTTTCGCGGTCATTGCCGCGTGCACTTCGCCATCCACCGCAGCAACCGGCGCCAGCGCACAGCAGCCCAGACAGGCCACCCTCTCCAGGTCAAACTTGCCATCTGTGGTCGTCTGGCCGGCCTTGATCCCCAGATGACGCTGTAACTCTTGGAGTATCAGGTATCCTCCCCGTACGTGACACGCTGTCCCCTGGCAGCTTTGGATGCGGTGCTGTCCCGGCGGTCTGAAACGGAACTGAGTATAAAATGTGGCAACACCGTATATCTCGTTGGCTGATATACCCATCAACCGTTCCAACTCTTCTACCGCTTCTTCAGAAAGGTATCCAAATTCTCCCTGGATATCCTGCAAAATAGGTATCAAGCTTCCCCTGCTTGCAGGATACCTCGCTAAAATATCAGTAATCCCGGACAACCTCTTTTTTGCTGGTTTAGGCATCTCTCTTTACATCGAAAAACTGTGCGCTAATACAATTTGTTTTTAAATTCCTGGACGCAGTTATGCACGATACTATACTCTATTCGCGTCAAAATTTCTAAAGACAAGAATTATCACAATTACTGGCCCAATCGTCAAGAACTAACCCGGGCTCTTTTCTTTCGAAATTACCTTGGTGATTTTCTTTTTAGACCATTTTCCCCAAAAGCACGCAAAAAGTAAAAATTGCCGTTTCTGCAGCCATCAATCACGTTGCTTTGGAACCCGACTTTTAGCCGGTCAGCAGTGACTTATTAGATATGAGATTATTAGATATCAGCGATATCGCTTTGGGGCTTACCAACGAGATAGATTCTGTTTTTGCCGCTGCGTTTTGCTTCCAACAATGCCTTGTCTGCCTGTTCAAAAAGCTCTTGTATCGTCGAACCGTCACGCGGGTAACTTGCCAAACCACCGCTTATGGTCAAAACTCCTTTTCCTTCCGGGCCTAATAAAGGTAGTTCTGCCTTCTCAAATCCCCTTATGAACCGCTTTGCTATAAATATTGCTTCCTTAGGATGGTCCGTTGTCGCCAAACGCCTCTCGGATTCTTTGCCACCCGGCTTTCGCTTAATACTGTCCCAGAAAACGACTGCAAACTCATCGCCACCTACTCTGCCGACAACATCGTGACCCCGGCAGCAACGCCGCATCAGAACAGCAGCCTGCTTTAAGACTTCATCTCCCGCGTAATGACCATAAATATCATTGTAATGTTTGAAGTTATCAATATCGAAAACAAGCAGTGTCACCCGCCCATCTCTTTCTCCAGCTCGTTCGATAATCTGCCTTGAAAATTCCCATATATATCTTCTATTCTTCAGACCCGTTAAATCATCTTCTGTAGCCAATTTTTCAAGAATCCTGATTCTCTTTTCTATCGTTGCCCCGAAAGTAACAGGTGGAATAGCTCCGGCTTCCAGACGCTCTTGGGAGGATATAATGGATTCGTATAATCTGTTTGACTCGATTGGACAAATAAAATACTCATCTGCCAGACTGGTGCCGTTGAAAGTCGAGCCAATCAGCCGAATTGCTATCGGCTCTTCGTACATCTGTGCCAGTAGAATAATCTTAGCATCGCAATTTCCTCTTAAGCCCTTTAAAGCAGACTCCAACTTAGACGTTCCATATATCACTACTCCAATTGCAGCAAAACTATTCTTCGAAACAGTATCGAGCGCATCAGATATATTGCCACAAACTTCGTAGCTGTTGGTGACGGAGCCGGTGTCCAGAAAAACGTTGCTAACATCACCTATCAGCAGAATTCTTCGATTGCCTCCGTTGGAAGATAAGGTTTTATCAAGCTTTGTCATCTATTCACCACCAACCAAATTCACTTTATGTCGGATAACACCTCCTAAAAAGTGAAAAAGCTCATTACTAACTATATTAGCAAAATTTACCTTTAATGTCAATTTTAATCATCCCGGAGCTGCTTATCACCGGCTGCATAGCAGAAAAATGTAGATTAGCCCCCTGTGGTAAATCCTCCATTCAGCACTTAATTCCCCAATAACTACTAACAACCCAGCCGAGTAAAGGACAAGCAAATAATATTGATATTTATTCAACACTTGGCAGGTTACTTAGATTCTCTTTGACCTGTTCGGCACAGAAGCTGTCCGGATACAAACTGATAAAGCTGGTCAAAAGTGCCCTGGCGTCAGCTAAATGCTTTTTCTTACGTTCCGGATTTGACTCGCTCTGATATAGACCAATCTTCAGACGGGCCAACTCATATAGTGCCTGCATTCCACCATCGGTGTCCTGGAACTTTTTATGTAACTGGGCTAATTGTTCAGCACGAAGTTGCTCATCAGCAATAAGTTTCGCCTGCGCCAATAAAACATTGTCACGAAGCGGGTCATTGTCATCTGTTTGCCCCAGCAATTCGTCAAGATGCCAAGCATAATCTGTGGCCATTGGATTTAACATAACAAATCTCGTCAAACGCTCCTTCGTTTCTCTCTTGTCGGTTCGATTTTCTGGTCCTATGAGACTACACAACTGATTTACCCTTCTTTGTAAATCGGTTAGCTTAAACATCGTCATTGCCGAATCAGCCGGTGGACGAAAAAGTCTAAAGAAATTGTCTCCCTGCATGTGCTTCTTTTTCAAATTCTTCAAACACTCATTTAACATACTCTGCGCTTCGGTAAGGAGCTTATCAGCCAGCTCAAATTCACCTTGACCAGCCCAGCGTTTTGCAATTCGCCATCGTGCCTCGAGAGATTCCGGGCTCTCACCAAACTCCGTGTACAGCATAGACCAGATATCTTGCGATTTCTCATACGGATAGTCACTGTAGAAATGCAATATCTCTTTTTGCCTAAAAGCCTGAATATCCGGGCTCAACTCACTCAGAAGTGCTTTGTAGTAAAGCGATATAGGCATACGTGGACTTTGAGGACGTTTGCTTATAAACAAATCATACTGCTGAATCAGCCATTGTTTTTTCAACTGATAATTTAGCTCCGGCGGAACCGTAAACCACCATGGCCAACGACCTCGCGCCAGCTCATCCTCGATTCTTTCTTTCAATTTTGCGCGAAGAAGTATCGGTTCTGTAGGGTAAAAGGAGCTTTCAAGATATCTTTTAACTCTGACGGAAGGACGTGTAATCATTTCATCCAGCGCTTCTCTTATATTGTGGTCTTGAAACTCACTCGCCTCTTCCGGATTATTCTTGACCACATACAGCTGATAATCTAATTCGTCAAAGCCGATTCTCATCTCAAAAGTCACAACAGCCAGCAAAAGGAAAACTATAGTAACAATCCAGACCTGCCCGGGCCGATAACGAGTATAGTGACCTATCCCAAGAACAATTCCGGCTATACCAAGCCCGACAAGCCACGCACAAACCCACGGGGCAAAAGAAAACCCCCATTTAATTGGCTCTACTCCCCTTGCACTGCCAAGAAATCCCCAGTAAATAAGTTGTGGCGTTGTACATAACGCTATTGCGATAAAACGCGAACGAAAACGCAGTGGACGACACGCTGCTGCAAAACAGCTTATCAAAAGACATATCGCAAAGCCCGGCAGGTCAGCTAAAAAAAACACACCCAATATAAAAGGCAAACTATAGCTAAAGCTCATAAGCTGTGACATCAACACCGGCACAACCGCCAGAATACCCATAAGCAGTCCTACAACAAGTATCTGCCAGGGATATTCAAATATACTCACCCCAGTTGTAATGGATTGTCCCAAACGCCAAAATGAAGGCGTCATCGCCAATTCAAGGTCAAACGTCCAGAATGCGCCGTTTACTATCTTCGACCAGAAAAGACAGCTTAAGGCAAAGGCCACGATGGCAAGGAGCCAGCACCTCTGAACATTTTCATGGCTATAGTGCAGCGTAGGACCAACAGCCATAAAAGACTTCGTGGCCACTATTGGTGTCTTTTCCGTCTCTTTATTATCCATAGTCATAAATACAAAAGGCACAAGTCTTATGCTCTTGTGCTCTTATGCCTTCGTGCTCCTACGCCCAGGTATAGCTTATACTATGTTCCTTCGCCGCTGCTGGTAAGATAAGCAACTTGTTCGGCTGTCAGTTGGTCTATCTCAATCGACATCGATTTAAGTTTGAGCGAACTCACTTTTTGCTCTATCTCAATCGG
>CAZKYA010000083.1:0-7512 GCA_964556725.1 uncultured Pirellulales bacterium
CGGCAGTGGCAGGAGCTTTTCTATAATAAGCGTTATTCGAAGAGCTATCTGGCCAATCCTGACTATGCAGCCGTTGCGCGCGCGATGGGTGCGGTCGGAGAAACGGTTGATAAAAAAGCCGATGTCCCAAAGGTTATAAAGTCAATGCTGGCAGAAAAGAAACCCTGTGTCATTGACTTTAGAGTCGAGCGGGAAGAAAATGTCTGGCCGATGGTTCCAGCCGGTAAAAGTATAGATGAGATGAGCGGGCTTGATATATTCGAAAGTATGGCGTAAAATCCGTCGTTTGTAACCCGTCGCCCAGGTTACAGGCCACGAGATACGAGGAACGAAAATGAAGCATATAATAAGTGCATTGGTTGAGAATAAACCCGGAGTTCTGGCCCACGTTGCCGGGATGTTTGCAGCGAGGGCGTTCAATATTGATTCGCTCGTTGTCGGCCGAACGGAAGACCCTAAGCTCAGCAGAATGACGATAGTCGTTATCGGAGATGACAGGGTTGTTGAGCAGGTACGTAAACAATTAGCCAAGATTATTCCTGTTGTTAAGGTTCAGGATTTCGTCGGTCAGCCGATTGTTGCCCGCGATTTAATGCTGATAACCATTTCGGCGCCACCGGAGAAACGGCCTGAAATAATGTCTATGATAGAGATGTTCAAGGGCAAGATTGTGGATATCGCCCAAAAGTCGCTCACCGTGGAAGTCAGCGGGCCTGAGGAAAAAATCGAGGCCTTTATCAATGTTTGCAAACCTTATGGCATAAAAAACGTAGCCAGAACCGGAACAATCGCCATTCCCAGGCAGGCAAAAACCGAGCTGTGAATGAGCATATCCGTATCAGCGTTTACCCATTCAACGGTTATTTATTCAAAATGCGTAATTCTTTGCATTACAGGGAACTTTTTGTATAATTTCAATTTCCTGATTTTTGGCTGAGAAAACAGAAACCAAAGTTAGCAACCTCTGTCTAAAAATAATATAGAAAGGAGAAAACAGCCATGGCAGCTAAAATTTATTATGAAAAGGATGCACCAATTGATGCACTGAAAGGCAAAAAGGTGGCGATTATCGGTTACGGCAGCCAGGGCCATGCCCACAGCTTGAATTTGCGTGACAGTGGAATTGAAGTGGCGGCGGCCGAGCTGAAAGGAACTGATAACTATAAACTCGCTCAGAAACACGGTTTTGCACCAACTGATATAAAGACAGCTATGGATGGCGCTACCTTGGTTATCGTAACGTTGCCGGATGAAATTCAGGCGAAGGTTTACACTGAGCAGATTGCTCCCAATCTTGTTGCAGGCCAGACCCTCGGTTTTTGCCACGGTTTTAATATCCATTTCAAATATATTGTGCCGCCGAAAAATGTTAACGTGGTGATGATTGCGCCAAAAGGGCCCGGTCATTTAGTTCGCAGTGAGTTTGAGAAAGGTGGTGGCGTGGCGAATCTGGTAGCTATTCAGCAGGATGAAACCGGCGATGCCAAGAAGATTGCCCTTGCCTGGGGCAATGGCATCGGCGGCGCCCGGGCGGGTATTATCGAAACTACATTCAAAGAAGAAACTGAAACCGACCTTTTTGGTGAACAGTGCGTTCTCTGCGGCGGCCTTACATCGCTTATTAAAGCCGGCTTTGAGACGCTGGTGGAAGCAGGATACCAGCCGGAACTATCCTACTTCGAGTGTATGCACGAGGTAAAACTGATAGTTGACCTTATGTATCAGGGTGGGATGAGTTATATGAGATACAGCATATCCAACACCGCCGAATACGGCGACCTGACGCGAGGGCCGAGAATTATCACCGAGCAAACCAGGGCCGAAATGAAAAAGATACTATCTGAGATTACATCCGGCAAATTCGCCAAAGAATGGGTAAACGAACACCGGTCGGGGCTTAAAAAATTTAACCAGCTTTACGAAAAAGACCACAACAGCCAGCTGGAGACAGTTGGTCGAAAATTGCGCAAGATGATGAAGTGGATAGACGCAAAGGAAGTATAAAATGGAGAACGAAAAGTGCAAAACTAAAACCGGAAAACTTAAAATTTTGAACTTTGGATTATGGTTTTTCATTTTTAGTTTTCAATTTTCGTTTATTTTGGGCTTGTGCGGTTGTTCTTCCATCGTGTCGCCATACATCATATCTAATCAGAATGGACCTCCCTATGACGCAAATCTTTCCGACAGTTACAATAAGATAAACCTAAAGGAAAGCGGCGCTTTTAATGTGCTGCCTACGATTCATAAACCTGAATATGAACTGCTTAGCCAGAGCAGAAGCGTTGTAGCTTCGTCGGGGCAGAGCAAAAAAGGCTACAAGACGTGGTTTAATATGGTCGCCTTCGACGAGAATAAACTGACTGCAAAAAGAAAGTATTTCTTTTTGGTGGATGAAAAGGTCAAGCGGTTGCCAGGAAGACCCAAAAGTTTTCTGACCGAGCCCAAACAAGGCCTTATGTTTGACAGCCAAATGGTACTGGAAACAGCGGCACTTAATAAGCTCTACGCATCTGAGAATTCAAGGCAAATAGAAATATTAAGGCAAGTGTTAAAAAACTTACGCAGGGATATAGCTGAGCTTGGTGAGGGGATGGACGAGCTTGGCTCAGATAATAAAAATCTCACTGTTTCCGGACTGCTTATCAATCAAGTGTTCGGGGCAATTTTATATACTTTAGACAATTCGCCCGCGCAGGCGGCAATACTCAGCGAAGAAAGCGGTGCTGAGTTCAACCACATCAGCTTTGGTAAAGGCAAAATACGAATGCTCGCTGAGGATGATATTGTTACGGTCAAAATCAGGTTAGGCGCATTTGTAGATATGCTCGAAGAAAAAAAACAACAATTGACTGCTGAAGAAGAATCTAAAAGCACCGAATTAATAAATAATCAATAAAGAAAGAGTGGGCCTATAAGCCGAGTTCTGTATCCCCGCCATGAATGGCAGGTGGCGGCCATTTATCTTGACCAACTGTTACCAGTTGGCTCAAAGCGACCTACCCGCTGTTATCGCCCGGGCCAAGCAACAGCTTACTTGGTCTTGCAGGCGGTGGGGTTTACCCTGCCAGCACCGTCACCGGCACTGCGGTGCGCTCTTACCGCACCATTTCACCATTGCCCCCCGCACCTACTTTGAAAATCAACCGTCGTATTGTGTTCAAAGAACCATTTATAAATGGACACACAATACCTAATGGCTGTCAAATCTCAAAGTAGGTGCGGGGTCGGCTGTGTCTTTTCTGTGGCACTTTCCCTCGGGTTACCCCGGGTGGCCGTTAACCACCACCGTTGCCCTATCCTGCTCGGACTTTCCTCCCCCGTGTCTTCTGTCGAAGACAGAAACGGGGGCGACCGCCCGACCCACCCTTCCTAATTGATTATTTACTATTTACTATTGATAATTGTTCTGTTAACTGTCCTTATTATAACAGAAACTTGTTCCATTTTCCATCTCGATTTTGGATTTCCATAACAGTTGCCCCCCGCCTGAATTACACCGCAAATTACCACATTCCAATCACAACTGCTTTGAAACCTCGATGTGTTTTTTGAAGCGATTATCATCGGCATCGGGGAAATCGCTTCTGAAATGCACGCCTCGACTTTCCTCTCGTATTTGCGCGGATTTAGCTACAAGCAGACAAATGTTGAGCATGTTTTGGCACTCCCAGCCGTGGAGCGAATCAAAGATTTTGTCCATTACATATCGCTGCCAGAATTTGATAATCTCCTGGCATTCTGCAAGCGGCTGGGCGCTTCGGGTAATACCGACATTTCGCCACATAAGAGCCCGAAGTGAGTTTCTAATATCTGCGGTATCCAAAATAGTGCGGTCAGAGTACGGGACTTGATATTTTATTCGAGGATGCTTGATGTGTGAGACTGCTGTTTTTTCGTCCAGTAAAACAGATTGTCCAGCTATTTTTCCGAATACCAACCCCTCAAGCAGTGAGTTGCTGCCGAGCCGATTTGCGCCGTGCAGACCGGTGGATGCAACCTCACCACAAGCATAAAGATTTTCAATACCTGTCGCGGCTCTGGCATCAGTTTTTACGCCGCCAATCATATAGTGTGCGCTGGGACGGACAGGAATTAAATCTTTTCCGACGTCTATATCGAAACTTTCGCACAGTTGGCTGATAAGAGGGAATCTTTTGGCGAAGTGGTTTTTATCAAAGTGCCGAACGTCCAGATAAACATGTGTCGATTCAGTTTTGCGCATTTGCTCAAGGATGGCTCGGCTGACTATGTCACGGGGTGCAAGCTCAGCCGCTTCGTGATAGTCCGGCATAAAGCGTCTGCCTTTGATATCCAGTAAAATAGCACCTTCGCCGCGGAGCGTCTCAGTTATCAGTGCCCGTGTAGCACCTGCGATATAAAACGTAGTTGGGTGAAACTGCATAAACTCCAGGTCCTGCAATACGACACCGGCACGGTAAGCCATAGCCAGACCGTCGCCGGTGGCGACTTCCGGGTTTGTAGTTTCACGGTAGAGTTGACCAGCTCCCCCGGACGCTAAAATCGTGTTCACTGCCCAGATTATTTGAGGCCCTCTGTGTTTGTCGTGACCGATTATTCCTATGCACTGGTCGTCTTTGTTGGTAAGCAAGTCTATGGTATAGAAGCTTTCAATTATTTTAATATTTGGATTTTGTCTGACTTTCTTTATGAGTGTCTCGGCAATTATCCTGCCAGTTTCATCACCGTGAGCATGAGCGACGCGTGGATGAGTATGGCCGCCTTCGAGTGTAGTAGCCATTTGGCCATCGATTAAATCAAACTCAGTACCCCATTTGAGCAATTGCTCAATAAGTTGTGGGCCCTGACGAACAACCAAGTCAACTATCTGTCCATCACATATCCCACAGCCGGTATCAAGTGTGTCGGCTATATGTGATTCAAACGTATCAGCTTTGTCAAGCACTGATGCGATGCCACCCTGGGCTTTGAAGGTGTTGCTGTTTTCCAGAGTGTCCTTGCAAACAATAATGACATTTTGCTGCTCTGCTGCCTCGATAGCGGCACGAAGGCCCGCAATGCCGGCTCCGATAACCAGACAATCGGTAAATAACTGCTGCGTTGAAGCAGAGTCGATATTCACAAGATACCGCCTGAAATCTGTCTGAGCAGACATAATCGCCCTGTCAGGTTATCAGGACATCAGATTATCAGAATATCTGGTTAACCCTGATTTCCTGTTTCTCTGATTCCCTTTTCTCTACTCTGTCAATTTTATTTTGCGCCTTTGCCAGGCTTTGAGCTGGCGGGAGCATTCGGTTCAGCAGTCTTTTTTCTGTTCAGGACCCCTTCGTCCCCAAACACCCTTTTGTCATCGGCGTATTTAAGGACAAATGCCTGAAGTTTTTCGGTCGAGGCTGTTAAAACAGGTTTGTCTTCGATTGATGTATGTTCTACCGCATTGGGGTCTTCCTTAAGCAGTTTCTTCATATCCTCATCATCCGTTAATCTTATCCTCAACTGGGGTTCGATAGAGTCAACTTTTATAAATGTATGGGCAGGTATGTAAAATAAAGTGCTGTATGGCCATTTTACCTTGTTTGGGTCCTCCTCATCCCATGGCGGCTCACTTGGGTAAACGTCCAAAAAAAGTTTGTTTTGAAGTTTTGTTAAATGCGCGTCGAACGAGCCCTTTTTGCCTTCTTTGTCGGAGAAAATCAGCCGGTAGGCATTTTCGTTTGCGTCAGGCCGCGTGAACTCCCAGACTGTATCACCCTTGTTTGGCTCTTCCACCCAGGTGCCGAGCAGTTTCTCATCGAAGACAACGTCTTTTTCATTGAAAAGCGGATGGAGCGACAGAACAGGCACACATCCGCCTAAAATGCCGGCTAATATATAAAAAAGAATCTTTTTAGTTTTCATTTTCGGTCTCCTTAAAATTCTTTGAAATTTGTTTACCCCGTTAGAAAGAAAGCTCCATTTCTTGGGCGGTGTGAAGACTTAAAGTCCCACCCGAGCTCTCTAACGGGGCTTATTTGCTACGCTTATTTAGAATTTTATCGTTTATTAGTCTTGGAGCAAGGATTTAATCCCAACAGAAATTGATTGCAAAACTGTTGTTAAAAAGCGATTATTAAGCTATGGCAGGGCAAAAAAATTTAGATAGATTTGCCAAGGGTCGGGAGAGAATGCTCCGGCAGGACTTGATGGGGCGGGATATCACTAATCCGAATGTGCTGAAAGTAATGATGGAGATTCCAAGGGAAGAATTTGTACCTCAGCCATACCTGTCGCAGGCATATTCTGACGGTCCACTGCCTATCGGAATGGGCCAGACCATTTCTCAGCCATATATTGTTGCCTTAATGACTCAAGAGTTGCAGGTCAATCGCGATTGCGAGGTTCTGGAGATCGGAACCGGCAGCGGATATCAGACTGCCATCCTTAGCAAGCTGGTAAAAAAAGTCTATACGATAGAAAGATTCAGCGAGCTATCAAAGTCGGCTCAGGAAATTTTAGACAGGTTAGGTATCAAAAACGTTGAATTCTATGTCGGCGACGGCAGTTGCGGCTGGCCAGAGCAACGATTGCCGCCATCAGCGTGCTTCGACAGGATTATGATTACCGCAGGTGTTCCGAAAATACCACAGCCGCTGCTGAAACAGCTCGCCGATGGCGGTCTTATTGTCGCACCTGTCGGCTATGGAGGAGTCCAGGAGCTGATGGTTTGCGAAAAAAAAACTGATAAACTCATAGAAACGACAATCTGCGACGTTCGGTTCGTTCAGCTTGTCGGCAAATACGGCTTTGAGGAATAACAGGAATTGAAATTCGAAGTTCGAAACTCGAAACTCGAAATTACGTTATCGATGCCGGTGCGGTATCTCAAGGGTGTTGGGCCAGCCAGGGCCAATGCCTTTGCGCAATTGGGGGTTAAGACAGTTGGGAACTTATTAGAGTATTTTCCTCGTGACTGGGTCTTCGCGCCCGGCGCCATAAAGATAAACCAGATACAGCCCGAACAAACAACCACTATTGTCGGCCTAGTCGAGTCAACAGACTATCAAAGCTATCGTAAGCCGCCAATATTCGAAGCAATAATTAGCGACGATACGGGTGTGTGCAGGATTGTGTGGTTCCACGGAGGATACCTTCGCAACCAATTAAAGCCCGGTCAGGTAATAGTGGCCTCGGGTAAAGTCAGCTTATACAAGCACCAGTTGCAAATAACAAATCCGAAGTTTCTGGTCGCCGACGAGAAGACATCCAGGCCGGATGAGTATTTCAGCGGGGCAGTTTATCCAGCCAGCACAAACTTAAGCAGCAGACAAATCAAGAAGATAATCAGGCCCGTGCTTGATAATTTAGATGAGCTTGTAAACGAGTTTTACGACGATAGGTTTCTGAAAAAAGCAGAAATAATCAGCAGAAAAGATGCCTTCACCTGGATACATTTGCCTCCGGATGAACAGAAATTGGCTCAGGCAAAGCGCAGATTAAAGTATGATGAGCTTCTTTTGATGCAGTTGGGACTGGCACTTCGCCGGTATA
>CAZKYA010000083.1:7612-8919 GCA_964556725.1 uncultured Pirellulales bacterium
CAGGTGGCGATTATGGCACCTACAGAGATTTTGGCCGGGCAGCATTTTATAAGCATCGAAAGATACTTGAAGAAAAGCAAAGTAACGAGGATTTTGTTGACGCGGGGATTGACCGGCAAAAAAAGGACGCAGCTTCTAAACAGGATAAAGCAAGGAGAGATTGATATCATCGTAGGGACGGTGGCTCTTTTGCAAAAAGATGTGGAATTTGACAAGCTCGGCCTGGTAGTGATTGATGAGCAGCATAAGTTTGGAGTACATCAGCGTGCTCAATTGCGAAAGCAAGACACGCCGCACTATCTTGTTATGACGGCTACACCTATACCCCGAACGCTGGCGATGACCGCCTTTGGAGATTTGGACGTCTCTGTTATCAAACATTCACCGCCTGGCAGAGGCACTGTCATTACTCGCTGGGTCGATAGGCGCAACCGGCAAAAAGCATACGAGTTTATCCGCGAACGACTAAAGGCAAAGAAACAGGCATATTTCGTTTATCCGCGGATTGCCCCGGTTGAGCGGGAGGATGAAATCAAGGCAGCAACCGAAGGATGGAAAAGGCTTTCTACGGAAGTTTTCCCGGAATTTACAGTTGAGCTTCTGCATGGCAGGATGCCTTCGGCGAAAAAGCAGAAGATTATGTCGGAATTTCGCAGAGGTAAAATTGATGCGCTGGTTGCTACTGTGGTTGTGGAGGTTGGGGTGGATGTGCCGAACGCCACGATAATGGTTATAGAAGGGGCTGACAGGTTTGGTCTGGCTCAATTGCATCAGTTAAGGGGGCGTATCGGCAGGGGTCAGGCAAAATCATATTGTCTTCTGTTTGCAGATACCGACAGTGAAGTGGCTAAAAGCAGATTGGAGACTATGACCAGAAGCAATGACGGTTTTGAGATAGCCGAGCAGGATTTGCGGCTGCGCGGGCCGGGGGAACTATTCAGCACTCGACAGCATGGTCTGCCGGATTTAAAAATAGCAAACATTATCGATGATTTTGACCTGCTGGTTATGGCAAGGAAAAACGCTTTTGAGCTGGTTTCGCAAGACCCGATGCTAATTAGGCCGGAGCACAAATATATTCGTCAGGCATTGACAACCAAGTTCGGCGATACTCTCGGCTTAGCCGACGTTGCTTAAATAATTTTCGATTTACAATTTACAATTTTCCGCTTAAAATGTTCATTGTTCGGGACTACAGCAGGGCCTCTGCCTTGACGAGCTGGAGTCATCGATGAACAATGAAATAAAATTATGATTGATACAATTTACTTGCAAAATTCATAGAGGTTAAAGTGTAATTTGGTTTA
>CAZKYA010000084.1:0-8861 GCA_964556725.1 uncultured Pirellulales bacterium
TATATGCAGATGGCGTTGCGGCTGGCAAAGCGCGGCATTGGCAAAGTTGAGCCGAACCCGCTGGTCGGCTGTATAATCGTAAAAGCCAACCAAATCATTGGTAAGGGCTGGCATGAAAAATTCGGCGAAGCCCATGCAGAGATAAACGCAATCGAAGATTGTAAAACACTCGGTGTTAAGCCGCAGGGAGCTACGATGTATGTTACACTTGAGCCGTGCTGCCACCGGGGCAAGACCGGCCCTTGCACGCAGGCGATAATCGATGCCGCCTTGGCAAAAGTTGTCGTAGCAACGATTGACCCCTCGCAGCACAATAACGGTAAAGGCATCGAGCAATTGCGCAGAGCAGGAATCGAAGTGCAGACCGGCGTTTGTGAAACACAAGCCCGTTTGCTAAATGCCCCCTTTATCAAATTTGCTTCTACAGGCAAATGCTGGACCATTTTGAAATGGGCACAAAGCATTGACGGCAAACTTGCCTATGCTGATAGTGGCACGGGCTTCCAGCCCGTGAAAAACACGGCCAAGCCTGTCCCGAGCGTAGTCGAGGGGATGGCCGTGCCACGTTGGATTTCCAATGAATTAAGCAGAAAAGACGCACAAGATTTACGCCAGCGGGTCGGGGCTATATTAGTAGGCATTAATACTGTAATTGCTGATGACCCATTGTTAACGGTCCGGCCGAGCGGAGGCAAAAAACTCGTCAGAATTGTATTGGATAGCTCCCTGAGAATTCCCCTGGAGTGTAATCTGCTTAGAACGGCTAAACAAAGCCCTGTGCTAATCTTTGCAAGTCAAAAGGCAGTTCAAGTAAACCCGGAAGTTGCAGAAGAGATTGTCAAAAAAGGGGCTGAGGTGCTTACCTACCCGGATGCTCAAGGCAAATCTAATCTATATTTTTTACTTGATGAATTGAGTAAGCGAGGCATTACTCAACTGCTTGTCGAAGGCGGTCCGACAGTAATAGCATCGTTTTTGAAAGAGCAGCTCGCCGATGAAATCCGGATTTATATCTCCCCCAGAATACTTGGCCCACGAGGAGGTGCTGATATAGCGAAGTCAGTGAATGAATTAACCGAAACCGTTGGCCTGCATTGCATCGAAACGAAGTGTTTTGGTGATGATGTGTGCATAACCGGCTTGACGGAAAAGGCCCTTAGGGAGCTTTCAATCGTTGTTCATCCTTCGTAGTATCCGCTGCTTAGCGTAACTTGTTACTTTGCGTAGTCCGCTGCGTAGCACCAGTCGCAGAGCAAAGTACTACGGAGAAGAAAAGGAATAGATAATGAAGAATATAGAGGTCCTGGGTCTGCAGACTATACCGCAGGTAGAGCCGGGGGATAACCTTGCTGAAATTATTATCAAATCTGTCAATGATGAAATTGGTGGCCTGGAAGATAAGGATATTATCGTTCTTACCAGCAAAATCGTGTCTAAAGCCCTCGGGCGAATGAGGAAGCTTAGCGAAGTAAAACCCGGCAAAAAAGCCCTAACAATATCGGCACGAACCGGAAAGGACGCCAAATGGCTGCAAATGATTTTTGACGAAGGCCATCAGATTCTGGCAATTATCCCCCTTAAAGGTATCATTGAGCGGCACATTATAAATGCCTCGCAGGATAGCCAATGCGGCAAAGAGCTTGTTGAGCACGAGCAGGCCATCTGTGTAACAAGAGGCAAAGATGGCCGAATCCACACCTGCGATGCAGGCATCGATGGCTCGAACCATCCGCCCGACATAGTTAGTCTATTACCCAAAGACCCAGACGCAGAAGCGAGAAAGATAAGGGAGCAGATCCAGAAGCTCTCCGGCAAGCAGGTGGCTGTCATTTTGGCTGATACGGAGATGATACCATTCGGCACGATGGATTTTGCGACGGGTTCATCGGGTATTGAGCCGATATCAAAAAAATTCGGACAGAAGGACTTATTCGGCAAGCCCAAGTTCGGCGGAATAGACCTGACAGCATACGAGCTTACCGTTGCCTCAACCCTCGTCTTTGGCCAAACAGGTGCAGGCATTCCGGTTGCGATAATAAAGGGCTATGAATACGAGATTAGCGAAATTGAGAACATCTCAAATACTATTCTGTCAAAAGCCAGTGGCACCGACGTTACCAGAGTAATCAAAGCAACTATGCGAGCTACCGCTTATGCCTGCGGCCTGAAGACCCGCCTGCTCCTGAAGATTGCTTCCTGGCTTGTTTAATGGCGTGTGTCATTTAGAGATACCTTAAGAATATCATTTCTTATTTTTACCGATGAAATCAACCTTGCTGTTTTGTGTCCAATTTATGTCATAAGTAATATGTGATACAAAGAGTTAAACATCACTGTCTGTGGCAAAAAACAGGAACTGAAAACAGCGTTAACCCGCGTTAATCCGTCACTGAAAAATAGAACGGTCAGTTAGAGTAAGTAAATATAAAGGCAATAGCAGCGAGCCATCTCATTTTTTGCTCAACTTGGGCAAAACTTGCTCCGATATAACATCTAAAACGTGCGAAGACTGTCCGAACTTAAATAAAAGGGCTGAAAATGAGGGTTAAAGGCCTATCGGACGATGTTTTTTGTTGGTTTTGGCTTAAAGAACCACAATTAGCGTCCGAAAAAATCTAAGTCCGGTTAGAAAGGCAGATTACAATGAAAAAATTGCTGAATTTCTCGTTTGCTTTACTGGTATTTATCCTATTTGGTTCCCTCGGTTGCGAGAAGTATCGTAGTTATCAGGGAGCTGGGCCAGTGGAACCGGATGTTACTAAAAGGTATTTTCTGGCTCAGACAGAAAGACCCATGATTGAGGCTCCGGTGAAAGCAGCACCTGTTCCTGTAGAGGGACCTGCTCCAGTCAAACCAGAGCCGGTAGCTGCCGGTGGACCCGGCCAGCTTGTAATCTCAAGGATTTATCCGGCTCCGGAATTTGCCGTTATTCAGATGGAAAAAACAATGCCGGAGGAAGTTGAGCTGAACAAGCCGTTCGATTACTCTATCAGTATAAAAAATCTGACGAACACGACACTGACTAATGTTGCTATAACCGAGGAGCTTCCGAAGAACTTCAAGTATACAAGCTCCGAACCGGTGGCGAAAGAAAATGCGACCAACCTCGTATGGGAAATAGAGTCGCTTGGGCCAAAAGACAGCAGACAAATTAAGGTTACCGGCTTGGCTATAGATGACGATTTTATTAAGGTCTCTACAACTGTTGTCACAAACTTTGTTCCGGTCAGTGCGAACATAAAAGTAATCCAGCCCAAGTTGGAGTTGGCTGTGACAGCACCAGCCGGGGCTATTCTGCGTGATGTCATACCGGTAAAATACGTGGTGACCAACTCAGGAACTGGCTCCGCACGGGACGTCAAAATCGTTAATACGCTTCCTGTAGGTCTGCAGACCGCTGATGGTAAAGGTGAACTTGTAATTGATGTGGGCACCCTGACTACAGGTCAGTCGCAGCAATTCTCGGCTAAACTTCGGGCCATCAAGACCGGCAAGTTTGTTAGTAAAACCGTCGCAACCGCTACAGACCTAAAGTCTGAATCGCAGGAAACTACAATAGTTGTAGGACAGCCTGTGCTGGTAATCAACAAGACCGGTCCTGAACAGCAGTACGCCGGCAGGCCGGTAACCTATACGATAGCAGTTGCTAACAAAGGAGATGCGCCGGCTAAAAATGCTGTTGTAGAAGATATTATTCCTCAGGGAGTAACCTCAGTAAAGGCAACTGCAGGTGCAAAGCTGACCCGGTCAAGAAAGATAGTGTGGAACTTGGGCACACTTGCACCTAACGTTTCCAAAAAGGTCAGTGTATCCTACGTTCCAACTCAGATGGGCACGCTGACGAATAAGACAACTGCGACCGCATATTGTGCAGAGGTTGTTACGGCTTCGGTGACGACTTCGGTGTCCGGAATCTCCGGTGTGCTGTTGGAAGTTATCGATGTCGAGGACCCTGTCGAATTAGGCAGCAGCACGACATATATTATCAAAGTGGAGAATCAGGGCTCGGCGCCCGCCACTGGTATTTGTATTACTTGTAATTTGGAAGACAGTGTTCGATACGTTTCGTCCACCGGCGCAACTACAGGCTCTATTGAGGGTGATATGATAAGGTTCGCTCCATTAGACAGTCTTGCCCCCAAGGCCACAGCCACTTGGCGCGTGGTCGTCCAGGCACTGCAGCCGGCAGATACGCGATTCAAAGTTACTATGAATGCCGACCAGCTTACTCGCTCTGTTGAAGAAACTGAGGCAACGCATCTATACAAGTAATTGTGGTAGCAAGATACGGCACTACGGCTTAGTTTACTCTATGGTGCTTTTATGAAAATCGCGACTCTGTTATTTCCGCAAGAGTAGTATCCCATTTCGTTCCTGGTTTTACCTGCTTTATATTTTATTTGTCATCCCATAGGAGAGCGTAGCCAAGGAATTTCATATTTAGTTCTGTGTTTCACGCCGGATTTTGGCTTGATGGACAATTGAGACGGTTTTTAGCCATTATTTACTTGACAGCAGATTTGTTTTTTGATAATATAATATTGTTGTGAGTGCAAGCAGGCGGTTTCGCCACATGCTGATAATTACGGTAATGGCACATCGCAACAAGGGAGGCGGGGTGACAGAAAGATTCTATAAGAATTGCCCGTGTCTCCCTTTTTTTATACTCGCAGCGTTTTCTGTAGTTGAATAAGTCTATAACGCAATGGGTCAAACTTGACCAAAGCCGGGGAATCAACTATACTCTTTGTATCTAAACACCGTATTAGTGAGAAGAGAAAGATGCCTGAATTTAACAGAGAAAGATTTAAGGACTACTGGAGAAGAACAGAGGTGATTCGAGAATATCAGCGGATGCTTTACACCTTCGGGGATATGGAGCTGCCTTACGTATTCGCTGCCGAGCACAGCCGATTCAGGGATAGAACAGTTGTGAGAAAAGGTATTATTTTGTTTCAAAAGCCGCATATACTACTGCCCGGATATTACAGCGGACCGGAGTTCAAGGGAGGTTTTGAGCACGCAAATGCAATTCCTCCTGAAGCTGTTTATCTTTTTAGAACTATGGGACTGCCTTACTCTCATATAACTAACAAAGCAGTAGCTGAGGAGCAGATAGAATATGGCAGTTTACAGAATGTCTTAGATGAATTTAGCCGGCAGATGGACGAGCAGGAGAACGCAGAAACAGGGCTTATAAAAGGCATCCTTGATGGGGCAGACGTCTCTTTAATGAGGTATTCATTGGGATTGATAATTAAATCAGCTCCACAAAATGTGAAAGAGTTTTTTGAACACCTAAGGAAACAAAGGGGAGAACCAATAAGGCCTGATGAGAAGATTACGGACGAGGACATCAGGAGATTACTCGAGTAAACCCCGTTAGAAAGCTCAGGCGGTATTAACCTGCTTTCACTATGTATTTTTTACCCCCTAAAGGACAGGGCTTTTTTTCTAATGGGGTAAATCTCCATCATCAACCTCTGGGTGGCCTTTGTATCCTAAAAACCCCATTAAGCACTTATGTTGTTGTCGGCTGGAGCCAGTTTGACTTGACTGAGGGCAAACTACGCCGAGTGAGTCTGTTAAAAAGATTATTTTATAAGATTCCTCGGCTTTGCTTTCGGTTCCTTGCTCGTCTCTCAGATAAATTGAACAGGCAAACATTAAAAGAACAGGAAAAAACAGAAGCTGCAAGTCTAAACGCTTAGTACAAAGTGTACCTGCAATAAGGATTGGTACGGAAAAACAATAGAACTCGGTCAGGATTTTTTATTTAGCATTTTTTTGCTTCGCAGGATGTGATGATAGTGCTGTGCGAAGCTATGGCCGCCAACGTTGCTAATGAGCTTCGACCGCGCCGATATCCACCGCGGCGCCGGTGATTCGGGGGTTGCCGTCTATGTCGGTTCCGAGGTCGTCGGGTATCGCCTTGCTGTCACCGGCGTCGATGCAAGACGAACCAGCTGAGAGGTGGTAACCATCGGCCTCAATATCGGTAATCCGGGGGTCGGCTGCGAGACAATTCTTTCCGCCGAGCTGCGGGGTCAGTCCCTGGATACAGCAGTGGCTGGTCTCGACTTTGATGCCATAAAGCTGCGCTGGCTCGTCGGCGCCGTAGCGACTCGTATTACCCCACAGGATGCAATTGGTTATTGTGGGTGTGCTCTTTTGGTTATATACGCCGCCGCCCGCGTAGGCGTAATTTTTCGTAATAGTGCAGTTTATGATTTTGGCCTTGTTGGCCTCATTATACATAGCGCCTCCTTTTTCATTAGCCGAGTTTCTGGTAAAGATGCAATTGACCAGGAAGGGGCTGCATTCTGCGTTGTGCATCGCTCCGCCGCTACCTCCGGCATAGTTGTCAATGAACCTGCAGTTAATGAATTTGGGATTACCCTGCCAGAAGTAGACGGCGCCTCCGAGTTCTGCTGAATTTAGTTTGAAGATGCAGTTGGCAATCGTCGGGCTCCCAGCTTTGCCGTATAACCCGCCACCCTGGTTGGCAAGCTGTGATCCGTTGGCATTTCCGCCCGCTATGATGAATCCATCAAGCTCGGCAGTCTCGTCTGCTCCGCTGGCCGTAACCACGTGGATTGCATTATCAGACCGCGTGGGTTCGGTCGACAGCATCGCCGGATTATTCACCGTGGCATCATCCCCCTTAAAATCCCCGCTAAGAATCGTTTCATTAACCAGAAGGTTGCCGTTTTCCCACCTGCCGCCTCCGGCCGGAAATCCCCCATAAATTGCCACACCGCTCTTGAGCATAAACGTTGCGGCACGGTCACCTCTGGCCGGTTGCTTGCCCTGATTAGGTTTATAAACGCCACGCGCCACCCAAATCTCGTCGCCCTTCGAGGAAACGGCTATGGCATCCTGCAGGAACTTGAAGGCGTTGGCCCAGCTTGAGCCGTCATTGCTGCCGGTTGCACCGGCGTCAACGTATATGACTCTGCCATCACTGTTTCGTGGTCTTGGCTCATGGGTTCTGGGAATTGCGACCGCTCTTGGAGCTGGTTCGACAAGCAGGGTTATTGTTGTGCCATTCGGGTCCCATCCTTCTGCAGATAGCATATGCGTTGTTATACCAATACTAGACATATTGTCGGGTCCGACCCGTGTTCGCGAAACAGCCGTATTTGTATCCGCTGGATCCAATGTCACGCATTCAGGACGGTAAGAACCATTTATAAGAGCCCCCACGACAAGCCGGCCTCGGCCTTTGTGGCTCGGTGACGGGTCTCCATCAACGGCCAGCAAAGTGAACTTCAATGCGAACGCATCGAACACCCTGATGTCAGAGGCAAACAATGGGTTATTCGGCTCGTTTTTCGTAGCGACACATTGGAAACTCCGTTCGCCAGGCGTGGTCCCGGGAAAGTAGATGTCGAATTCTACCCCAGGCCCGGGTATGTCTCTTTTTTCGACAATGCTTGATTTTGAGAAGACGTGTTTGTTGGTCTGGTCAAGCATTGTCATCAGTGCGTTGTCTGAGAGAGTGAAATCTTCTGCGGTAAGCGGGCTTATAAAGACCAAGGTCAATAATAGTGCCGTTATTGGCGTTGCCGGATGAGCGGTTATCTTCATGTTTTTGTCCTCCGCATAATCTGTCTTCGCTCCTTTAGGGAGCGCATCTCGGTCATGCTTTACCTTTAATACTAACTATACACTGTTGACGCGCATTTTGCAAGATTTTTCCCAGATTATCGTTTTTTCGCCAGCGAACTGATTCGGGACGTTTTATCCAGCAGTTTCTTTCGTTGGAGGATATGGAAGTAGTGCTGGGCGAAGCGGTGGGCTTCGTCACGAACATATTGCAGCAGCTTGCGGGCGGGCGAGTGGGCAGGCAGTTTCAACGGTTTGGAGCTTCCCTGCAGGTAAATATCCTCCTCTCGCTTGGCAATCGAGGCGATTCTCGTAGGACTTATCGAGTTTTTACTTTTTGCCTGTTCTTTTTTTGTTTTTTGGACTTTTTTTTGTGTTAATTCGTGTAAATGCGTAGCGAGCATATCTTTGAGGGCTGCTTCAGCGGCTCTTAGATGGCCCAGGCCGCCGTCGATTAAGATGAGGTCTGGCCAGAGTTCTTCACCGCGTAAGGCATACTTATATCTGCGTCTGACCACTTCAGCAATCATTGCATAGTCATCGATACCTTTTACAGTTTTTATTTTGAATCGCCGATAGCCGCTCTTAAATGGCCTGCCATCAATGAATTTAACCAGCGCCCCCACCGCCTCCGTTCCTGCGATGTTGGCCACATCGATGCCCTCAATAATCCTGACCGGCTGGGGGCTTTGCAATATTTCTCGTAACTGGAGCAGGGCTTCGGTCGGGTCTGCGGCGAAGACCTCGGGCTGGACATCCTCGTCAGGCAAGCCCCGGCGGTCAAGCCGTTCAATCAGTCGCATACGGTCGCGAAACATCGCAGCTTTTTCATACTCAAGTGCAACAGAGGCCTCGGCCATTTGCTTTCGTAACCGACGCAAAATCGTCGAGCGTTTCGACCGCAGAAATTTTATAAGGTCATTGACGACATTTTTGTATTCCGGCTTGTCAATTTTGGCTGCGCAGGGAGCGACACATTGCTTTATGCTGTATAGAATGCAAGGCCTGAAGAATTTGCGCTTCGGGTCGTTTCTTCTGACGTCCAAAGTGCAGGTTCGGAACTTGAATATTTTTTGTAGTTCTACTAAAACCAGCCGAAGGTCCTTTGCACCGGCGAAAGGCCCGAACAGTCTGCTGCCAGCCGGTCGGGGTTTTCGGGTAATATAGACGCCCGGAAAGTCTTCGCCTGTGGCGATTTCCAGATATGGAAAGGTCTTGTCATCGACGAGGTCTGTATTGTAAGGCGGGCGGAT
>CAZKYA010000085.1:0-8804 GCA_964556725.1 uncultured Pirellulales bacterium
TGATTGTCTGACCGGTTTCACTATCTACTTTACACTCGAAGGTTGGGTCTTCGCGTCTCAAATCGGCCAGTGCATCTGCCAACTTTGCTTTTTCTGCCGATGTTCTGGGTTCAATCGACATACTCATAACCGTTTGAGGGAATGCAATGCTCGGCAAGCAAACAGGGTTTTTTGTATCACAAATCGTATCGCCTGTAAGGGTTTGCTTCAGGCCCACGACTGCAACGATATCACCGGCTGCAGCTGAGTCCAGGATTTTTCGCTCGTTGGCGTGCATCTCAAATATTCTGGTGATATTTTCTTTCTTGTCGCGATTTGTGTTTAACACTCTTTTGCCGGACTTGAGTGTTCCCTGATAAATCCTTAGAAAGGTCAAATCGCCGTGCACATCAGTGGTAATCTTAAAAGCAAGTGCAACAAGGCCCGCATTTCGATCGCATTTAACCGATATCTTCTTACTTTTATCAGTTGGTCTATGCCCAACAAGGTCGGGTTTATCCAACGGGGAGGGCAAATACATCACAACGCCATCAAGCAACCTCTGCACGCCAATATACTTCAAAGCAGCACCGGCAAATACTGGATGAAGCTTGTTGGCCAAAGTTGCTTTTCGAATCGCTCTATTAATCATTTCAGCATCAATTGGCTTATCGTGGACGTAGAGGTCCATCATCTGCTCATCGTGTTCGGCTGCAAGCTCAATCATCCGATGTCTGTATTTATTTACGGTGCGTTTCAATTGGGCGGGGATTTCCGTCTCTTCAAAAACTGCTCCTAACTTTTCGGTCTTGTAGAAAACCGCCTTCATTTTAACCAAGTCGATTATTCCGGCAAAAGATCCTTCGGCACCGATAGGAATCTGCAACAAAATCGGATTGGCGAGGAGTTTATCTCGAATACTCTCAACGGACATCTCGAAATCGGCGCCGGTTTTATCCATCTTATTCACAAAGCAAAGACAAGGCAGGTTGTATTTTTGCCCCTGTCTCCAGACAGTTTCGCTCTGGGCCTGTACGCCTTCTGAGCCGTCAAATACGGCAACAGCACCATCCAGAACACGCAAAGAACGTTCAACTTCAGCGGTAAAATCGATGTGTCCCGGTGTATCAATGAGGTTGATTTCAAAGCCCTTCCAGGGACATTTTGTGGCGGCTGAAGTGATAGTAATGCCTCTTTCTTGCTCCTCTTGCAGGTAGTCCATAACCGCTGTGCCTTCGTGAACCTCGCCCATTTTGTAGGTCTTGCCGGTGTAATAGAGTATGCGTTCGGTTACCGTTGTTTTACCGGCGTCGATATGAGCAACAATACCGATATTGCGTAACTTTTCCATTCTCGATTCTCGATAACTTCGGCGAGATTTCTACGAACTCAGTCGAACCGCTTGATACCCGATGCTCGTTGAGAATAGAGAAATTGGGAACGAAAAAACGAGAATCGAGTATCGAATTGTCCCGCACCTACTTTGAGAGTTGACGGTCGACCTATCTGCCGACAGGCAAGATTAGTATCTGTGTTTCAATTAGCAAACGGTGCTTTGAGTTTTATTCGATGGTTGCTCCTTAAATTAGGTGCGGGATTACCAAGCAAAATGAGCAAACGCCTTATTTGCTTCCGCCATTTTGTGGATATTTTCTCGGGTAGTCATAGCACCACCATGCTCATTATAAGCATCGATTAATTCAGAGGCCAGACACTCACACATCGGCTTTCCTTTCTTGGCCCTAGCCGACTGTATTATCCACCTAAAGGCCAGTGATTGCTGACGTTTTGAGTTTACCTGCATTGGCACCTGATAGCTGGCACCACCAATACGCTTGCTGCGAACTTCAATCAATGGTTTGACATTATTTACTGCCGTCTCAAACACCTCAAGGTTGCTGGTGTCCTTTATCTTTCCGGCTATAATATCCATAGCATCATAAAAGACGCATTGTGCAACACTTTTCTTTCCGCAGGTCATCAAACAGTTAATAAACTTCGAGACCCTCTTATTATTATATTGGGGGTCGGGCTTTAATTGTTCACTTGAAGCAGTCCACTTTTTCATTTTTAATTTCCGATTTTAAATTTGCGATTTTCAATTGTCATTCGGCAATTTATTTTGCTTTTTTTGCACCATATTTACTTCTGCCCCGTTTTCGATTAGCCACACCAGCACAATCAAGGACACCGCGTATGATATGATACCGAACGCCGGGCAGGTCCCTCACTCTGCCACCACGAATGATAACAGTGCTGTGTTCCTGGAGGTTGTGGTCGACACCGGGTATGTAAGCTGTAACTTCTTTGCCGTTGGTCAATCTGACGCGTGCCACCTTTCGCAAGGCGGAGTTCGGCTTCTTTGGCGTTTGAGTCCTTACGATTAGACAGACGCCCCGCTTTTGCGGTGAACCACTAATATCGGACAACCGTTTACGGCCCTTCGATTTTGCCCTTGGCCGTCTGACCAACTGATTTATTGTAGGCATAATGTTACTTCCAATTTCAATTTGCTGTTTTTCTAATTGATTCCCAGGGCTTCCTTGATGGCAGCGTCCGCCTTTGCCTGTTGCTCTTTAACTTCACCGACCTCTGCAAACTCCTTCGGCAGCGGTGCCTCTGCAAGGTGCCTGACCTTCATATCCAGATACGGCTTGAAAGCCGTGCCGGCCGGTATCAAATGACCGAGTATGACGTTTTCCTTCAAGCCGTGAAGCCGGTCTATTTTACTGGCCAGAGACGCCCCGGTCAAGACCTTTGTTGTCTCCTGAAAGCTCGCTGCAGCAATAAAGCTTTCCGACCACAATGAGGCCTTTGTTATACCTAAAAGCAGCGTCTTGGCGGTAGCGGGCTTTGGCTTTCGCCCCTTTGCGCCTGTAGCACCAATCATTTCAATCTTTTCATTGATAGCGGCAAGTTCTTTCTTGTCGATAATCTGACCTTCTTGAAGGTCAGATGCGTCGCCAACGCTTGCAATTTTGATACTATTGGTCAACCGGTCATTTTCTTTTCTGAATACAAATTTATCTACAACCTCACCCGGCAAAAACGAGCTGTCACCAACAGAATCAATCTCGATCTTTCGCATCATTTGAGAGCAGATAATTTCAATGTGTTTGTCGTTGATATTAACGTTCTGGCTGCGATAGACATTCTGAATTTCGGAAATCAAATATCTCTGCAACGCTTCTTCGCCTTTAATTCGCAAAATATCGTGGGGAACCAACGGACCATCGGTCAATGCATCTCCGGCAAGAGATTCGTCGCCGGTGTGAACGTTGAGGTGCCTGTCTCGCGGGACGTGGTGTTCTTTTTCCATTCCGGATTCGGAGCGAATTATAATCGTCATTTTACCTTTGCGTTTATCGCTTCGCAGCTCAACCCGGCCACTAATCTCAGCCATCGCTGCAGGGTCTTTGGGTTTTCGTGCTTCAAATACTTCGGTAACCCTGGGAAGTCCGCCCGTGATGTCCTGTGTGCCGCCAGTGGCTCTTGGCTGATGAGCAAGCAACTGGCCTGCCTGAACACTTTGCCCCTGGCCGACCTCGATTCTTGCTCCTGCAGGCAGATAATGAACGTCGAGTATTTTTCCGCTGGCATCTTCTATGATAATCTGTGGATGCTTATCGCCTTTATGCTCGATTACAACCGGCTTTGCGACCTGTCCTCTTCGTTCTTCCTCAATGCCAATAGTCTCGCCCTCAATAATATCTACAAACCGGATAAGTCCAGGTACTTCGGCTAAAATCGGTGTTCGGTGTGGGTCCCAAGTAAACAATGATACACCCTCTTTAACCTCCTGACCGTCATTGACCAAAACAGTAGCCCCATAAGGCACCCTGAACCTGTCGAGTTCTCTGGTTTTCTCATCCAGTATTGTCATTTCGCCATTCCGTTTGAGTGCGACAACTCTTATACTTCCGTCGTCCTGCTGGAATTCAACCGCATTTATATCTCTATACTGAACCTTCCCCGTGTAAGTTGCTTTTTGTTCACGTTCAAGAACGGCTCTGGCCGCCACGCCACCAGTATGGAATGTTCGTAGAGTCAGTTGCGTTCCGGGTTCACCTATCGATTGAGCGGCGATAATACCAACAGCGGTTCCTTCTTCGACCAGCTTTCCAGTGCTCATATCCCAGCCATAGCATTTGGCACAGACGCCGAACGTGCTGTCACAGGTCAGCGGGCTACGGACCCGAATCGCATCTATACCGAGGTTTTCGATTTTAGCAGCTGCCATTGGCGTTATCACCTGATTTTCTCGGACAATCATTTCATCGGTGATTGGGTTTCGGATATTATCACGAGCCGTTCTACCGATGATTAATTGGGATAGTGGTTCCTCGGATTGTTCACCTCTGCTTGATATGGATTTCGTAATGCCGAGCAAGGTTTGACAGTCAGTTTCAATGACGATAACATTTTGAGCAACGTCGATGAGTTTTCTGGTGAGGTAACCGGAATTCGCGGTTTTAAGAGCGGTATCAGCAAGTCCTTTTCTGGCCCCATGTGTTGAGCTGAAGTATTCGAGTACAGTTAGCCCCTCTCTGAAGTTTGCTTTAATAGGGGTTTCAATAATTTCTCCAGAGGGTTTAGCCATGAGAGCTCTCATACCAGCTAATTGTTGAATTTGGTCGACAGAGCCTCTGGCCCCCGATTCAGTCATTAAGAATATGGGGTTTAGGTACGGCGACCCATCCTCTTTTTTATCGCCTTTAAGTTCCCTCATCATCTCGTTGGTTACAGCGACACGAGCATTTGTCCACGCATCGATGACCTGATTATAACGTTCACCCTCAGTCAAGACGCCATCTTCGTAGTTTTTATGGATTTTGGCGACCTTCTTTTCAGTCTCCTCGATAATCTCATGTTTCTTTTGTGGTATTTTGAGGTCGGTCAGTCCGAAGCTCAAACCAGCAAGAGTGGCATATTTGAAGCCCAAGTCTTTTATGTTATCAAGTAGCTCGATTGTTTCGGCGGAACCTCGTAACTCGAAGCAGTCACTAATTACCTTGCTCAGCTTCTTTTGAGACATAGTCATATTGTAAAACGGCATACCCACCGGAAGCATGTCATTGAATATGCACCGTCCGGCAGTGGTTTCTACTGTAAATTGATTCTGTGTTCCACCCGATTTTCGACTCTCAGGCGATGACTCAAAATCCTCAACAGGGGCTTTGTTAATTCTAACGTTAAACTTCGTGTGCAATTTAATTTTCCCCAGTTCATAAGCCATAATAGCTTCGAAAGTATCTCTGAAGACGAGTTTTGTTTTTGAAGTATCAGTTGGCTCAGCAAAGGTTAAATAATAGTTTCCCATAACCATATCCTGAGAAGGCCCGACCGTTGGAGAGCCATTTGCCGGTGAAAAGATATTAGCCGTAGTCATCATTAAGATATAAGTTTCGGCGAGAGCTTCAATACTGAGGGGCAGATGCACAGCCATTTGGTCACCGTCGAAGTCAGCATTAAAACCCTTACAAGCCAAAGGGTGCAGCATAATAGCATTGCCTTCGACGAGTACCGGTTCAAACGCCTGAATACCCATTCTATGTAGAGTCGGAGCTCTGTTGAGTAGTACAGGATGCTCAAAGATGACCTCTTCGAGTATGTCCCAGACCTGCTCTTCTCTTCGTTCAATGATTCTCTTAGCGGATTTGATGGTATCAGCAATTCCGTGTTGTTTAAGCTTTCGAATAATAAAGGGCTGATACAGTTCGAGAGCTATTTTCTTTGGCAAGCCGCATTGATACAGCTTTAGATTTGGTCCTACGACGATTACCGACCGTGCTGAGTAATCAACGCGTTTTCCGAGGAGATTTTCACGGAATCTGCCTTGCTTACCTTTTATCATATCGGTCAGTGACTTAAGAGGCCGATTATTACTGCCTAACACTGGTCTTCGACATCGACCATTATCAAGCAACGAGTCCACAGCTTGCTGTAGCATCCGTTTCTCATTTCTAATAATCACATCCGGAGCATTCAGGTCGATGAGCTTTTTTAATCTGTTGTTACGATTGATAATTCGTCTGTATAGGTCATTGAGGTCGCTCGTAGCGAAGTTATCGCGTTCGAGCATAACAAGAGGTCTCAGGTCAGGAGGGATAACAGGCACGGCTTCGAAGACCATCCACTCAGGCTTATTTTTGCTACTATTGATTTGATTAACGGTTTTGAGTCTTTTAGTGAGTTCTTTGAGTTTTTGTTTCGATGAAGTTTTTTCAATGGCCGCTTTTAGATGTAAACTGATTTTGTCAAGGTCGAGTTTTTCGAGTAGTTGCTTAATAGCATCAGCCCCCATCGCCGCCTTAAATTGATTTGGATACTTGTTATATGCCTCCCTGTATTCATCTTCACTGAGCAATTGCCCGAGCTTCAAAGGGCTTTGTCCCGGGTCGGTAACAACATAGTCCTGGAAATAGATTATCTTTTCGAGATCGGCTGATTTCATATTGAGGATTATACCGAGTCGATTTGGAATTGCCTTGAAGAACCAAATATGTACGACGGGAGCGGCGAGATTTATATGCCCCATACGTTTCCTTCGGACTCGAGAATGAGTAACCTTAACACCACATCTGTCGCAGATAATACCTTTGAACTTTGTTCCTTTGTACTTACCACAAGCACATTCCCAGTCTCTTTCGGGTCCGAAAATTCTCTCGCAGAAAAGGCCGTCCTTTTCCGGCCTATAAGTTCTGTAGTTGATAGTCTCTGGTTTTTTGACTTCACCAAAAGACCAGCTGCGAATATCATTGGGGCTTGCCAATGAAATTTTTACCGACCCATAGTCATTAATTCGATCGTAAATATTTCCTAACATTTAAAGTCCCTCACAATTGACATTCGGTAAATCAATAATCCATACTCTATAGAGCAGTGCTTCCAAGCCGTTTCTTTTCAAGCTGGATATTCAATCCCAGTCCTCTAATTTCATTGCACAATACATCAAAGGACAGCGGTGTTCCAGCTTCGAGGATGTTTTGTCCCTTGACCATAGATTCATAGATTTTTGTTCGTCCCTCGACATCATCGCTTTTTACGGTGAGCATTTCCTGTAGAGTATAAGCTGCACCGTATCCTTCGAGAGCCCAGACCTCCATCTCACCAAATCGTTGCCCGCCTGTCCTGGCCTTTCCTCCCAACGGCTGCTGAGTAATAAGACTATACGGCCCAGTTGCTCTTGCGTGAATCTTGTCATCAACAAGATGGTGCAGTTTCATCATATAGATGTATCCGATGGTTGCCGTCTGGTCAAACGGCTCTCCTGTTCTACCGTCATACAACTGAGTCTTCAAGGTTTTAGGAACATTGATAAAAAACTCACCATTTGGCGGCACCTGTTTTTCTTCTCTGAGCTTGATTGCTCTTTTCCTCATAAGCTCATTTGCTTCTTCGGTCAATTTTTGAATGTCATCCTCTGTAGCACCATCGAAGACAGGGGTAATCGCATGAAATCCCAAGACCTTTGCGACCCATCCAAGATGGGTTTCAAGAATTTGGCCGACGTTCATTCTGCTGGGCACGCCGAGAGGATTCAGCAATATGTCCAGAGGTGTTCCATCCTCGAGAAACGGCATATCCTCTTCCGGCATAATCTTGGCGATGACACCCTTGTTTCCGTGCCGTCCGGCTATTTTATCGCCAATTGACAATGCTCTTTTGACTGCAACGTAAACTTTTACCATCTGCAACACGCCACTGGGCAATTCGTCACCATGCTTGAAACTCTCAACCGTGTGCTTCTTTTCTTCCTGAATTTCAGAAATCTTGGCCCAGAATTTGTCTTTGATTTTCTGCACATCATCCCGTAGCGATGCGGGTTTGACCCACTTAATATCAAAGTTTTCTATCTGCTCATAAACAACCTCATCATCGGTGCTGATACCGACCTTTTGACGCGTCGATGGGTCAACGATATTAACATCAAACTTCTTATGTATAGCCTCAATCATTTGTCTGAATGTCGCACATTCCTTATCCCTCATTTGCTTTTGATGCTCTTTTATGCGTGCCGCCAGTTGTTTCTTTTCTTCTTCGCTGCCTGCACCACGTCTGGTGAATCGCTCCGTTTTTATTACCACCCCCTCATATCCACTGGGCAGTTCAAGTGAATCATTTTTGACATCTTCGCCGGCCCTGCCGAATATAGCGTGCAACAGTTTCTCCTCAGGTGTCAGTTCGGTCTTACTTTTAGGTACCACTTTACCTACAAGGATATCACCCTGGCAAATCCTTGTTCCTTCTCGGACCACTCCATATTCATCGAGGTTTCGCAGTGCTCTTTCTCCGATGTTTGGAATATCACAGGTAAATTCTTCCTTGCCGAGCCGGGTCTCGCGAACCTCAGCAGTAAATTCGTCGATATGAATGCTGGTGAAGCTATCATCCTTGCAGAGTTTCTCACTGATGATAATGGCATCTTCAAAATTAAAACCATCAAAAGAAACAAATCCCACAAGGACATTTTTGCCGAGGGATAAGACCCCATTAGCGGTTCCACCTCCATCTGCTATGATCTGACCGGCTTTAACCCTATCGCCCAGTCTAACTATGGGCTTCTGGTTAAGGCAGGTTCTTTCATTCAATCCTTCAAATTTTTTAAGCTTATATTCCTCAGTGTGGTCCAGAACTATCTTAGTTGAGTCCACTGCGGTAACGACACCGCTGTTTTCGGCACGAACAACCATGCTCGAGTTTTGTCCGACTACACTTTCCATTCCGGTACCAACCAAAGGCAGCTCAGTTTTGAGCAGCGGAACTGCCTGTCGCTGCATATTGGAACCCATCAAAGCTCGGTTGGCATCATCGTGCTCCAAGAA
>CAZKYA010000086.1:0-8759 GCA_964556725.1 uncultured Pirellulales bacterium
GAGCTCGATATGCTTTGCCGCTGATAGAACCCAGGTGGCAGAGCAACCGAAGCCAAAGCCCAATGTGGTCACAGTGCAGGGTGTTGTAAATGTTACCACGGATGCAAATGATGTGATAACGAGTGTGATTGTGGTAACGGAAAAAGAGAAGTATAATGTGGTGCTGGATGCAAAGGGTCTAGAACTCGGCAAAACAATGAAGCACAAAAAGGTTGAGGTACAGGGTGTTGTTACAAAGAAAGACGAGCAGCTTTGGTTAACTGTAGAAAGTTATAAGCCGGTCGAAGAGGCACCTAAGACCGAGTGAACCACAAAGAAATATCCCGATAAAAGACAGAATTAGGGTTTAAGTCGCTGTGGGGATTTATTTCCTCATAGCGACTTTTCTTTTACCTGAGTTTACCAGCACAAAAGTTTTATAGAGACTGTGAGAGGACTTTTTCCGCTATAAAGAATAGTGTCCAACGTTTTACAGTAAAAGACTGTTATCGCTGATTTTGGTGGACTGAGGTGGATTTAATTCCAGGAAGTTTTTACTGTTTGTTGAAAAGAGCTAAAAAAATTCTTGTAACTGTATAAAAGCTATGATAATATCTCAATAAGGATATATTGCCAGGGGTGCTGGATGCCAAATGAACGGCTGAAAGCTGAGATAACCCTCTGAACCTGATCAGGTTAGGACCTGCGAAGGAAGGCAAAAAAGTGTAAAACGAAAACCTTAAAAAGCAAAACAACGAAAGATTAAATTCGATAGTTTTTAGTTTTACGTTTTTAGCTTTAAGCTTTTGAGGCACTCTTTTGCGGGAGTGCCTTTTGTTTTATAAACAGTAATTTCAAAACAAACATTGAAAGGGAACGAAAATGATAGAAATTGACATTTCCAAAGCGATTATCGAGCAATATTGTAAGCGGCTAACCGAGCACCTGAACAATGATGTGGTGATTGTTGGTGCCGGCCCTGCGGGCCTGGCCGCTGGATACTACCTATCCAGGGCAAAAATCAAGACCACCATCGTGGAAAAGAAACTCTCCATAGGCGGAGGAATCTGGGGTGGTGCCGCCGGCTATAATGTCGTTACTTTTGAAGACAAAGATATCCTGGATGAAATAGGTGTTGCGACAGAAAGACAAGAGAACTTGTACATAGCAGATGCAATAGAGTTCGCCGCCGCATTAGCTTACCGGGCCAAACAGGCAGGAGCAGAGATTTTTAACCTGACAGAGGCAGAAGATATCGTCCTAAAGGACGAGGTTGTTCAAGGCATAGTCGTCAATAATGGTGCTGTGCGGTCGCTTGGGCTACACGTAGACCCCTTTTGCATCTGCGCTAAATACACCATTGACGCTACCGGACATCCTGCTGAGCTGGTTAGTATATTGAAAAAAAGAAAGCCGAAATTGTTTCCACAGAACCTGCAGGAATATTTTATGAATGTCGAAATGTCGGAGGCCGGTGTCGTGGAAAAAACAGGTGAGGTTTTTCCGGGCATTTTCGCTGCAGGTATGGCTGTCTGCGATGTATATAATCTGCCGAGAATGGGGCCGATATTCGGCGGTATGCTAAAATCAGGCAAAAAAGTGGCTGAACTCATCGATGAAAAAATACAATCTTCCAACGCGTAAAGAGTGCTTCGAGATAATAAAACGGCATCACGTTCCGCTGCATATAGTAAAACATGGTTTAGCTGCGGCTAAGTTGGCGGTATTTCTGGCGCAAAGACTAAAAGAGAAAAATATCGAAGTCAATGTTGACCTTGTAGATAGGGCCTGCCTGCTGCACGATATTGCCCGGTTTTGTGACTTTAGAGAATCAGATTACAATGGATTGAAGCAGACCATCGTAGAGCAAGACAAAGCAAAATGGCAACAATTGAAAGTAAAATACCAAGGCCTTTGTCACGAAGATATTGCTTATGAACTTCTGAGGAAAAAGTATCCGGAACTTGCTTTAACCATAAAAAAACACAGATATATGGCAATTCTTGACGAAAAAGAAAAACCAACCACCTGGGAAGAAAAACTCGTTTACTATGCCGACAAAAGGGTCATGCACGATAAAATTGTGCCATTAAAAGAGAGATTGGAAGAAGCTCATAAAAGAAATGTTCATTTACACGGGACACAAACTCAAAGCGATATTAAGACAGGAGAAGTGGACCCTTTAATATTCGAACTGGAAGAAGAAATCTTCAACAAAATAGAGTTAAATCCGCTCGAAGTTACAGATGAACTTTTGATGAAAATTTGAATGCTTAGATAACGAAAGAAATTAACGACCAGTTGCTTTTTTCCAGGAACTTCGCTGCGTTGCTCTTAGCCCGGAGACCACAGTAACGATAAGCATAATTGCGAAAGTAGTTGTGGTAAACCAGTATCCCCAGGTAGCGGTCTGAACATAAGCCATCTTAATCACCACCGTGCCTATAGCAAAGCACTGTATAATCATCTTTGCCTTGCCGGAAAAAGTGGCAGCAAAATTGACACCCCGGGCCTCTGCTATATGGCGCAGCATCGTGACATAAACCTCTCGCAATATTAGTATCCCAGCTACTGACCAATGAATAACTGCCAGAGCCCCTCGCTCGAAACCGAATAGTTTCGGTTCGCCAATAAGTGCAAAACAGATAAAAGCCCCGCAAACCAGAATCTTATCGACCAGCGGGTCCATCATCCGCCCGAACTTGCTTGTAACATTGAGTTTACGAGCCACTATGCCATCAACAAAATCAGTAACACCTGCAATAACAAAAACTACAAATGTGATATCAAGAAAGAATGTCTTATTTTCGGCCCTTGGGGAATAAAGAATCATAATCAGAAAAACAACGGTTAAAACAAGCCGACCGAAAGTCAAAATGTTAGGGATGAATCTTAGCATGCCTGAAAGTTTAATTCTGTTTTCTTAAAATTCAACACTAAATTTGTTCAATCCCGTTAGAAGTTGGTGTCTTGGTCCGGAAGTTTTCGTTGGTATTAGAGTGCTTATTTCTAACGGGGTCAACGACCAAATCGTAATCTTTTGTTCCGATGACCCTCGTATTGATAAATTCACCGGGTTTTGCTGAGCAGTTCTTTATAATACAAACACTGTCAATATCGGGCGCCTGGCCGTAAAAGCGGCCCCGCCCGCCACCTTGGCCGTCAACGGAATCGACCAGGCAGGTAAGGACGTCGCCGATTCTTCTTTTGTTTTTGGCAAAGGCAGTTTTCTGCTGTGTGAGCATTAGCTCTTTGAGTCGCTGTTGTTTTACCTCGTCGGGGACCTGAACAGGTATCCTGGCTGCAGCGGTCCCGGATTCGGGATAGAATCTAAAGCAGCCAAGGGCATCAAATTTGGCCCATTTGATAAACTCTAAAAGTTCAGCGAACTGCTGCTCAGTTTCACCGGGAAAACCAACTATCAGGGTCGTACGCAGGACAATGTCGGACATAGCGCCTCGCAGTTTCTCAACTAAACGCTGGAGTCGCTCTTTTGTGTCTGGCCGGCGCATTGACTTTAGGATTTTATCGTTTACGTGCTGGATAGGGATATCGAGATAGTGAACGATTTTTTCACTGTTCGTAATGGTTTCGATTAGCTGGTCTGTTATTCCCACTGGCCAAAGATACATCAGTCGAATCCAGTGAAGACCCGGAATTTTCTCGAGTTCCTTCATCAGTTTGCTTAAACCGTTTTTCATTTTCAAATCCCGGCCCCAGTTCGTAGTGTCCTGTGCGATTATGTTTAATTCCACTACGCCTGCCGAGACGAGTTCTGTGGCTTCTGCCAGAACAAGCTCCTGGGGTTTGCTTCTAAATCGACCCCTGATTGCCGGTATTGTGCAAAAAGAGCACCGGTGATTACAGCCCTCGCTGATTCGCAGGTATGCCCAATGGCGTGGGGTAATAAGTAACCTGGCTCTATCGTCACTGCATTGCTCTGGCAAGTGCCCCAGATAAGCTGCGGGCTGCCCGGAAAGAATAGTTTTTTCGATTATTCGTGCGATATTATCACGCTGGCCAAGGCCGACTATGGCATCGATGCCATCAACCTGCTCAAAAAGCTGCTGGCCTAATCTTTGTGACAGACAACCTGCGACAATTACTTTTTTAACGCTGCCATTATGTTTGCAAGCTATAGCGTGTTTTATAGCTTCAATAGCTTCAGCTTTGGCAGGTTCGATGAAACCGCAGGTATTGATGACAACGATGTCGGCGTTATCCGGCTCGGCGGTTATCAAAAACCCCACTCGGGCGATTTCAGCCAGCATCTTTTCGCTATCAACTACATTTTTAGGACAGCCCAGCGACACAAACCCTACCGTAACGTTTTTCTGTTTTTTGGGGGCCATAAATAGATGAAATAGCAAAAATATTTGATTTAGTCTATAATTTAAATAAGGTTAGGATGGCTAAAGTACGATGTTTTTTGCTTGACGATTGATTGTGGCATATTTATACTGTATTATTAAAATATAATTCTTGTGGGAGGAATAAGAGTATGGACAATTTTGGAAGAAATAATCTCGGCAATCAGAATCTTAATGAACCGATTCCTTTTGGCAACGACCCTGATAAACCAACCCCTTTTGATGATACCGGCAAAGCGAGTGTGTCACACTCGCCATTGAATTTGGGCGGCAGGGGCGCAATGCAAGCACCAAAGATTGAAATGCCGAAGGCCGCTGCAACAAAACCAGCCCAAGAAAAAGTCCCTACCAACCGAATCACTGGCGTAAAGACCTTTTTTACAAAGCTGCATCCGGGTGCTATTGAGTTTCTCGATGAGCAGATTACAAACTGGTTAAAAGAAAATCCCGGTGTTGTGATAAAACTGACAAACACAATTACAGGTGAGGTCCAGGCCAAAAAGACTGAGCCAAATATTATAATTACGGTCTGGTATTAGTTTATGGCCTGTGAGTTACAAAGCAAGCCAGCTCAGCAGCGACCTGAAAGTGAATCGCCGTAAATTGTAGGCTGCAAATTGCTTTTCTGCTCCCTTATTTATATTCGATTATCTGATAACTGACTATCTGCTCAGCCGGATGCGGTTCTACCTGTATAGTGATTGCCATATCAGTCAAGCCAAGCAGACACGCACCGTTACGAGATATCCATTTATCATCAGGATTGCTGTCCCGTTCGAAAACCACTACATCGCTGAGAAGAACAACGCATCGATTGGGATCAACCTCCGGTGTCTGATCTGACGCGATACTGTCCCCTCTTCCAAATATAATTACTCCTCGCACAACCTTGTTGACTGGTGAAGATAACCCATTAATCTGGGTGCTGAGCTGGTCAAGGGTCACCATCGTTGGTCGTGGAGGCCCACTGGGTTCGAGACTGCCGGCCTCTCCTGTCAAACCACCAAGAACTATAAATGACAAAGCGGCCAAAATGATAATTAAGACATCTCTTTTTTTTGATTCCATTCGTGTTTTCTCCATAAAATTATATTGTTTTTTGTGCAACAGCTTTTCATGGCCTCGGGGTCCAGGAAGTTTTAACCTTATAGCCGGCCGGACCTAATTGCCAGTCGAGGGGACATTCATCGAGCCAGCTATTTGCAAGAATACCGAAATCAAGCAAATCCACCTTTTCATCTATGTACAAATCTGCCTCAAGCTCGGGTCCTGCTTTGAGCCACTGAGTCGCAAAATTTGCCAGGTCATCCCAATCAACTACAAAGGCGGATTGGAAATGTATCCAGCCGATGTTTTCGCCCCAGGCCCAGCCAGCAAGGTTTCCTTCGTGGTCGATGATTACACCATAACGATTTGGGTCACCGAGAACTTTGGGGTTGAAGTTTATCCAGCCGACATTTTCACACCAGGCATAACCAGAAAGCCGGCCGATAACATCATTAATAACACCACCGTATGTACTGGGTGAGAGATTTATCCAGCCGATGTTTTCCGCCCAGACAAAACCGGTCAATCTGTCATCACTTACGGTTACCCCAGGGCCTTGATTTGGCTTAAAGTTCAGCCATCCGACATTTTCGCCATAGGCATACCGACTGCCATCCTTATTAGGGTCAATATTCTCGGCAAAAACAAGGCCTGCAAATGACAGAAATATTACCTGAAGGATGCTTATTATTGATGTTTCAAGCTTCACCTTCTCCACACCAGTATTGCTCCTGATAAGATTTTTATGTCCAAACAGGCCGATACTCTCTGCCTTATTTGACATCACTTACATGCTGGTGAGCCGGAGGTCTTTCAGAATCAGGTTTTTCACAGGTTACCTCGGTGAATATATCATATAGCAATATTATATTTTTGGCCGATAAAATTAGAAGAAAAAATAGTGCACAAGCTCCAAATATTGTTATACTTAGCAAAAATTCTTGACATAGTATGCAATTTTTATTAGATTTCTGGACTTAGCCGTTTGTTCATAGTTGGCAGGATAGATTAGTTGTAAATTATTTGGAGGTTTTTGTGGATAAAAACCTGACTCGTGAACTGATTAACGCAGGTGTGCATTTTGGACATGGTGCGGGCCGATGGAACCCCAAAATGGCCCCCTTTATCTTCGCAAAACGTGGAAATATCCATATTATTGATGTGAAACAAACCCTAAAGGGCCTTCTAATAGCTCGAAAGCTTCTCGCTGAGATAGTCTCTTCCGGTAAAGATGTTGTCTTTGTCGGAACCAAGCGCCAGGCACAAAAAGCAGTCCAGGCCGTTGCGGAAAGGTGTGGGATGCACTATGTATCTGAGCGGTGGCTTGGCGGTATGCTCACTAACTTCAGAACCATACGCTCTCGACTACAGTGGCTTGAGCAGTTGGAAGCTATGCAGGAAAAAGGAGAGCTGGAAAGTGAGAGCAAAAAGCACGCATCGAGACTCAAACGTGAAATGCGAAAGATAAAAGCTAATCTTCAGGGCGTTCGCAATATGACTCGTTTGCCGGGTGCGGTTGTGGTGGTCGATGCCAGGAAAGAATACCTTGCTTTGCACGAAGCTAAAAAGCTGGGAATTGTAACAGTTGGGCTTCTCGATACGGATTCGGACCCTGATGAAGTTGATGTAGCCATTCCTGCCAACGATGATTCCATTAGAGCGATAGAATTAATCCTTAACGAACTGGCCGATGCCGTGGCAATAGGTAAAACGATGGTCGCAGCCCACAAGGAACCGGCGCCACGCCCGAAGCGGGTCCGTTCAAAAAGACCTGCCTTGGCTCGCGCTGAGGAGCCTAATGCCGAAACTGTGGCCGCCGGCGCTGTTGAGGAAGCATCAGCGGAAACTGTGGAATCAACCTCACAGGAAACTGAGCAGCAAAAGACACAGTAAAAAGGCAAAGGCAAAAAGTGAATGATATTTAGCTGGCCCGTCCTCCGAAATGGAACTTCTACGGAGGATGGGCGGTTTCACCGCCGATTGTTGTAATTAAGAAATACAGGTTATGGTTACCGAGTCACGCAATTAGAGGTTTTTAAGATGGCGGAAATTTCGGCTTCGTTGGTGGTTAAACTGCGAAAGATGACCGGACAGGGGATGATGGACTGCAAGAAGGCGCTTCAAGAAGCAGCAGGTGATATCGACCAAGCTATGACCATACTTAGAAAGAAAGGTCTTGCAACCTTATCCAGGCGGGCTGACCGCGAAACCTCGGAGGGCCTGGTTGTGGGTAAAGCCAGCACCGATGGCAAGACAACTATTTTGGCGACACTTTGCTGTGAAACTGACTTTGTAGCCAGAAGCGATGATTTTGTTACTGCTGCAGATGCGCTGGCAAACTATGCCCTGGCCTGCCCAGCTGATGAGGGGCCAGAGAATATCCTCGATACTGCCGTTGATGGGCAAAAGTTCGGCGATATTATTGCTGAAATAGCCAGCAAGACCGGCGAAAAAACACAGGTTGGCGATTACGCAAAATACAAGCTCGATGGCCACGGTCTTATAAGCACATACATTCACTTCAATCAAAAAGTCGGCACAATGGTTCAGATTGAAACCAGCAATGACAATATTGCCACTTCAGACGTATTAAAACAAACCGCAGCCGATATTGCGATGCACATCACCGCAACAAAACCCCTGTCGTTGGATAAAGATGGCGTTAGCCCTGAAATAATCGAGCGGGAAAAAGCCATTTACGCAGAGCAGGTCAAAAATAAACCTGCCAATATCGTAGAAAAAATTGTCGAAGGCAAGATGAAGAAGTTTTTCGAGGAGAACTGTCTTTTAGACCAGAAGTTCGTCAAGGACGACAGCAAATCTGTTGGGCAGGTTCTCGCCGAAGCTGCCCAGAAAGCTGGCGGCCAGGCAAAAATAAAAAGATTTGCTCGCTTCGAAGTCGGCTAAAAATACGATAAACGAGATACACAATACCATATACGAAACAATGGCGAAGAGCAAATATAATCGTGTGTTATTGAAACTTTCCGGTGAGAGTTTTTGCGGGCCTGGTGAGTTTGGAATCGACGGCTCGGCGCTGAAGTCGCTCGCCGAAAGAATATCGGAGATATCTAAACTCGGCCCGCAGGTCGCCATCGTGGTTGGAGCCGGCAATTTCATCAGAGGCGAAACCTTCTCTCGAACCAGCAACATACCCAGAAACACAGCCGATTATATGGGAATGTTAGCCACTATCATCAACTCGTGCGCTCTGCAGGAGACGCTTGAAAAACTTGGCCAGCCAACCAGGGTCTTAAGCGCCATTGAAGTTGCGGCTATGTGCGAGCCATTTATCCGCAGGCGTGCCATTCACCACCTTGAGCTCGGACGAGTTGCGATATTGGCCGGCGGAACAGGAAATCC
>CAZKYA010000087.1:0-8650 GCA_964556725.1 uncultured Pirellulales bacterium
AAGGGGTAATCTGTTGCTCAAGGACCCACAGCGCCTTATAAAGCTACTCAACAACCCAAATCGGCCTGTTCAGATTATTTTTGCCGGTAAGGCCCACCCAAGAGATACAGAGGGCAAGGACATTATAAGTCAAATTATTCATTTTGCCAGCCAAGACGATGTCAGACGCCGAATAGTTTTTCTGGAAGACTACGATATGGATGTGGCGAGGTTTTTAGTCCGCGGAGTCGATATCTGGCTTAGCAATCCCCGCAGACCTATGGAAGCCAGCGGCACAAGCGGTATGAAAGCTGCGGTTAACGGCGCATTAAATATAAGCACTTTAGACGGATGGTGGTGTGAAGGTTATACACCCGACGGTGGCTGGGCTATCGGAGCAGGCGAAAGCTATGAGGATAACAACTACCAGGATATGGTCGAGTCACAAGCAATTTATAACATGCTGGAAAATGAGGTTGTCCCGTTGTTTTACACTCGTTCATCTGACAATTTGCCGCGGGCCTGGATACGCAGAGTAAAGAATTCCATCAGGTGGATAGCACCACGTTTCAACACGCACAGAATGGCTGCTGAGTACACGCGAAGGTTTTATAATCCGGCTGCAGCCAGATGGCGATATTTAACCGCCGATGCTATGGCCAGAGCAAAGGCCTTTGCTCAGTGGAAATCCGATATTAGAAATGCCTGGCCCAACCTTGACATCAAAGATGTCACAATGGAAGTCAAAAATGGAGATGGCAACGAACAGCTAAACCCCAAAAAACCTCAGCTTAAAGTTGGTTCACAATTGAGCGTCAGAGCATTGGTTAAGCTCGGCAAGGTTAATCTTGACGATGTTTCGGTTGAGCTTTACCACGGCCCTATAGACGCATGGGGCAACATTAAAGACGGCTCATCTGTAAGAATGGATTACAAAGAAACTTCAGGGCAGGATGGTGAACATTGGTTCTCCGGCACGATGTCCTGCACAAAGACAGGCAAGCACGGCGTGGCTGTGAGGGTCCTGCCCAGACACGATGACCTGATTAATCCCTATGACCTCGGCCTGGTTCTATGGGAGACACCAAAAGCCGTAGCAAATCGCTAACTGCAAACAGCGAACAACGACAAGCAATCAGCGATAAGCACCTATTCGTTCTCCTTGGCGTTCAGAAGTTCATAAACCTCATCAGCAGAGGTGGCTTTTTCAAGTCCTTGTTTGAATGATTCATCCAGCATCAGTTTGCTTATCCGGGCCAGTGCCTGGATATGAGGACCGGTCTGGTCAGCCGGTGAGATAAGCAAAATGACAATTGATACTGGTTTTTCGTCTACGCTTTCAAAATCAATCCCCTCTGGCGCAATTCCGACCGCCATAATAAGTTCCTTTACAGCTTTGCATTTGCCGTGAGGTATAGCAATCCCGGAGCCGATGCCGGTGCTACGGGTTTGCTCACGCAACAACACGGCTTCTAAAGCAGCATCTCTGTCTAACAATAATCCATTGGTATCGAGCAAATCCACCAGCTCTGTTATTATGGCTTTCTTGTCTTTGCCTTCCAGCGGAACTTTAACGCAGGTCGGCTGCAATATTTGTGTCAGAATCATGTAAATTACGCCTAATGCGATACATCATTTATGGATATTTATATAAACTAAAAATTATATTTAATTATGAATTTAATTACAACAACTTTACAAAAAAATTTGCCATTTTCTCCTCAATACGCAGCCCTCACACTGGCCTGTACCGGAGCCAATATACACAAACGAAACACGATTTTTTCTTTACTTTTTAGCCCAGTAGAGTAGAATGAAATGACAAAAATGTACTGAACAATAGGTTACAGACCACGAAATACGAGACAAATTATGGAAAAGATAAAGCTCTACGATACCACCCTTCGTGACGGCATGCAGGCTGAAGGCATCAGTTTTTCACTGGAAGATAAGCTATCAATCGCCAGATGCCTTGACGAGCTTGGCCTTGATTACATCGAAGGCGGCTATGCCGCTTCCAACCCCAAGGAGATGCGGTTCTTTGCCGAAGTAAAGAAACTAAGTTTGAAAAATTCTAAAATCGTAGCATTCGGCAGCACTCGACGAGCTGACGCAAAGGTTTCCGATGATGTTTCGCTCAATGCAATACTTTCCTGCAAGACACCAACAGCCACGGTGGTTGGCAAAACCTGGGATATGCATGTAACAGATGTGCTGGGCTGTTCGCTGGATGAGAACCTGATTATGTGCTCCGAATCGATTGAGTTTCTAAAAAAACACGGCCTGGAGACTATCTTCGATGCCGAACATTTCTTCGATGGATACAAGATTAACCCGGAATATGCGATGAAGGTTCTGTCCGCTGCTGCTGAAGCAGGCGCTGATGTGCTGGTGCTCTGCGATACTAATGGTGGCTCCGTACCCGATGAAGTATACGAGATTACAAAGACCGTTTGTGAGAAGCTCGGCTCAATGGCAGTTGGAATCCACACCCATAATGATACTGACTGTGCCACAGCCAATTCCCTCGCTGCGGTTCGAGCTGGTGCCCGCCACGTCCAGGGAACAATCAACGGCCTCGGTGAAAGATGTGGCAATGCTAATCTGTGCACGGTCATACCCAATCTTTCTTTTAAGATGGGCTTTGAGGTCCTTAGTCCGAAAAAAATAAAGACATTAACAGAGATATCTCGCTCTATCTTTGAGATATGCAACCTAACACCGGTGATGAACATGCCTTATGTCGGTGAAAGTGCCTTTGCGCATAAGGCAGGTCTTCACGTCGATGCTTTGCGCAAAAGCAAACGCACCTATGAACACATAGCTCCAGAGCTTGTTGGCAACGAGCGTCGTTTTCTCATATCTGAGCTAAGTGGCCGCTCAAACATCCTGGCCGAGCTGGAAAAGGCAGAGATAGCTGAAAACAAAAAATTAGCTAAAGATATACTCGTCCGTGTTCAGCAACTCGAGAACGAAGGTTTCCAATTTGAGGTGGCTAATGCCAGCTTTGACCTATTGGTTAAAAAAATTATGGGCACATATAAGCCGTCCTTTGAGCTTATAAAGTATTATGTAACCACAGAGAAACGTGCAACCGGTGACCTTGTCACCGAAGCAACGGTCAAACTAAAGATTGGTGATAAGGTAGAGCATGTTGTAGGTGAAGGCGATGGTCCGGTGAACGCACTGGATGCGGCTTTGCGAAAGTCGCTGGAGAATATTTATCCGAGTATCAAGGATGTCCATCTGATTGATTATAAGGTGCGAGTTGTTAATGCCAGAGCTGGAACTGCCGCACGTGTGCGCGTAATAATTGAGTCGAGAGACAAAACTGACACCTGGGGAACAGTCGGCTGCTCCGAGAATATTATCGATGCCTCCTGGCAGGCCCTTGCTGACTCCGTCGAATACAAACTTCAGAAGGAAAGACGGTGACTATTCGCACCAATTGTAAATCTACCATATAGTTACTTACTGCTATACAACTTCCACGGGTTGTTCCTGAGGCATTGCTTGTTGCTTCTTTTTCCTGCGGTTTATAGTTCTGCGGTCAAATCGCGGAATTGGTGTTTCTGTTGACGACACCTGGAGTGCCTGATGGGCTGTTGCAGCAAATAAATCAGCCCCGATTTCTTCCCAGAGCCCATCAGCCCTATTAAATAGGCCTCCCGAGACCATTATACGCAGATATGGCCAGGCATTTATTGCTTTTATAGTATCTATTAGACGCCGTATATCCGGTGCTTGTTTTGGAGCAGTGCCATATATCAGCAGGATATCAGGAGCACATTCATTTATATAGGCAAGGATGTCGTCATTGGTTAGGCCACCACCCAAAAATCTTACCTCCCAACCATCGCTTTCAAACAAATCTGTCATCATTTGAGCACCAAGCTCCTGCAATTCGTCTTGTGCGCAACATACCACTATTTTCTTACCCTTAATCGGGCGTCGGGGCAGCTTATTTTGAAGCTGGTCAATTATTGTTCGGTTAATCCTGGTAGCCAAATGCTCTTGAACAGGTGTAATTTTGTCCGACCGCAGCAATTTTTCTATTTCGACCATAATCGGCCATATTACATGGAGATATACTGAGTTAGCAGGAACACCAGTTTGCAGGGTCTCCTCTATGACGGCCCGACATGCTTTCCTGTCGCCTCTTAGTAAACAAGCCAAGTAGCGTTCTAAAACTCCTTCTTGAATCATAATTTAGCCTCCAATCAAACTTTCCATATTGTATATATTGCTTATTATGCCAAATAAAGTCTTTTTAATTGCCTGTATGTTAATATAGGCAAGATAACAACCAGTTGTATTAGTATCGGAGTTCACAAATAAAAAACTTGAGTTAAAATAGGAAAGATAAATGATAATCTAAAGAATCCCCCATTTTCTTATATCAGCGATAACTCTCTTATTTTCAGAGCATTAGGGACATAATACAAATGTGATTGGTAATAATCCCTGTTTTTCAGCAAAAAATGGGGCTTTTTGTTCAATATGGGAAATTTGATGGCAGACAGAATTATCTTAAAAAATTTCGTGTGAATTTAGGAGGTTTGGTAAGTAGCGATTTCCTACGACCGATAGGAATAAGACGCAACGGGATAGAGCGATTATGCCTGTGTCCGGTATATAAAAACCTTAAAGGATGCCCGAAATCTAAAAATCGAAATGGAAATGAAAATAGGGCGACATTTTGGATTTGCAACTGTTGATGGAGAATAGAGCTTTCCGCATCGTCCACCGAGGGCGGACACCTCATAATAACCATAAAGAACATCAAAAATCAAGTAAGGAACACAAAGAAATAAATTATTCAGCCGAGCAGGCATTTTACTTCGCATAGGATGAAACAGATTAAAATAGCCAATATCGAATATATAATGTTTGATGCCGAAATATGATGGCAACCTTGACAACAGGGTGAAGGACTGGTAAAAGAACAATGAAAATGTTGTCAATGTAAAAAAAGAGCTGAATTACAAAGGGGTTGCTTCTATTGACTTATGGCTGCAAATGTTGGCCGAGAAAATAAACAGGTTGGGAGACAAATATTATGATTAAAACGATAGAAGCAAAAACTATAGCCCGAGTGAGCAACTCAGGGCAGTTTGCAAGGTTTATCTGGCAAGCGATGCTTGCATCTTTACGAAGCTGCGTCAAAAGTCGGACTTATCCGCTAATCTGGGCACAAATGAATATAATCGGCGTTCGCAGTGTGCCGGTTATAATGATAACAGGAGCGTTCGTCGGAATGACACTGGCGATTCAGGCATACGACCAACTCAAGAGTATGGGTATGGAAGAACACCTTGGAGTTTTGATTAATATTTCAGTCGTTAAGGAACTTGGGCCTGTGCTTGCTGCGGTCATGTTAGCAGGGCGAATTGGAGGGGCCTTGACCGCTGAATTAGGGACGATGAATGTTACCGAGCAAATTGATGCTGTCAGGAGTATGGGCACCGACCCGATACGGTATCTTGTAGCACCGCGGGTTCTGGCGTGCCTGCTGCTTACACCGGTTTTGATTATCTATGCGGATTTGTTAGGTATTTTAGGAGGATATCTCGTGAGCGTTATCCAAAAAGATATTAACAGCAAGGCATATTGGAGCTTCAGCGCCTCTGCGGTCGAACTTTGGGACGTAACAATCGGAGTTGTAAAGGGCTTTTTCTTCGGGGCAGCTATTGCATCCATTAGCTGTTATAAGGGCTTTACGTGCAAGGAAGGAGCGCATGGTGTAGGCCAGGCATGCACAGAGGCGTTTGTGGTCAGTTTTATCTCTATATTGGCGTTAAACCTGGCACTGGCAATGATTTTCAACGCAATTTACAATACGTTTTGGTCGATTAAAAGTCTGGTTGGATGATGCTGTATAAAAATGTGAGTGCATAAAAGGGTCAAAGTAAAAGTGACAGAGGGCAATGGAAAAAATGTGAGCCAGGTCAACAACAGTGACGGTCTGCTTGTCCTCAAAAATATTACGAAGAAGTTCGGCTCCAACATCGTTCTGGATAATGTTTCTCTGGCGATAGAGAAGGGCAAGACAACTGTTGTGATAGGACCAAGCGGATGTGGCAAGACCGTCTTAATAAAACATTTGATAGTATTGCTTCGGCCGAACTCGGGTGAGGTATATTTTAAGAAACGACGAATCGATAATCTGGGTGAAAATGAATTAAACAAAATACGCACCCATTACGGTTTTCTTTTCCAGGGAGGGGCATTGTTTGACAGTCTTACCATTGCTGAAAACATACTGTTTCCGATAAGGCAGCATTATAAGATAACCGACCCAAAGGAAGTTGAGGAGCTTGTTAAGGCCAAGTTAGCAATGGTCGGTCTTGACGGTTTTCAGAATCATTATCCAGCCAATCTTTCTGGCGGTCAGAAAAAAAGGGTGGCACTGGCACGTGCGATTGCGTTAAATCCGGAAGTAATTTTATACGATGAGCCGACTACGGGCCTGGACCCGATTCGTGCGGATGTAATTAATGAGCTTATCTTGAAGCTGCAAAGAGAACTTGGCGTGACAACGGTCGTTGTTACACACGATATGATAAGCGCCTACAAAATAGCGGACCGCATCGTAATGCTGCACAACGGCAAGATTATTGCCGATGGCGATGCCGACCATATCCACAATCATCCCCATCCCATCGTTCAGCAGTTCATCAACGGACAGGTCAGCGAAGATGACCTCGCAGTCCTACGGATGAGCGGAATCATTTCGAAAGCCCAGTTTTGGCCTCGCGATTTTGAGCAATAGCAGAAAAGAGCACAACTGCAATGGGCATAAAAGAAACGAAGCACGCGAAACCGCAGCACATTGCGGGCGATTTGGCTGAAATTATCCGAGGAGATGTTTTTGCTGATATATTGCACAGAGTTGCTTACAGCACCGATGCAAGCATTTACAGAATAGTCCCGATATGTATCGTTGCACCGCGTGATAGCGCGGACGTAGTCGCTGCTGTTAAATACGCCAGCGCCAAAGGCATACCGCTGGCAGCCCGCGGAGCAGGCAGCGGAGTAGCAGGAGAGTCACTGTGCAGCGGCATAGTCTTCGATATGACCCGGTATATGAACAAAATTATCGATGTTAGAAACGATGGGGAGACGGTAGTCTGCGAGCCGGGAGTAGTCCTGGACGATTTGAATAAATATCTAAGCAAGCACAACAGGAAAATCGGGCCTGACCCATCGAGCAGCAATCGAGCGACAGCAGGGGGGTGCGTTGCCAATAATTCTACAGGTGCTCATTCGCTCAAATATGGTTATATGGCAGACTATGTGGAAAGTATCGAGGCGGTTTTAGCTGATGGCAGTTTGGTTGAATTCAAAAATGATTTCGAGGCAGAAGGAGAAAGAGTCGGCCTGATTGCGAAAGAATGTAAAACTATCCTTCGGGACAAGCAAGAAATAATCAGCAGAGCTTTGCCTGAAGCTGGACGGAATCGAAGCGGCTATAACATTGCAGGGATTTGTCACAATGGAAAGATAGATTTAGCGCGATTATTAACCGGGTCGGAAGGAACATTAGCCATTTTTACGAAGATTACACTCAGGACGGTGACACTTCCAGCGGCTAAGGGTCTGCTGCAGCTTGAGTTCGATTCTCTGCAGGATATGGCCCAGGCGGTGCCAACCATTGTTGACAGCGGGGCATCAGCATGTGAATTGATGGACAAAACTCTAACTGCTCTGGCCATTGAAGCCCTGTCTGAATATCGGGATATTTTGCCAGCCGGCGCTGCTGCTGTTCTTCTGGTCGAGCACATTGGCGCGACAGAGCAGCAAGTGCGTAAGAAAATAGAAAAAACTGACTCAGCAGTGGGAAATTTAGCAAGCGGGCGGAGGACCTTTTTTGACGAGAATGAACAGAAGCGGTTATGGAAATCTCGCAAGGATGCAGGGCCACTACTATACAGAAAAAAGGGTAAAAAGCATCCCGCAGAGTTTATGGAGGATACCAGTGTAGATTACAAACGACTGGGTGAATATATTTCAGGGATACAAAAGATAGGGAAAAAATATGACTTTGAAGTTTCCTTCTTTGGACACGCTGGTGACGGGGAGCTGCATTTGCGTCCCTATCTGGATTTAAGTGAGCCGGCTGATGTCCAAAAGATGCGGGCGATAGCAAATGATGTTTTCTCACTCGCCTGGTCGCTTGGCGGGTCAATCAGCGGCGAGCATGCAGATGGATTGGTAAGAGCCGCTTTTATAAGACAGCAATATGGTGACGAATATTATGAGATACTCTGCAAAATCAAAAATATATTCGACCCCGACAACCTAATGAATCCCGGCAAGATTATCAACGACGATGCTGACGTTATGGTCAAGAACTTAAGGGCAGAACACAAGATTTTGCCGGAGAAAATCAAGACGGATTTGTTTTTTGATAGAGATGAGCTTGAGTTGGAGCTTGAGCAATGTTATGGGTGCGGGCTTTGCCGAAGCTGTGAGCCGGATTTGAGGATGTGTCCGTTATTTCGGGCGGTTGGCGAAGAATTGGGCAGCTCACGAGCGAAGGCAAATATCCTTCATTTCTGGGCAACGGGGCAACTGGACGATAAGGATTTTGAATCGCCGCAGTTCAGGAAATTCCTGGATTTGTGCATTAACTGCAAGGCCTGTCTGCTGCAATGTCCCTCAGGCGTGG
>CAZKYA010000088.1:0-6434 GCA_964556725.1 uncultured Pirellulales bacterium
TAGTCGAAAATATAGTTGTCTGTCTTAAAGTCCATAAGTGTCGGTTCTACCTTAACCAAGCGGGCTGGGCCAAGATTTAATTCTATCTCTTCATTCACGGGAATATATTTTATGCCCGTCCCGCCGACATAAGATAGATATCCCTGCTTGTCGGCCTGGCTGTATATCTTCACATCGCCATTTGGAATCGGCGTTTCACCGAGATTGTGTTTCTTATCGTTCGCGAACGAAACGAACCTTATGGTCTGATTGCCATAGTGCTCTTCATCATATTTATATAGACTCGTTACGTTAACATCCTCAGCCTCAAACGAAAGCAGGCGTTTGCCCCACTTATCGGGTATAGTTTCTGTTCCTTCAATCGTGTAGAGGAAATATTCACTGAGCCCTTCTTTTCTTATCTCCTTTAGGCCACGTTCCTTGTCCTCAAACAATACCCTCATTGACGACAAGCTATCTGATAGTTTGTCTCTATTCAATTCACCCAATTCACCAGCATAGCCGCTAAGTTGATAGCCGTGGATTATTGGAGCACCGTAGGGATACTGGCGTCTTGCTAATTCTGCTATTTCATCAAGCAGGTGCACTTTGCCGACAATCAGCCGGGTCTGTGCATTTTCATAATCTTCACCGCTACTGTTGCCGACCCGCACATAACCCTGCAGATGCATTTTTTTCTCGTCTTGAGAAAGTGTCCCCATATAAAACGCCCGCCAGGAAAGGCCGCTGGTAAAATACGTTATCTCAAACGGCACCTGTCCACTAACTTCCGAGCGGATGAGCCACCGCCCAAGCTCCCGCAGCCGTGCCGGGAACACCAACTGCTGTATATCAATCTTGTCTGCCTTTTCCAGCGGCTCCAAGCTAAGCGAAGTCGGGTCAATCAATGTATTTGCCCACATAAATTGCAGCCAGTTCCAGCCCTTTTTCAGGGTCAGATTTCGCCTTTCTCGGACCAATGTCAAATCGGCAGAATTATAAATCGTAAGCTGCACCTTATCCCGCCTTGGCAGCGTTACCAATTCAATCGCACTTGCCGGCGCAAAAGGTGGCTGCTCAAATTCATTCTCGACCTCAGCTTTTTTTTCTTTTAATCCAGCAACAAGCCCTCTCTCATCTAACTTTTTCACTATCGGTGCTTTCGATTCCTCTGGAACTCCATATTCCCTTCTGCCCCCAGTTAAATGGGCGACTACGAACATCAGCCCCAACACAAGAACTGCCGCAACACCAATCCATCTCCGCCTGTCATTGCGAGCGAAGCGAAGCAATCTCTTTTTTGATGTTAAATTGCTAACACCAGTCTGTGCCTGCTCTACCACCTTAGAGACCAAATCTTCAGATACTTTCGTTTCTTCGCGCAGTAAATCCAGAGCCGAAAATTTCCTCTTTAGCTGCTCTAACTGCTCACGGCACTGAACGCATCTTTCCAGATGCCCGGCGATTTCTTCCATCCGGATACCAGAGGCCAGCTTGAACTGGTATTCGATAAGCTCCCGTTCTGTAAGATGCCCTTTCATTTTATTTGTTCCGAAATATCAGGTAATCTTTGCGACAGGGTCTTAAGTGCCCTGAACATTTGTGTTTTCACCGTCCCAATGGAACAGCCGAGAACCTGTGCGACCTCTCTGTAACTTAGCTGATGGAAATAGGCCAGAACAAGCGTTGCTCGCTGCTTCTCAGGCAGCGACTCAAGAGCCAGCCGAACCTGCTCTTTCTGCTCGGTTCTTACCGCCTGCTGCGATGGCTCACACGAAGTATCCGCCACTGCAACCACATTTAATTGCTCACATCGTCCATCAGCACAATCCAGTTTCTGATTCAGTGATACGACCTGCGGCCCTTTGCGCAAACCATCGATAGCCACACGTGTCGCGATTGTAAACAACCAGGGCTTGAATTGATTGCTCTGAAGTGTATGGGCCTTTTCATGGACACGCTTAAAGGTCTCCTGGAAAAAATCCTCTGCCTGTTCACGACTTCCACTCATTCTCATCAAATACCCCAAAATACTATCTCCGTATCGGCGTACAAGCTCAGCAAACGCCGTCGGGTCGCCCTGAAGATGGGCGTCAATTAAACTTTTGTCAGTATTATCCATTGAGGCAACCTGTTTCTCTACTATATATAGACCTTTATCGTATCCAACCGGTTGACACGTGTAAGTAAATTTTTTGTAAAATTTGATTGTCTCGAGGTCTTATTGCAGCTCTAAGGGTATGTTAGCCAGCTTTTCCCCCCTGTCGCAGCAGAAAGAAATGCAAAAATTGCTCCGGCATTAAACAGAAACAGACTGTGGGCAAAAGCGTAAAAAAATAAAATATCCACCTATAAGAAATTCGTTTCGACAACTTTAGCTTTTGCGTCACTCAAACAAAGTGCTTATGTTAAAAAGTTATCTTTCAGCCGATTTCATCGTCTATCCAGCCAAGAAGCTCCTTAAGCTCGCTGATGGTAATATCGCCCATATGAGCAATTCTGAAGGTCACTTCTTTGAGCTTGCCGTAGCCGTTTCCAAAAACGGTATTGTATTTTTGCTGTATCGCGTTGATTACTTCCGCAACGTTAATACCCCCTGCTCCTTGCTTCCGCAAGGAAGCTGCAGGGGTATTTTTTACCGTTGTCAATGTATTCGAGGCATATTTTTCTTCGCAAAACAACTCAAACTTTTTCTTCGCCCAGTTTCTCACAAACTCACCCATCTTTTTGTGCCTTTTCCAGACGTTTTCCATACCCTCTTTGAGCAACTTTTCGCATTGGTAATGCAACGCCATAATATGAGGAATAGTAGGCGTTGTGGGCGTCTGATTTTTTTCTGCCGATTTTGCAAACGCTTGAAAATCGAAGTAATAACCTCGGCCAGGAACATTCTTGCTTTTTTCCATGGCTCGATTGCTGACCGCCACTACAGCCAGTCCAGGCGGAATCGCAAAGGCCTTTTGCACCGACGCAAAAGCAACATCCCAGCCAAGCTCATCGAAATGCAAAGGAAGCCCCACCATCGCACTTACCGCATCCACAAAGACAAGAACATCGGGATATTTCTCCTTCATCATCTCGCTTACTTCATAGAGTGGATTCGTCAGGCCGGTGCTTGTCTCGTTATACATAAGCGTAACCGCAGAGTACTTACCAGTTGCGAGTTTTTCATCAATCATTTCAGGCAGGATAGGTTCTCCCCACTCAACTTTTAGCTCCTCGACACCCCTGCCGCAGCTTCTGGCTACATCTGCCCATTTCTCGCTGAACGCACCGCAACAGGTACACAGAACTATTTCGTCAAGGCCCACGCAGTTGCGAATAGCTGATTCCCAACCACCTGAACCCGAGGACGTAAATAGAAACACGTGTTGATTAGTGAAAAGAATTTTTTTGAGCATATCGACAGTTTGCCCCTGAAGCTGAGAATACTCTTTACCCCGATGTCCCAGTGTCGGGCGTGCAAGCTGCTGCAGAACATCATCGTTGACCTTTACCGGCCCAGGAATGAACAATCTTGGCGGATTCTTCCAGTCTACCATACATAATCTCCCATAAAAATTACAATTTGTTAATGGTCAAGCCGCTATACATCTTCGGATAAAAGTAAGTTGACTTTTGCGGCATTCTTTCGCCGGCTTCTGTAACTACCCTCAACTGCTGGATTTTTACGGGGTTCAAAAAGAAAGCTGCTTGACTGTGTCCCTTGTCAACCTTGACAATCGATTCATTAATTGCGACAGCAGTATCTTTTATATACTCGATGTTACCGCCGCTTGCAAGTCTTTTCTCATCGATACCCAGGTGCTTTTCCAAAATCAATTTATGCAGCACAGAAACATCGAGCGATTTACAGGCGCGCCTGGTATTTGGACTGATAGATTCTATTGTTCGTTTATCCTTTAAGACAGTTACATAAAAAGTGTTGTTTCCGCCATAAATTCCGAAGGCATTCTTATCGTTATTATGCTCAACCTTCATTTGAGTAAGCATTTTTTGTCTTGCTTGCTCTCTAATGGCATCTGAATCAAAAGGGTATCGCGTAATCTCGAAATTCTCTTTGAGGTTGTCAATTAACTTTTTAATACTAAAGTTTTCCAGATTGCTGATAAGACGGTGGGTAGCCAAAATGACCAGCCCTTCCTGACAGAAATTGCAAAAAGCCATCATTTGGTATCTGGCTGCAGGGGTGGTGTTTTCTTTAGAGTAAATCAAGCCGGTTTCATAGCGATGATGGCCATCGGCGATAATACAGCTTTTATTGCTCATCATTCTTGCGATTTGCTCTATATCTTTTTTGAACGCTACAGCAAAGAGCCGATGTCTAACATCCTGTTCATCAACGAAGTCAATTAGCGGTTTTTGGCTGGCTGCCTTCTCAATAATCGTGTCAGCGATTTTATTTTTGTCCTCATAAAGCATAAAAACCAGCTCCAGGTCAGCCATAGTCGCCCTTTTAAGATTGAGCCGGTCGATTCTTGGCTTATCAAGGGTCTGTTCGTGCGGTCTTACGTTTTTGCCAAATTCTTCGAGCTTGGCTAAAGCAATAAAACTGTTTCGCTGATAATGCTCACCGGCCAACTCAAAATCCTGAACGTAAGCATAGATGGCTTCAGCAGAATCCTGCTTTAAGATGCTTTTTTCTATCCAGCTTTTGAAATAGTCAGCAGCCCGTGTGTATTGGTTATTGCTGCTGTCATCAGAAGTGGCGGTCTTTCCTTTGATTATTCGCACGATGTTATATTCGCTTTTTTCATAGAGTTGCTGCTGCTCTTCATCGCTGATAACATCATACGGAGGAGAAATACAGCTACCCACATTGCCGACAACACCGGCATCAAACCTGAATGCTCTGAACGGCTTAACTTCCATTATTAATCGCCAAAAATCCTGCTAATCTTATCACGATTTCAAAAGTTAAATTCACCTATAAGATTGCCAAAAATTGCAAAAGCAAACATAATACCAAAAATATATAAATTGTCAAATCCGATTGGAGCACAATGGCAAAAAACGGGTTATCATATCGAATTTTTATGGAAATTTACTAACGTTTAGCGGTATTTACGAGTCTATATAAGACGAGGGCGCAGATGTGAACAATGCTCAGAAACTCAACGCCATTGATATTGAACGACTGGTTCAGGCGAGCCAAGGAGGAAACAGAGGGGCGTTCGATGAGCTTGTAAAAATTTTTCAACGGAGCGCGATGCAGGTGGCTGTCAATATATTAGGTAATGTAGATGACGCAGCCGAAGCTGTTCAGGCCGGATTTGTTAAGGCCTATCTGAGTATCGATAAGCTAATAGAGCCGAAGCGATTTGAGGCCTGGTTTTTAAGAATTGTCGCCAACACAGCAATCAGTCAAAGAAAAATAGCTAAAAAAAGAACAGAGTTAATCAGAACTTTTGAGTGCCATCGTGAACAGGAAAAAGTATCTTCCCTGCCAAAAGCAGAAGATGCAGTAGAGTTGAAACAGGCAATACAGCAGGCAATGTTGAAACTGTCGAAAAAACAAGCTCAGGCGATATCGCTTTTTGGGCTGAAGGATTTGTCGCATAAAGAAGTCGCTGAGATTATGGACTGTTCGATCGAAGCGACAAGATGGCATGTATTTCGGGCAAGACAAAAATTAAAGGTTTTATTAAAAGAGTACCTGCAATGAAAGAAAGAAAAGAGGAAATAGATTTGCTTATTGAGCGTAATACCGCAGAGCAGTTAGCCGGTGTTGACTGGGATAAATTGAACAAGGCAATATCAAAAAAACTGGATGAGGCAAAGAGCAATAAGCTTTACGCAAGAAAATATCCGATTGTGTTTAAGGTAGCGGCAGGGATAGCTGCGGCTGCTGCGGTTATTTTTATCGCCGTAATGGTTAAAACTGAACCACCACACACTGTCAAATTTGAAAACCACGGCAACGCAATGGTCAGGTTCATTGATAAAAAAGGCGTAGCTACAATTGATATCCAGCATACAAGTAGTAGGCCACGGGTGATGATTAATTTTGAAGATAGCAGCAGAAAATTAGCTAAGTGCGATATTAAAATTATTGATTCCAATGGCAACTTGAAAAAGGACAGCGACCAGCCAATGTGGATTATTATCAGTAAATTTGAGCCGGTGGTAGCAGATAACGGCTATAGCGATGATAAAGATGAGATGGACTTGATTTGTTTGTTGTGAAAAATTTTATTTTAGATACTCGTGCTTCGTAGCGTAGAAGCAACGCTACTACGCAGAGTAGCAAAGGAGCAAAAAATGAATGCGATGAGTTTAAGAAAAATGATAGTTGCAATTACTTTAGTTAGCATTTCGGCTGCTTACGCCCAGGCCGATAAGATGCAGTTGCAGGAAAAGCTCAGCAAAAATGTCGGTATAAATTTAAAAGATGTTACCATTGCTGAGGCGCTGGAGAAAATTGGGCAAAAGGCAGGAGTGAAGTTTGTTTTATC
>CAZKYA010000088.1:6534-8479 GCA_964556725.1 uncultured Pirellulales bacterium
CAAGAGATTCTGATTTCACCCATCCATGTGCACGCAAAATTGAACAATTTGCTGCGTCAACTTGTTGGAAAGGAACCAGTTTATGAAGAAACACGTGGACGTGACGGGTACCCCTTCCTAAAAGCGGTCATTAAACCACTTAAGCCAGAGCCGAACGAGCCAGAATTTAATTTGCCTACACCTGTAACTCTCGTCCAACTATTGAGCCAGGTAGCGGCTGAAACTGGACGTGAAGCGGGAGATACGAGGTGGTATATTTCAGGGATGGATTTTCCCGGCCAGAGTCCGGAGATACGTGTCGTAGACAATTCCACTTTTAGAGAATTAAAACTTAATCAGAAGGTAGACATTTCTTACCATGATGAAAAGTTGAACAAGATATTTCAGGATTTAGCCAATCGCGCCGGTGTGCCGTTGGTTGTGGAGCCGGGGTCCTGCCTGCACGAGCACACGCTCTCGGTAAATATGCAAAATATAACAATAGACCAGGCCTTTATAAACATAGCTGATATGGTTGGCGCCAGGTGCGAGTTTATGGACTCTATAGAAATCAGAGGACCCGGCCCTAAAAGAAAAGACACCGAGCCAAAAACAATAACAAGCAAGGCTGATGATAGTGCTTATGTCGGCAAGATTAGCATTCCGATGGATAATGGGAAATACTTTCTTGAATTTATGCTCCGTGAAAAGGATTTGACCGAAGAATTACAGAAAATCAGAGCAGAGAAAATGAAGGAAATTCTGGGCAATTTGCCAGAACCAAAGCCGGCAGAAGCACCGAAATAATAGTGAACAACTCATAGTTGAACTTGATTTCAGTTTGAAAATTAGCTGCGGGTTTTTTTCTTTTTTGCAAGGTAATCGTTTATTGCAGCGGCGGCGATTCGGCCCTGGCCCATCGCCAAAATCACGGTTGCAGCACCGGAGACAATGTCACCGCCTGCATAAACACCCGGAACCGATGTCTGCATAGTTTTTTCATCGACAACAATTGTGCCCCACTTGGTTGTTTTCAGCTCCGGCATCGTTTGTGGTATGAGCGGATTGGGCTTGTTACCAATGGCCACGATGACCGTATCAAGCTCCATTGTAAACTGCGAACCTTCGATAGGAACGGGCCTTCGCCGGCCTGACTCATCCGGTTCACCGAGCTTCATCTTTATGCACTCCATTGCCACGACACGGTGACACTCGTCACCGATAATACGAACCGGATTGGTAAGCAGCTTCATCTTGACCCCTTCCTGTTCGGCGTGGTGGATTTCCTCGATGCGGGCGGGCATCTGTTCGCGGGCCCGGCGATAAACAATCGTTACATCTGCCCCCAGACGAAGCGCCGTTCTCGCCGAATCCATAGCTACGTTACCACCACCTACAACTGCAACACGCTCACGCCTTATGGGCGGCGTGTCATACTTCGGAAACAAATACGCCTTCATCAGGTTGGAACGCGTCAGATATTCATTGGCTGAGTAAACTCCAACCAGGTTCTCACCCGGAACCCCCATAAATGACGGTAAACCCGCACCGCTGCCGATGAATACCGCATCGAAACCGTCTTCATTCAGCAGCTCTTTGATTGTGCTGTTTCGGCCAACTACGAAATCCATCACAAACTTAACTCCAAGCTTTTTAAGGTAACCAACCTCCGCCTGAACAACCGCTTTGGGCAGACGAAACTCAGGTATCCCGTAAGTCAGAACACCCCCCGGTTCCTGTAGTGCCTCGAAGACTGTAACATCGTGTCCGAGCCGAATCAAATCACCCGCAACGGTAAGGCCGGCAGGGCCGGCGCCTACAACAGCCGCTCGCTTACCTGTCCTGGCTGTAATCTTTGGTATCTTGATATGACCGCTGTTGCGCTCATAATCAGCAACGAAACGTTCCAGCCGGCCGATGGCCACCGGCTCATCCTTGACACCCAGAACACACAATTTCTCGCACT
>CAZKYA010000089.1:0-8349 GCA_964556725.1 uncultured Pirellulales bacterium
CCAGGATTACTTTCACCACATCTGTAAGAACTTTAGCTTTGTGCTTGTGTTTCTCGCCCGGTGGTATAAACACTCCATCACCCGGGCCAAATTGAATTACCTTTCCGTCGAAGTCTATTTCCATTTGACCTTCAAGGATATATCCGATATGCCCTTTCGTACACCAATCAAGCTCTACAAATTCATTAGTAAACTCTGCCAAACGCAGCTTTCTGCCTCTTTGCTCGTAAGCTTTGGACTTAACGCCGGTAACCGGTGTCTGATATGGCATCGACTTGAAGTCTATTTTATATTGGTCCACTCAAATTGCCTTTCAATAATATATTTTCATCAAATAGCCTCTTCTTGTTACAGATGCTGCTACTGTTTGTATACACTTTCCATTACTTCAAGGGCAAATCTGGCTGACACAATTTGCTTGGCTTGTATGCTGCCAGTGAAAATCAGGCTAAAAATTTCAAAATGATTTTTTTGTAATATTCGACTGCCTTTTTTAAGTCGCTGATGTCAATATATTCGTCCGGCTTATGAGCAAGCTGCGGCTTGCCCGGGCCAAAAATCACTACAGGCGCACCCAACGAGGCAAAATAAGGACCATCCGTAGTAAAACCAACGGCCTTTGTTTCGCTAATTCCCAGGCAAGAGCAAAGGTCCTTAACAAAATCACAATTTTTGTCTGTCTCCAACGCACCTGCTTCACGCACAACGATAACTTCTGCATCAAATTCAGGATTTCTTTGTTTTAATTTCGCAAAGATTTTTTCAAAATCCCCGATAAATTGCTGATGATTTTGCCCAGGCAAAGTGCGAATATCTATACCGATACTGCACCTATCCGGGACAACGTTGATTTCCTTGCCGCCGGAGATTGTATTAATGCTCATAGAGCAATTGCCTAATAGTTCATGTGATTCGGCGGCAATCTCATATTTTTGAAGTTCATCTAAAAAAGATTTCATTGAGTATATGGCGTTTATCCCCAACTGTGGTGCTGAGCTGTGAGCGGCTTTGCCCTTGGTTGTGACCTTAAGCCACAATATCCCCCGATGCGCGGTAACAACTGCAAAATCCGTCGGCTCAGGGATAACCACGCCAGCAAGCTCGGGCAATTGTCCACCACGGTCGTGAATAAATCTCTTCGCTCCGCAGCTATCGGTCTCTTCACCTGCAGCAGCAACAAATATAATATCACCTTGTAGTTCCCTGCCGGACTCGACAATTTGGCCGATAGCAGTTACAATTGCGGCAATTCCCCCTTTCATATCTGTCGCCCCCCTGCCATAAATTTTACCGTCGCTTTCAATCGCCCCAAAAGGGGGTTTTTCCCAGCTTGCTTCACCAGCCCCGACAACATCAAGATGGCAGACAAATAAAAGTGCACCTTTCTTTCCTGTAGATTTAATATGTGCAGTGATATTTGCCCTGTTTGCGTCCCAATTATCAACCCGAGAATCCACGCCAAAGCGGTCAAGCCCCGTTGCAATTATCTTTGCCGCGGCCAGTTCTCCCTTTTCAGGGGTCGTCTCAGCTTGAATAAGTTTTGTCAATAACTTTTCCATAGTCCTGCAATTATACAATCAGCAACCCCGGTTTACAAAGTCCTAACCACCAAGAAAGAAGGTATTAAGGTAATTCTACTACAAAATACAATAATCACAAAAAAATCCCACAATCCCCGGGACGGCTACCCTTTAGAAATTCACTTGACAGAATACTTTATTTGAGAAATAATGTGTATTTATAACAATATTAGGTATGTTAAAATGCCACAATAAACATCCTTGATAAAGCGTCTTAAAAATAAAAGGAGTGTTTGGCTTACAGAGCTGTGCTCTTTCCAGAAAGGCAAAAAGATGAACACTACCGATAAGACACGTCGAGATTTTCTCAGAGAATCGATATATATGGGGGCTGGGCTGATTGCGGCAGGTTCAGCAGTTAAAGCTGCAGGAGTGACAAATCCTTCCGAAGTAAAAAACGTACAAAAAAACAGCGGTGCAGGAATCAAAATTATCGACCTCGGAGAGAAATTAAGAGTTGAAATAAACGGAAAACTTTTTACGGAGTATATCTTCAAGGATGAAGAATCAGATTTTCCTTACTTTTATCCGGTGATTGGGCCAACTGGCGTTAATATCACACGCCACTGGCCAATGAAAGAGGGCGAAAACGAAGAGCACGACCATCCTAATCACCGCTCACTATGGTTTACACACGGCAGTGTAAACAATCGTGATTTTTGGCACCAAGGCGGGGATGAAAAGATAGTTCACGATGAATTCCTTAGAATCAGCAGCGGTCAGGATGTCGGTATCATTCAATCAAGGAATAAATGGGTAGGCGAGAATGATAAGGTCATCTGCACGGATACACGAACACATAAATTCTATAACAGCCCTGAAGGAAAGATGATGGACTTCGAGGTTACAATCCACGCCTCGAATGGAGATGTAACTCTTGGAGATACCGAAGAAGCTTCATTAGCCATACGGGTTGCACCGACTATGCAAGTGACAGGAACCGTCGGCAAGGGTCATATCATTAACAGTGAAGGTAATTGTGATAAGAATGCCTGGGGTAAGCGAGCGGCGTGGTGTGATTACTACGGCCCGCTAAATGACGAAGTGGTTGGAGTGGCAATTTTTGACCATCCTCAGAATCCGAGACACCCTACGTGGTGGCACGTTCGCCATTATGGGCTTTTTGCAGCTAATCCATTTGGAGTCAGTTCTTTTGAGAAAAAACCGAAAGGCACCGGAGATTTAACTATTAAGGGAGGTGAAAGTGTTACTTTTCGGTACAGATTGTATTTTCATAAAGGAGATGAAAAGCAAGGTAAAGTGGCTGAACATTACCAGGAATATGCACAAGCAATACTACAGTAAAAGCTGATTACAGGATATTTTGGCAGAATAACTTTCGAAAATAACACGGAAATATTATGAGCAAGTCAACGCGTCGACATTTTCTCAAGGAATCGATGTATTTTGGCGCTGGCCTGATTACAGCAGGGTCCTCCGGTAAAGCTATAGGAATGGCGAATCCTTTCAAAGCGAAAACCGGTCGAAAAGAAAACAATGCCGCAGTCAAGGTAATCGACCTCAAAGAGAAATTGAGAGTCGAAGTCAACGAGAAACTATTTACAGAGTATAACTTCAAGGATGAAGAAGCAGCTTTCCCTTACTTTTATCCGGTGATTGGGCCGACAGGCGTTAATATTACACGTCACTGGCCAATGAAAGAAGGAGAAAACGAAGAGCACGACCATCCTCATCACCGCTCACTCTGGTTTACCCATGGTGAGGTAAACGGCCACGACTTCTGGCAAGGAGCTTCTGAAAAGATTATTCACGATAAATTTACTGAAATAAAAAGCGGCCCGGAGGCTGGTATCATCCAATCACAAAATAAATGGGTGGGCAGGGATGGCCAAATTGTCTGTACCGATACACGGACACATAAATTCTACTATAGGCCTGAAGTACAAATGATGGACTTTGAGATTACAATCCACGCCTCGAATGGCGAAGTAACTTTTGGCGATACCAAGGAAGGTTCGATGGCCATACGACTTGCACCGACTATGCAAGTGGAGGGAAAAGTCGGCAAGGGACATATTATCAACAGCGCAGGCAATCAGGACAAGGATGCCTGGGGCAAGCGTGCGGCGTGGTGTGATTACCACGGCCCGCTAAATGACGAAGTGGTTGGAGTGGCAATTTTTGACCATCCTCAGAACCCAAGACATCCCACGTGGTGGCACGTTCGCACTTATGGATTGTTTGCAGCTAATCCATTTGGAGTGCATTATTTTGAGAATAAGCCGAAAGGTACCGGAGATTTGACTATTAAGGCCGGTGATAATATTACTTTTCGATATAGATTGTATTTCCATAAAGGAGACGAAAAGCAAGGAAAAGTGGCTGAATATTACCGCGAATACGCGCAAGCAAAATAGTAGTGAAGACTAACTCCAAGATATCTGGATAGAAACATTGTAGAAAATAAGGAGAAGTATTATGAGTAAATTAACTCGTCGAAACTTTATCAAGAGTTCGATAGCGGCCGGAGCAACGATGGTTTTGGCGGCTCCTTATTCCAGGGTACACGGAGCAAACGATGACATCCGCATAGCAGTAATAGGAGTTGGCAGCCAGGGAAGTAAGCACATCGATTATTTCCACAAGCTGCAAGGCGTGCGTGTTGCGGCGATTTGCGATGCTGACCAGAGCCATATAAGCCGCTGTGCAAAAGAGTATGAAAAGAAATACGAGCAAAAGATTCAAACTTACCTCGATGTTCGAAAACTTCTGGAGGATAAAAGCATTGATGTAGTGACATCGGCGACACCAAACCACTGGCATTCGCTGGTAACTGTATGGGCATGCCAGGCAGGCAAAGATGTTTACATCGAAAAGCCGGCCTCGCACGAAATCTGGGAAGGTCGAAAAATGGTCGAGGCGGCCCGTAAGTACAACCGGATTGTGCAAACCGGTATGCAAAAACGTTCTTCCGAGGCGCATAAGCAGGCCTTTGAATATATCAGGCAGGGCAATTTAGGAAAAATTCTGTGGATTCGCGGTATATGCTATAATCAACGTGGCAGTATCGGGAAGGCCAACGGTCCTCAACCAATCCCAGAGAGCATCGATTACAATCTCTGGTGTGGTCCGGCCGATATGGAGCCGCTGATGCGCAAGAAACTGCATTACGACTGGCACTGGGTATGGAACACAGGTAATGGTGACATCGGTAATCAGGGCGTTCACGAAGTTGATTTAACCCGCTGGGCTCTCGGTCAAGAAGGGCTGCCCTCAAGAGTTACAAGCATCGGCGGCAGGTTAGGATATGAAGATGACGGTGAGACGGCAAATACACAGATAGCATTTTTTGACTATAAGCCGGCTCCTCTGATTTTTGAAGTTCGCGGTCTGCCGCGTAAGAAAGACGACTCAGCGATGGACGACTACCGCGACACTCGGGTTGGTATCTGTGTTCAGTGTGAAGGCGGATATTTTGCCGCAGGTGATGCCGGTGGCTGGACTTACGACAATAACGGCAATAAGATAAAGCAATTTGCCGGTGGAGGAGGCGGAGGGCACCACCAGAACTTCATTGATGCCGTGCGCAGCCGCAAAGTCAGCGACCTTAATGCCGATATCGAGGAAGGACACATATCCAGCGCTCTCTGCCATATGGCTAATATATCACACCGCATTGGCCAAAGGATGTCGGCAGATGAAATCAAGGAATCGATAAAGAGCAACGCGGAACTGGCGGATTCGTATGAACGTATGCTGGCACATCTGGCAGCAAACGAGATTGACCTGACGAAGACTCCTCTGGTTAGCGGCCCGATGCTGACGATGGATACCGAGAAGGAGGTATTTATCGGCGAGCATAGTGATCGGGCGAATATGTATTTGAAGAGAAACTACCGCGAGCCGTTTGTTGTGCCGGATAAGGTTTGATGAGGTTTGCTCTATACAATGAAATATTTGAAAGTCCGAATTCAAGATATTTTATATAGAATCATTGTAGAAGATAAAGGAGAAGTATTATGAGTAAGTTAACTCGTCGAGACTTTATTAAGGGCTCGATGGCCGCAGGTGCAGTGATGGCAATGTTGACCCCGTATTCCCGCGTCCTTGGTGCGAACAACGACATCCGTGCAGCGGTGGTAGGCATTCGCGGTCGAGGGCATGGCCATATCAAATGGTTCGGTGAAATTCCCGGCTTGCGAGTCGTGGCGCTCTGTGACGTGGATAAGGAAATTCTTCAGCGCGATGTTGACAGCTTCAAAAAACGCAATGAAAACGTAGATGCCTACGCTGATTATCGCAGACTACTGGATGATAAGAACATCGATGTCATTATCATCGCCACGCCTAATCACTGGCATTCTCTTATGACCATCTGGGCCTGCCAGGCAGGCAAGGACGTTTACGTTGAAAAGCCGGTCTCACACAATATCTGGGAAGGCCGAAGAATGATAGAGGCGGCTCGAAAGTACAACCGCATCGTTCAGGGTGGCAGCCAGAAGCGTTCCGACCCTGGTTTGATAGAGGTATTTGAATATATCCGAGAGGGAAATCTGGGAGCCATCAAGTGGGCTCGCGGTTTTTGCTATAAGCAGCGTACCAGTATCGGAAAGGTAGATGGCCCTCAGCCGATTTCAGAAAGCGTTGATTACAATCTTTGGTGCGGTCCGGCTGATATGAAGCCATTGATGCGCAAAAATCTGCATTATGACTGGCACTGGGTCTGGAACACCGGCAACGGTGACATCGGCAACCAGGGGGTTCACGAAATGGATTTAGCCCGCTGGGCTCTTGGTCAAGAAGGGCTGCCCCCAAGGGTTATAAGCATCGGCGGCAGGTTGGGATATGAAGATGACGGTGAGACGGCCAATACGCAAATAGTATTTTTTGACTATAAGCCGGCCCCTTTGATTTTTGAAGTTCGCGGCCTGCCTCGCAAAAAAGACGACCCAGAGATGGATTACTACCGAAAAGTAACTCAAATTGGCGTAGTGATTCAATGCGAGAATGGCTACTTCGCCGGTGGCGGAGGCGGCGGCTGGGCATACGACAATAACGGTAAGAAAATAAAGCAGTTCAAAGGAGACAATGGCGGCGGGCATGCTGCAAACTTTATAAAGGCGGTGCGAAGTCGGAAAGTCAGCGACCTCAACGCAGATATAGAGAAGATACATATTTCCAGCGCTTTAAGTCATATGGGCAACATCTCATACCGTATTGGCAGGAAGCTATCGGAAAACGAGATTAAGGACTCGATAAAAGGCAACGCAGAACTGACAGATTCGTTTGAAGGGGTGCTGGCAAATCTGGCAGCAAATGAGATTGACCTGACAAAGACTCCTGTGACTATGGGTCCGATGCTGACGATGGATACCGAGAAGGAGGTATTTGTCGGCGAGCATAGTAATTGGGCGAATATGTATTTGAAGCGAAACTACCGCGAGCCGTTTGTTGTGCCGGATAAGGTCTGATGAAATTCGCTCTATGCAATGAGATGTTTGAAGGTCGGCCGATGGCCGAAATCTGCGCGACTGCGAGGCGGCTCGGATACCATGGCATTGAGATAGCACCATTTACTCTGTCACGTTCGGCAGAGGATATTACTACAAGGCAGAGAAAAGAAACCCGGCAAATCATCAAGGACCAGGGTCTGGAGATTGTCGGTTTGCACTGGCTTTTTGCCGGGCCGACCGGCCTGCATATGACGACCACGAACGACAAGATATGGAGCAAAACAAAAGATTACCTGTCCTGTCTGCTGGATTTGTGCAGCGATTTAGGCGGTAGTGTGCTGGTGCTTGGCTCTCCGAAGCAGCGGAGCATCGTAAAGGGACAAACCAAAGAAGGCGCCTGGAACAAGGCCGTGGAGTTAATTAGCCCCCTTCTCGATAAGGCAGGTGGGCTGGATTTGACAATCTGCCTTGAGCCGCTGTCACCTGTAGAGACTGATTTTATTAACACTATTGCAGAAGGGATGAAAATGGTGCGACAGATTAATCATCCCAGCTTCAAGATTCACCTGGATGTCAAAGCAATGTGCTCAGAGTCAAAACCTGTGCCGGAGATTATCCGTTCGGTTAGGGCTGAAGACATTGGCCATTTTCATGTCAACGACCCCAATCTTTATGGTCCTGGAATGGGAGATTTGGATTATGGGCCGATTGTAGCTGCCATCCGTGATATCGGCTGGGATAAGTGGCTAAGCGTAGAGGTGTTCAAGTACGACCCATCACCAGAAGCAATTGCTTACAAAAGCATACAATACTTGCGGTCATTTTGGAAAGTTTGATTGGTATTGTCAGATAAGTATGAGCATTAAGTGGAAATCAAAGAAAAGCTGGCGGGAAAAGCTGGAAAATCCACCGGCGGGTTTGCCTAAGGTGGTTACAGGCCCAGCAAAGTGGGAAAAGAGATTTGGCGGCAGACGAGTCCTTGTGCCAACACCACTTCTGGTCGATGAGCAGATACGAAAGATTAAAAAAGGAAAACTCGTTATTGTAAAACAAATCAGAGATAAACTCGCCAAAGACTTCAAGGCAGAAACAACCTGTCCTTTAACTACCGGCATTTTTATCCGCATTGCCGCTGAAGTAGCAGAAGAAGATTTACGCAATGGCAAAAACATGTCCCGAGCGGCCTGTGGTGAGCAAGGTCGAACCAAATCGAGGGAGCGAATAACACCTTACTGGCGAGTGATAAAAGACGACGGCAGCTTGAATCCTAAATTCCCCGGAGGAGTTAAAGCTCAAGCTGCACATCTGAAGCAAGAAGGGCATAAAATTATCCCCGGCAAAGGCAAAAAACCACC
>CAZKYA010000090.1:0-6734 GCA_964556725.1 uncultured Pirellulales bacterium
AGAAAAGAATAAAAAAAATTTTAGCTTTTCCGATTTTTCCGCGCAACTATCATCGCATTTGGTTGAAAATTCGCCAAAATTTTGCCCATATTACCAGACGACGGAGAGTTTATTTCACAGAAAAACAAAGTAGCACCCAACGGAATGGAAAATAGAAAATCGAAAATAGTAAATAATAAATCAGTATGCTGCCTTCCGTCATCCGCCTTCCGTTCTCTGTCCTCCGTCATCTGTCTTCTGTCCTTTTCTTCACCAATCAAGTATCGAGCAGTAAATGGGGGTAGCATTTCTGTGCAAATCCGCTATAATTGCACTATCTTGCTATTTTCGTATCAGGATTACCCGATGGTGAAAACAAGTAGTGAATCCGGATTGGCAGTATCGCTCGGCCAGGAAAGGTTTGAGAAGATTGAGGGTGTTTTCCGCAAACACTTCCATCTTGGCCTGGAGACCAGAGATATCAAGGGCAAAGAAATTAAACAGATGTGCAGCAGCGATTGCTATCCGGCCTTCTGCCAGATTGTTCAAAATGATGCTGTTGGCCTAAGAAGATGCAATAATGAGCGTGGCCGAAGCCTTAATATAGCAATAGAGACCGGACAATCCTATATTACGCTCTGCCACGCCGGTATAGTTCTGGTCTGCGTGCCGGTTATGGATGTGGATAAGCCGCTGGGAGGGATATTCTTCGGCAAGTGTCTCTGGGAGCCCATAACGCAAATCCTGATTGAGGATATCGAAAAACGATTGAAGGATGTTTCTATAAATAAAGAAAAACTGATAGCGGTAATGAATGAGCTGCCGATTATTCAAGGCCGACAAATCCACCAGGCAGCAGAGTTTCTATTTGACCTGCTTTATGAAGTAGGCGGGTTCGACCCGCGGGTTATCAGATGGCGACAGGAACGCTCGGAACAGCAATCGCAGATAGGCGAGTTCATCCGTGAGAGAAAAAAAATCGGGGCCGAATGGCAGTATCCCTTAAAAAGTGAGCAGGAGCTATTGGGTAAGGTTAAAATCGGCGACAGGACTGGCGCCAAGGAGATTCTAAATTCCATCTTAGGAAAGATATTGTTCAAAACAATCGGCGACCTGGGAATCCTTAAAGCGAGACTGCTGGAACTATTAAGTATCCTGAGCCGGTCGGCTGTGGAAGGCGGAGTGGATATTAACGTTATGCTCGAAAAGAACCTCGGTTACGTAAACAAAGTGATGCAAATCGACAACCAGGAGGACCTGTGCGCGTGGATAAGCACGGCGTTGAATGAATTTATCGAATTGGTCTATTCTTCACAGGATGCGCGGAAGGTAACCCAGATTCGGCCTGCCATAAACTATATCGACGCCAACTACGATAAGCCCATTACGCTTGCTGAAATTGCGAGGGCTTCGCACCTTAGCGTTTCCCGGCTGGCTCACTTATTCAAAGAGCAGATGGACATCACCACAATAGATTACCTGACCAGCGTCCGGATAGAACGGGCAAAACAACTGTTGCTTGCGACGGACCAGAATTGCACAGAGATTTGCTTTCAGATCGGCTATAATAATCAAAGCTATTTTACCCGAACCTTCAAGGAGCTTGTAGGTATGACGCCGAGGCAATTCAGGGCCCAAAACCAGCGAAAAGAGAAAATTTCCGCTCCATTATAAGAAAGAATCCCCCGTTCTTGTCTTCTGGCCTCTGCGTCTCTCGACGCAGGTCGAGGCAGCAGGCGACAAGAAGACACGGGGGCATAGAGAATAATATATGGCCAAGCGTATTGCTATTCTGGGTTCGACGGGTTCGATAGGTAAAAATGCCCTGCGGGTTATCGATGCACTTAACTCGTCGCCCGAAAAGGAGAATGCGCAATACGAGATTGTTGCATTGAGTGCTCACAGTAACGTTGAATTGTTGGCCGAACAAGCGAGGCGATACAAGCCGAAGTTTGTCGCCATCACAAACGCCGATTACGCAGAGACGCTTACTGAATTGATTGGCGATTTGGAAGCAGAGATACTAACTGGGCCGGATAGTCTGATAGAGATTGCACAGCTTGAAGAGGTCGATGTCGTCCTTACCGCGATTGTTGGTGCAGCGGGTCTGCCTGCGGTTCTTGCGGCTGCTCGGTGCGGCAAGGCCCTTGCTATAGCAAACAAAGAGCCGCTTGTTATTGCAGGCGAACTTCTCACAAAAACGGCGAGGGAAAATAACGGCACAATCCTGCCTGTGGACAGCGAGCATTCGGCGATTTTCCAAGCCATGCGGTCAGGCCGCCCTGAAGAAGTCAGCAAAATCATTCTCACTGCCTCGGGCGGGCCATTTAGAAAAGCCAAGCCGCAAGATATTCAGAATGTAACCCTCGAGGAAGCACTTTCGCACCCTGTCTGGGATATGGGGCCGAAAATCACCATCGACTCGGCCACTATGATGAATAAAGCCCTTGAAATAATAGAGGCACACTGGCTTTTTGGTGTGCCTGTCGAAAAAATAGAGGTTTTGATACATCCTGAGTCGATAGTCCACTCACTTGTCGAATTTGTAGATGGGTCCGTAATAGCACAATTAGGCGTCCCGGATATGTGCCTACCGATTCAATATGCTCTGACTTATCCTGCGCGGGTTGCCGGGATTACCAAGCATCTGAGATTAGAGGATATAGGGAAACTTACATTTGAAAAGCCCAATCTTAAAACGTTTCGTGCGCTGTCATTAGGTTACAAGGTTGCACAAACAGGCGGGACGGCCACGGCTGTTTTCAATGCAGCCAACGAAGTAGCGGTGCAAGAATTCCTGGATGGCAGAATTAAATTTGTTAATATAATCGAGCTTGTCGAACACTGCCTGAATAAACACAGGGTTAAAACAAACGTGTCCCTCGAAGAGCTGCTTGAGGCAGACGCCTGGGCAAGAAGAGAGGTTCTGGAATGTCTAAAACAAAAGGTTCGTTGAACAAGTCCGCCAGACATAAGGCGGACAAGTCCGCTTCACATCCGGCGGGTAAACCCACCAGACAACCGGCGGGTAAATATTTCAATGTATTTTTTTGGATTGCTGTCTCTGCAGCAGTTATTGTGTTGGTTGTACGAAATATCGGCGTATTCGGCAATATCCTGAAGGTCATTATCGGGTTTGGGGCTGTGGTTATCATTCACGAATTCGGGCACTTTGTCGTTGCGAAGTTATCCGGGATAAAGGTGGAGGCGTTTTCGATTTTTATGCCGCCGACTCTGCTCGGCATTCGAAGAACGAAAAACGGTTTTCGGTTTCGCTTTTTGCCCAATCTATTTGCCAAAGAGGACGTTGAATCCGGCGGTGACAAATTGAGCTCCACCGATGAAAAACCGGCTGAGGCCGACGGTACCGAATACCGAATCGGCCTTATCCCGTTCGGCGGTTTTGTCAAGATGTTAGGCCAGGATGATATCGGGCCGGTCAAAGCCAGCGATGACCCGCGTTCGTTTGCGAATAAACCAGTTGGCGTACGTATGGGTGTTATAACAGCAGGGGTAGTTTTCAACGCTATAAGTGCTATTGTTGTTTTTATGATAGTTTTTCTTATCGGCATAAAGCTGCCGCCTGCGGTGGTCGGCGGAGTGCTTGCGGATTCACCGGCTGCGCGTGCGGGCCTAAAGCCCGGTGATGAGATAATTGAGATTGCCCGCGAGAGTAAGGACATTGATTTTAGTAATATACGTATAGCAGCCGCTCTATCGGATGTAAACGAAGTGATTCCGCTGAAAGTGAAGCATGAGAATGACCTTAAAGAAAATTTTGTGCTTGTGGCGGAAAAGGAGTTCCGTGACCCATTGATAGCTTTTGGCATCTTACAGGCAACGAGTCTAACAATTGCGGAGGTTTCTGAGCCGAATAAATTATATTCAAAAACAGGTCTTCTTCCGGGTGACAAGGTCGTAGCTATTAACGGCAAAGAAGTGCAAAACTTCTGGGAACTGCAGGAGATAGCAGAAAATAGTCTTGCTCCGGAAGTAACGTTGCTGGCTGAACGAACTGACGAGAGTGGGAAACTGACGCTGGTCGGGAGCAAAGTCGGGCTGGAGCTTGTCTCGGATGAGACAGGTCATATATATTCTATGGTGCCGCGGCTGCGAATGGAAAATATCGAGGTTAAAAAGCCGCTCTGGATGAAATTTGCCACTAAGGGACGGCAATTATTGGAGAAAACAGGTATTATCGAAAAAGTGAGGGCGAAACCATTTTTGCAAAGCGGTGATGTCATTTTGAGCATCGGCGATGTTATATGCCCGACATCTGAGGAGTTCCGTGAGGTTGTAAAAAAATACGGAGACAAAGAGTTGCCGATTAAAGTGCTGCGAACGGATGCTAATGGCACAGAATTTGAACAAACGATTAGCGTCATACCAAAGCGACACAGAGATGTTAACGAAGCAGCCATCGGGATTTCATATTTGCCGATGTTTGATACCCAGCATGCGGTTGTGGCAAAGACCATTGATACAGAAGGTGGGCCGGTGAAGCTGGAAATTCCCCGCGGAGCCAAAATAATGGCTGTTGATGGGGTCGGTGTGTCGAACTTCTACGATGTCATCAGGGAAACACGCAAGTATCGAGGTGAGCGTATCACGATTGATTGGCGAGTCGATGCGGAAACGGCGGGGAATGTAGCTTTAAATGTGGATAGCGGTGAAGATTTTATTACGGTCAAATCTGCCTTTGGGGAGTTTATTCCCTTTGAGCGTTTGGAGCGGCTTTATAAGGCAAGCGGTCCAATCGACGGCGTCGCAATGGGCTTGCGAAAAACCATTATGTTCATAGCCCAAACCTATGCAACGTTAAAGGGATTGATTGTCGGTCTTTTAAGCCCTAAGACTGCTTTAATGGGGCCGGTTGGTATTATTGCTCTTAGCTATCAGGTTGTTGCCCACCAGCCGCTAACTTACTACCTTTACCTTCTCGGCCTGATAAGTGCCGTGATTGCCGTATTTAACTTTTTGCCATTGCCGCCACTCGACGGAGGACTGATTGTGCTTTTACTTATTGAAAAAATCAAGGGTTCTGCGTTGAGCGAGCGGACTCAGGGAGTAATAGCTTATGCCGGCTGGGTGCTCATAGGTGCATTTGTTCTTTACGTAACGTTTAACGATATTGTGAGGGTCATTTTCGGATAGTAATGTCAACCCAGGCAATAACCCCCGACAACGAAGTTCGAGGGTAAACCCCCAGTGAAATCCGCCAAAAGAACCCGCCACACGAATGGCGGGCAAGCGGCGGACAGGCAGGGGATAAATAGAATGATGACCCCCCAATAAATTGGGGGGCTAAATACTTAAGAATTTGAAGGTGTTAGAAATGATATTGGACTCGTCCGACAAGTCGGAAAAACTGTCCGCCAAAAGAACCCGCCAAACAAACGGCGGGCAAGCGGCGGATAAACCCTCGCAGGAGTATCACGAAGGTCAGTTCGACGCTTTGAGGGAATCAGATGCAGAAGTCTATGAGCTAATAACAAAAGAGTATGAACGGCTGCAAAACAACTTGCAGCTTATAGCAGCAGAAAATATTTGTTCGCGGGCGGTTTTAGCAGCCCTCGGCTCGATTATTCAGAATAAGACGGCTGAGGGTTTCGCCGGTGCCAGATTACACGGCGGATGCGAGGTTGTTGATGAGGTGGAGAGACTTGCTGTTGCCAGGGCAAAAGAGGCATTCGATGCAAAATATGTAAACGTTCAGCCACACTCAGGAACTTCCGCAAATCTAATTGTTATGACGGCACTACTTGAGCCGGGCGACAGATCCGCCAGACGTCCGGCGGATAAAATATTGAGTATGGGTTTAGGACAGGGTGGACACTATTCCCACGGCTCGAAAGCTTCCTTTACCAGCAAATTCTTCGATGTGGAAAATTACTATGTCGATAAAGAAACATACCTGCTGAATTACGATGCTATCAGGGACAAGGCAATCAAAGTCAGACCAAAACTGATTATATGTGGTGCGAGCGCCTATTCGAGAAAGATAGATTTTAAGACGTTCAGAGAGATTGCAGATGAGGTGGGGGCATATCTTTTAGCGGATATCTCACATATAGCAGGATTGGTCATAGCCGGTGCCCATCCATCGTCGGTAGATTATGCGCATTTTACAACCACAAGCACGTATAAGCCGGGCGGACCGAGAGGCGGCCTGATTATAATGGGCAAAGACTACGACCAGAAAATAAGAGTAAGGACAAAGAATATAGCTTTATGGCAACATATCGAAGAGGCGACATTTCCAGGCGCGCAGGGGACACCATATCTGAACAATATCGCAGCCAAGGCAGTCTTTTTCAAGGAAACACTTTCCGATGAATACAAAGCAAGACAATTCAAAATCGTAGAAAACGCAAAAAAACTATCCGACAGCTTAGTGGTTTCAGGATACGACGTTTTAACCGGCGGGACAGATAACCATATGATTCTGATAAACGTCAGTAATTTTCGAGAAAATCTGGCCGGTGCGACGGCAGAGAAATGCCTTGAAGAATGCGGCATAGTTACCAACAAAATCACTCTGCCATACGACAATAAAGACCGTCACATAACAAGCGGCATCAGATTAGGCACGCCTATTGTTACAAGAAATGGAATGGGGGCTGAAGAGATGGTCAAAATATCAGCGTTGATAGATGCGGTATTAAAAAAAGTAAAAATAATATCGAGTAGTGAATATGAAATAAACGAATCCTTCAAGATAGAACATCGAAACAGGGTGAAGGAATTGTGCAGCA
>CAZKYA010000090.1:6834-8271 GCA_964556725.1 uncultured Pirellulales bacterium
CTACGGCTCGCTCCGTCGGGCCACGGCAGGCTTCGCCCTGACAAGCCGTGACGAGTGTGTTAAGTGTGCCAATATATTGCACCAAATTTTCCTGCAGCTTGTTTTTATAATATGCGCAGAACGCCGGCCTGCCTCGCGGCTCGCCTCGGGGCGAAGCCACGGGCAAGGCGGGCAATTCCCAAAACCACATGGCTATTGACAAGATATAAGGGTTTGCTTTAATAGTATAGAAAACTCAAAAACGTATTATAAAAGACACGAGCAAAACCACCGATTTATTTTATTCGGAAGATAAGTGTTCGAAATGAAAGATATTTATCATCTTGAAAGAAAGATTAGCGCTATTCTGCTAATGTGCTTTTTTATGTCCTTGTACGGGATTAGTGTGTCACACGCAAGATTTCTTGAACGAAGAGACGCCAAAAAGCCGCCCCAATCTGAACTTGGGTCCTATCCCAGTCCAACACTAAAAACGCCTTTCTTAGAGCGCAAAGACCTGGGAAGACATGGATACAGGAATAATCGGTCAGAAAAAAGCGGTATAGTATATACCTGCAAGGCAGGACATATAGACATTTATCATGTACGCGAAGCTGCTGACTGGACAGCATACCTCACAGATAAAACCATTGAACACATAGAGAAAAATGAGACTGAATTTTCATTCAAATTAAAAGAGGGGTCGCTGTGTTTCGTAAAGCTTGCCTATCCAGAAAACTGGAAGGATTTGTCACCAAATGACAAAGAACGTATTGCACGTGATATTTCCGTCAGGATTGGACAATACCTTGCCTATACAGCCGGGACCTGGCATGAGATTCTTACATGGTTTGGTTATAAGTCCTGCGGATTTTATACAGAATTTCCGAGTGCATTTTCATGGGAAGATAACTTTTCAAATGTTCTTGGAAGCTATATCGCAGTTCTGGCCCTTCAAGATACTGAACATACATTTGATGAGGCGATGACACTGACTCTTGACCGAGAACTTGTGAAGCTGGATGTTCAATCAAGATATGTCGCCAGAGGTGCAGCTGAAAAGGTAAGGGGGTTATGGTATTCAGGTAATTTTCCATTTTTCATCCATATGAAAAAAAGGCATTTTGACATTGGCCTGGATGATGGCTTTGTTACACCTGTTATTGTTCCGGGCCTTTGTGAGTGTGAAGGAGCACAGGCGCAATCATATCCGGTTCCCACAATTAATTCTCTATCTGAATATGGTTTCTCAATGGAAGTTGAAATTGAACCGAGGGAGTGGGAAACAAATAAAATCCTAAGCGTTGTTTATCCAGATGACAAAGGAAGAAAAAATCGTATTGAGCCAGATAAGCATTTTGCGAGCATTATGGCTTATATCAAAGCGGATGCGTTAAAAAGATATGGCTATGATGTGGACTTATCCAATGCAACCCCACAAGAACAAGCACAAATATA
>CAZKYA010000091.1:0-4100 GCA_964556725.1 uncultured Pirellulales bacterium
TCGGGCCTGCTGAGCCAATCGGCCAATTACAGAGGGCCAAAGAATTTGCACAAAGTATCGGCGCAAAACTAAAAACTATCGACTCCGGTGAAATGAGCGACTCTAATTTTACCGCTAATAAGGCCGACCGGTGTTTTCATTGCAAATCGCGTATATGCAGAATTCTTGTGGACATCGCCAAAGAGCAGGGCTTTGACAACGTTGTCTTCGGCACCAACTACGATGACCTCGATGATTTTCGGCCTGGCAATCGCGCTATGGAAGTATTCAGCATCCGCTGCCCATTAGCAGAGGCCAAACTGACAAAAGACGACATTCGTCAGTTGAGCAGGCAAATGAACCTGCCCACTGCAGATTTGCCTTCATCACCCTGCCTGGCTTCGAGGATTGCATACGGCTTGGAGGTTACCGAGCAGCGATTAAGGCAGGTCGATGAAGCGGAGCAGTTTCTTCGGACGCTTGGCTTTGTTGAATTTCGCGTCCGCCATCACGATACAATCGCTCGAATCGAAGTCAATCCACAGGATATAAAGAAAGTTTCAGCAGAACCAATCCGTTCAAACATAGTTGAGAAACTGAAATCGCTTGGCTTTAAGTTCGTAACCATCGACCTGCAGGGTTACCGCACCGGTTCATTAAATGAGTTACTCAGCGAAGATGAAAGACAGAAGAACCTTTAATCCGATTCCAGTTTGCCTTCTGCTGACGGCTTTGAGCTACCGGTTTTATTTAAGGTTCTGTAGGATTTGACGAATTGCAGGTTTAATTTCGGGTATTCTATTTTTTATCGTTTGCCAGACGAGTTCGTAGTTTATACCAAAGTAAAGGTGAATTAGCTTATCTCTCATTCCAGCCATTTCTTTCCACCCAACGGCAGGATATTTTTGTTTAATACTTTCAGGAACTTGTTTAGCGGCCTCACCGATTATTTCAAATTTTCGCAGAACTGCACTTGAGGTTTTATCGTCTTGTTTGAAGTCCTCAAAATTCAGGCCTTCTACAAAATCTTCTACAGCTTCGAGGGCCTTTAGGATATCGTTCAAATAAAGCCTGTGTTCTCTCATAGATAAACCACTTCATTCATAACATAGTCTCTTATTTCTTCTCGCAGCGAGCTTAAAGGAACCACATCGACCTTGTGGCCTAAGTGTTCTTCGAGAAATAGTGAAAGACCCACAAAATCAAAAAGGTCAGCGTCACGATGAAAATCGACTAAAACGTCGATATCGCTCTCGCTGGTTTGATCGCCGCGGACGTACGAGCCGAAAATCCCTTTGATTTCCGCCTTGTACTTTTGACTTGCCTGGTCTTTCAGGCCTTCAATTATTGCAAGAACGTCTTTTGCCATATCGTTGACTCTTAACTCAACCAGAACAATCACCTTACCACAGACAGTATTATATCACTCGGATAACTGATTGTAAAACTTTTTCGCTTCTGGCGCAAATCAGCTTTCATTGGCAGCCTCTTGCAAAGTTTACCTCTCTTAGATGCTTTGGTTCATATATTGCTTTGCCAGGGCAGCGGCGCCGATGATTCCGGCGTCTTCGCCCAGTGTGGCAAAACAGATATCGACGGTTTCCTGCCTCAAATTCCAGATATGCTCATTGAAATAATCTTTTATCCTGTTTAATAGTATATCACCTGCGGCAATCATACCGCCTGCGAAGACGATGCGTTTTGGCTCGGTAGCGTGAAGCATATTGATACAGACAAGTGCAAGGGCTTTTGCGGTTTCATCTGTTATCTGTTTGGCTAATTTGTCGCCGGCTTTCAAATGGTCGTAGACATCCTTGCAGGTGATTTCACCTTTTTCATCGAGGACTTTTTTTAAGCTCGACGGCTGGCCCCTTTCGCCAGCCTCGGTGGCTCTTTTTGCGGTATTGGTCGCCGAGGCATACGCTTCAACGCAGCCCCTCTGGCCGCAATTGCACAATCGGCCATCCGGATAGATTATAATGTGCCCAAGCTCGGCGGCGTTATCGCCAGCCCCGGAAAGTAGTTTTCCTTTATTTATAATGCCGCCGCCAATTCCTGTTCCCAGTGTGAAAAAGACCATATCGTCAACATCTTTTCCGGCACCGGCGATGAATTCACCGAAGCAGGCGACGTTGGCGTCGTTCTCAAACACGATTGTTTTTCCGCCTAATCTGTCGCTGATCATCTTTCGGATAGGGATGTTTCTGAAGGTCGGGAAATTTGTAGCTGCTTCAATGATTCCTTCACTATACCGAGCAGGGCCGGGACAGCCAAGGCCGACTGCAGATACATCATCCATAGTAAAATCGGCTTTGGCTACGCACTGCTCGGCTGCTCTGGCAATATTCTCTATAACTATCCTGGCCTTTTTTTCCGGCTCTGTAGGGGCTGATATTTTGGATAGAAGTTTTAACTGCGAATCAAAACAGCCGACCTTTATAAACGTTCCACCTAAATCAATACCAATAAAAATTTCACTCATACCATTCTCAGATATTCTCAAATCTTGACTGTCGTCAGACAAGTTTAATCCAGGTAGCCGTTTGGGTGTTTGTTATGCCATTTCCAGGCGGTAGCGACTATTTTTTCCAGTTCGGGAAATTCGGTTTTCCAGCCAAGCTCTTTTTTTGCTTTAGTAGCGTCTGATGTCAGGACAGGCGGGTCACCCGGCCGACGGCCTGCTTCTACGACCTTAAAATCCTTGCCCGAACCCTTTTTGGCTGTGTCGATTACTTCTCTGACCGAATAACCCTTTCCGTTGCCTAAGTTGTAGATAAGTTCGCTGCTTTGATGAAGCTTATCCAGTGCCAGCAGATGTGCCCTGCACAAATCTTCTATATGGATGTAGTCTCGGATGCAGGTGCCATCCGGCGTTGGATAGTCAGTGCCATAGATGTTGATTTGTGGTAATTTTCCCATCGCTGCATAGATAATCCGTGGAATCAGGTGCGATTCAGGGCGATGGTCTTCACCGAGTGTGCAGTTGCTGCCAGCACCAGCGGCATTGAAGTAGCGAAGAGACGCATACCGTAGTTTGCCTGCCTGGCTCTGGTAGTGACACATATTTTCAACCGCCAGTTTGGTTTGGCCATAAGGATTGATGGGCTGTTTCGGTGAATCTTCCGTAATTGGCACTTTTTGGGGGATGCCGTAAACGGCGGCGCTGCTGCTGAAGATAAATTTCTCTACGCCGGCTGCCTCCATCGCGCTCAATAGGTTCTGTGTGCAGGATACGTTGTTGCGATAGTATTTAAGCGGCGCCTGAACCGATTCGCCGACTTCAATGAGAGCTGCGAAGTGCATTACCGCTTCGATTTTGTATTTGCGAAGTGTATCGACGAGCAGTTCGTAATCAGCTAAATCGCCTTCGATAAACTTAGCAGATTTAACCGCGGCTCTGTGTCCTTTGCTGAGATTATCAAATACAATTGGCTCGTGCCCTTCGGCAGTTAATATAGCCGTCATATTGCTGCCGATATATCCGGCACCCCCGCAAACCAGTACTCTCACTTTTCGTCTCTCGTCTCTGGTGACTCGTGGCTCGTTTTGGACTTATGATACGAGGCCGGGGTCACCACTCGTTTTTCAATTTGCTTTAATATTTCTGTTGCCAGTTGTTTGTCCTGGCTTAAATCGACCCAGGCCACATCTGTTTTTTGCTGCTGATTAAGTCTTAGCTTTTGCATCGATGGGCTGCTTTTTGAAAACATCTCGTATGCGTGTGCACTGCTGGTAATTTGCTGCTCGGGCAGATTCAATCTCTGCGTTTTCACGTTACAGTCGATACGCAGTTTTTCACCGTCCTGGCTTATATTTAATTCTGCGATTCTGCGAATACTGTGCAGGTTCGCCTCGGCAGAATTGAAGGGGCCGACGTTGTCGCTTCGCCAGAATTCGAAGAATTGAGCGCCCGGCAGAGGCAGGGTTCTTATAAAGCCGCTCTCAGCATCGTATTTTTCGATGGTAAAGTGCATTTTAGCCAGGACATCTTCGGCTGTCTGCATCGCGTGAAGTTTTTCAATATTGTCCAGACGGATTTGCTCGGTTGTTTCATACTGCTGTTGTTTGGCGCATCCTGACAAGATAAGTGCACAAGCCATAAGAGCATAAGTGCACAGGTT
>CAZKYA010000091.1:4200-8241 GCA_964556725.1 uncultured Pirellulales bacterium
CTACGGAGAATGGATTGGTTTTGGGCTTTTTACCGTTCATTTCAGGTTCTCCCGAATCTTGCCTGTCGCATGCCCCTGCGTCTCTCGCCGCAAGGCGGGACAGCAGGGCAAACAGGTTTCGGCTGATTATATATAGAGTGTGCTTTTAGCTCAAGAAGGAATTGTTTTTTCAATTTAGCAGATAGACACAAAAATCGTTAGTTGTAGTAACAGCGAGATTATTGCGGTTTCGAGCCAGCAACTAAAGGTTAGCTTATTATAACGCCGATATTGATGTTATTGTGGCTATTTTGCAGAGGCCCTCTTACCAAAATGCAATATGTCCTCGACACAGGTACAATCTGTTAAGCAAGTTCTGCCCTGTCTGCCTTTGGGGCAGAGCGTCAAAGATTTTCTTGATTATCTTATTGTCGAAGTCGGCCTATCCGAAAATACTGTTTTGGCATATGGTCGTGACCTGAAGGGCTTTCTGAAATATTGCAAATCCAACAGAATCAGCCGACTGGAGCAGATAAAGCCGGCCCTTATCCAAAAATACCTGCAAATCCTGACAAGGGAGAGCAAAGCTGAAAGCTCCGTTAAGCGCTGCCTTGTCGCTATAAGGATGCTCCTGCGATTTGCCAAACTTACCGGCCGAGTCCACGAAGACTTCACCGCAATCCTCGAAGGCCCGAAGCTCTGGCAGAAACTCCCCATCGTTTGCAGCAAGCAGCAGGTTATCAATCTTTTAGATGCTCCGGATGCCTCCGAACCTTTTTATCTTCGTGATAAAGCAATGCTTGAATTGCTCTATGCCACGGGGATACGAGCCAGTGAGGTTGCAGGGTTGAGGATAACCGATTTAAATTTTGAAATCGGTTACCTTCGCTGCCTTGGCAAGGGTAACAGAGAGCGAATAATCCCCATTGGCAAGGCTGCTATTACAGCGACGGTTGGGTACCTGACAGACCTGCGCCCGAAACTGGCCAAGCCGTTCAGTGCCGATTTTTTACTGCTTTCTCGAACAGGCAGGCCTATGAGCCGTATTGAAATCTGGCGATTGGTTAAAAAATATGCCATTCGTGCAGGTATGCCGAGAAATTTAACTGTGCACACATTGAGACATTGCTTCGCAACACATCTACTGGCTGGTGGAGCTGATTTGCGAAGCGTCCAGGAGATGCTCGGACATGTGGACATAGCTACTACGCAGATTTATACCCATGTTGACCAGGAGAGATTGCGAAAAATTCACAAGAAATACCACCCAAGGCCGTAGATTTGCTGCTTGATACTGGATACTCGATGCTTGGTGAGAAACGAGAATTGACTTTAATGGAGTTTCAGGGGTATTATAGTAACCAAAGTGAGCGGATTTTGTGAGGTAATCAAAATGAGTGCAAAATGGCTGTATCTGGTAGTGCTTTTGTTGGCAATAGGATGCCAACCCCAAACCGTTGGGAATGTTGAACAGAACAAGGCAGCACTGTCAGCTAAGGACCCAAACCAAGCTCAATCAATCGCAGAGACCAAGATTAGTAAGCAATTGAAAATCTATAAAAGCACCTTGTTTGATAGCAGCAGCGAGCAGCTTCGGATAGACGCAGCGACTGAAATGCTTTTCAGTGAAGACCCATTGGCCAGAAAAATTTTACTTGCGGCACTAAGCCAGTCTGAAAATAGTGCTGCACGAGTAGCGGTCTGTAAGGCACTGAGTCAGGCAAGAGCATCACAGGAAGCTATAAAGGAAAAGGGTGATTTTATCCAGCCATTGCTTGGGATTTTGACTACGGAGGGTGATTTTGCCAGGGCTAAATTGGCTGCGGAAGCGACCTTGATTTTCGAATATGGACAGGTATCAAAACAGCTTGAGGAAATAGTAACAAACTCGTCATTGCCTCCCGAAGCAAAAACGAATGCAGTATATGCCTTGAAACTCCAGCCGGATATGAAGGCGATTTTTAAACTTATGGATTTGCTCGATGGTTCTGACAAGCAAGTGGCTGCTGAGGCAGAGAAGGCCCTGAAGTCTATTGGCATACCGGTTGGCAAAGACGCTGAAACTCGCAGGCAAATCAGGAATGAGCTGGAGCGAAAAGGCAGAGACGAAGTCCTGCGGGAGTGGTTGATTCGCCAGGAAGCACAGATACGCCAGATGCAAATCGAGCTGAACACGTGGCAGGGACGATATCTCTTGGCGCTGGGTAAGATATATGACTCCAAAAGTGATGATACGGCCAAAGCTCAGTTTTTAACAGAGCATTTGAGTAGTTCAGAAGCGATAATCAGGTTGTGGGCGTTGGAAAAGGTTTATCAGGACCGGGTGGGAACCAGACTAAACCCAAAGCTTCCAGCTGAAGTCGGCCCCATCCTAGTCGGTTTGATTTCGGACCAGAACAAAGACATTCGGCTGAGAACAGCCAAGCTGTTGTCTTTGATGGGAGAGTTGAATTCGGCTCAGCGTTTGCTAACCCAGCTCGATGTCGAACAGGATGATGAGGTTAAAATGGAGCTGTTTGTTGCGATGGGCTACGCCCTTTTGCCAAATCCAAAGATAAAGATTCCTGACGAGACAAGGAAACAGGCCCTCGAATGGACAGTAAGGTACCTTGCTGAGCAAGACCCAGAAAAGGCACAGAAAGGTGCCGAAGTTATGAAGAAACTGCTTGAGCAGAATGGATTAACCGCTGCTGAGGTTGACAGATATCTTGACCTGCTTGTGGAAAGATACATAAAGGGCAAAGCCGATGGGAATCTTTGTGGAGAATTACTTAGCACAATGGCAGGTTTGTGTGCTCCACAGAGCGCTTACAACGCCCAATCGAAGAGGCGGTTTAATCCTTTATTTGAGGAAGCGCTGAGTGACAAAACAAATCTGGTCCGCGAAGCAGCTGTAGAAGGGCTTGTTTATGTTGATATGGCGGCAGCGCTAAAAAGGTTAAGAAAAGATTTTGTTAATGACCCCAGTATCATAATAAGAAAGAGACTGATGGAATTAGCCGGGAAAGTAGGTGGAAAGGAAGACCTGGTTTGGCTGGCAGAAAAAATAGGTTCAAGCGCTGAAAGCGAGCTCGCCTGGCAGGCGATGCTCAAAATATTCAATGGCTCTGATGCTGATGTCTTGAACCAATGGATAGAAAAATTCGTCTCGGAAGGTAGTAAGGTTAGCTTATCTGATGAGCAGAAAATCTCTTTTCTCGAGATAGCGGAGAGAAAAGCAGTAGGTGAAAATAAGTCAGAAATGCTCAGATACATTAGAGAAAGGCTGGCTAAGCTGTATATAAAGCTCAGCCAGTTTGAGCTGGCGGCAGATTATTTGGGAAGACTGTACGAAGCTGCACAGACTGCCGAGGAAAAAGAAAAAATCTTGCCCGACTTGTTGGATGTATATTTGAGGTGGCCAAAAATAGAGCTTGCGACCAAGTTGGTAGAGAATTCCTTGCTGGAAAAGGACTTAGATCCAAACAGTGTTATTATACGCTCAATTGATGATTATATGAGTAAATCGCCTGATAAAGCCACTTCTAATGCGGTATTAGAAGCAATGAGGAAAATAAATACCTTGCAGCCTAGGCCAATGTGGCAGGGACAGTTGAGACAATGGGCGGGACGGTTTGGAGAAGCCAGCGACTTGGATAAGCCCAAAAAAAGAGATAATTAACCGCCATTTATTTTGTAATCAACCCAGGCATTTGTAAGATATCGTGTTAATGTAAAAACGACTATTATAAGATTTTTTGCAGAGAAGATAAGAAAAACTAAAGGTTTTTGTTTTTTTTAGTTTTTTTATAAATTTTTTTGGTTTTTGTATTTGCATCTTAACGATTATTTTTATAAACTAACGATTTTACATTAAAAACCAGTGTTTATTATCAATCCCTGTGCCAATCGTATGTCTTTATTGGGGCAGGAAGGGAGAGTGGGGTTTGTTTGTCCAGAGACAGTCTGGATAAGGTTATTAGTTTTTTCACAGCTATTGCCAGAGTGCAAAATATAAATTTTGTATCGCTGCTGTAGCTCAGCTGGTAGAGCGCGTCCTTGGTAAGGACGAGGTCATGGGTC
>CAZKYA010000092.1:0-8215 GCA_964556725.1 uncultured Pirellulales bacterium
ACAAAAACCACTTAAGATTGGCGATATTGAGCTTGGTAAAGCTGGTGGCGTCGATTTCGTCGCCGGCAAATTGCTTATCGGCTATGTTCGAACGCCATCACTGATAAAAGAGGTGAAAAAGCACATAAAACAAGAGCACCTGGCGATAATCGATGTTCCTCCGGGGACATCCTGCCCTGTAGTTGAGGTGGTCAAGGGAACAGATTTTGTTTTGCTGGTTACAGAGCCAACACCATTTGGCTTAAATGACTTGAAATTAGCTGTGGGGCTGGTCCGCAAATTGGATTTGCCTTTTGCTGTTGTTATCAACCGTCATGGTATCGGCAATGACGAGGTTGAGCAGTATTGTAAAGCTGAAAATATAGATATTTTTTTGAAGCTGCCGGACGACCGACGCATCGCCGAGGCTTATTCATCCGGCCAGATAATTGTTGATGTATTGAGTGAATATAGGGAGCAGTTTTCAGAATTATACGAGTGTATAAAAAGCGTAAAGGCAGGAATTGATGATAAAAGATGATTATGAGTTCGGAGAAAGAATAACTCGTGACCTGCAAGCTCGTGAGGCAGCATGCAAAATCCTTGGCGTAGAGGAAATGGCAACTAAGGAAGAACTAAAAAAGGCTTACCGGCGAGCAGCGATGAAGTTTCATCCTGATAAAAACTTGGACGACCCAGAGGCAAACAAAAAATTTGCACTTGTCAAATGTGCATACGAATTATTGGCAGAAGACAAGCCCTGTTCGGCACTGTTGGAAGAAATCAACTCCTGGCCTGGCGTTCCCGAGGACGATAAATACAAACTCGATAATTTATGGGGTCACTTTTTGTGGTGGCGTGAAAAGTTTTTCGGATGAATATAGGATTTGCTGGTATGGAAAATTATTTGCAATCCTGCAAAACGGAATTTTGGAAGAAGGTCTTTAAAGCAGAGTTAGACTATATTCTGAACCAGTTAAAAGGTGCTAAAGACGTTCTAAGTATCGGCTGTGGCCCGGCGATTATAGAGACAGGTTTAGCCGAGCACGGTTTTAATGTCACGGGCTTGGATATTTCCAGAGAGGTCTTAGGCCAGGCGCCGGATAGCATAAGGACTGTAGTTGGCTCAGCGGAAAATATGGCTTTTGAAGAATCTTCCTTTGATGCTGTTATCTATGTGGCCTCTATTCAGTTTGTTGAAAGATATAAACAAGCCATTAAAGAAACTGCTCGTGTCCTTAGGTCGGGTGGCAAACTGCTGGTTATGCTTCTTAATCCACAGTCTGAATTTTTCAAAGAAAAAACCAAAAATCCAGACTCTTATGTAAACAAGATTAAACATACGGATTTGAAAAAGATTGAAAAGGCAGCTTTAGAGTATTTTTCTATCAAAACCGAATACTTTTTAGGAATCAGAGGACAGGATATATTTGAAACCAAGAATCCCAATTTAGCGAGTCTTTACATTATAAAAGGAAAAAAGAAGGGATAGACACGAGGGAAAGATAAATTGAAAGAAATAGTAGTCATCAGTGGTAAGGGTGGAACAGGTAAAACCAGTGTTGTTGCTTCGTTTGCAGCGCTTGCGAATAGCGCCGTTCTGGCTGATTGTGATGTTGACGCAGCAGATTTGCATTTGATATTAAAGCCCGACATAAAACAGAGCCATAACTTTATTGGCGGCAAGCGGGCTTCTATCATTGCAGAAAAGTGTATCGGCTGCGGCAGATGTGAAGAGGTATGTAATTTTGACGCTGCCGTGTTCAATGGTCCTGCCAACGATTTGGTTAGTAAAACCTATACGATAGATTCTATCGCCTGCGATGGTTGTGGTGTATGCGTTCGTTTCTGTCCGGTCGATGCAATAGAGTTCAAAGACGCTGTTAACGGCCGGTGGTTTATATCAGATACGAGATTTGGCCCGATGGTGCACGCTATGCTTGGTATCGCAGAGGAAAACAGCGGCAAGCTCGTTAGCTTGATTCGCAAACAGGCAAAGCAAATTGCAGCCGAGAAAAATAAAGACCTGATAATAGTGGACGGCTCACCCGGCATCGGCTGTCCGGTCATCGCATCTATCAGTGGAGCAGATTTGGTATTGGCTGTAACTGAACCTACGATTTCGGCTAAGCACGACCTCGAAAGGGTTATTGAATTAACCGACCACTTTAAAATCCCTACAGCGGTTTGTATCAATAAATGCGATATCAATCCTGAAATCGCAAGAACGATTGAGAAGAATATTGAGCAAAAAGGTCTGAAGCTCGTCGGCAAAATTGCTTACGATATAGCAGTGACAAAGGCCCAAATAGCCGGAAAGAGCATCGTAGAATACTCTAATAACGGCTTAAAGAGTCAAATAATATCCCTATGGGAATCGCTATTAGATATGCTAAATACGAGGCAGATAAAATAATGGAGAATATAGCACACAAGTTTCTTGTTTTAAGCGGCAAAGGAGGCGTCGGCAAGAGCACTATCGCTGCAAATCTTGCCGTCTGGCTCTCAATGCAGGGTAAAAATGTTGGCCTGCTTGATATCGATATTCATGGGCCGAGCATACCTAAACTATTAAATCTCGATGGCAAAGGCATTCAGGCCCAAGGCGATAAGATAAAACCCATTTTATATAGCAACACACTCAAAATAATGAGCATTGGATTTCTATTGCCCGATGAAAGTAATGCTGTTATTTGGCGTGGCCCAATGAAACACAACATAATCAAGCAGTTTATTAATGATGTTGATTGGGGACAGCTTGACTATCTCGTTATTGACTGTCCGCCCGGAACTGGTGACGAACCCTTGTCGATAATCCAGTTAATCGGAAAAGTCGATGGTGCCATCGTTATCACTACGCCGCAGCAGCTTTCTGTCGTTGATGTTAAAAAATGTATAACTTTTTGCAGGCAGTTGAACTTGCCTGTCATAGGAGTTATAGAGAATATGAGCGGTTTTGTTTGTCCTCAATGTAATAGTAAAATAAAAATATTCAAAAGCGGGGGCGGAGAACAAATGGCCAAAGAATGCAACGTGCCTTTTGTAGGTAGTATTCCTATTGACTGCGATATGGTTTCTGCCTGTGATTCAGGAAAACCTTTTGTCCGGTTTAATACCCAAAATCCGACCGCACAAGCCATTTGTTCGATATTCCAATCGTTACTGCAAAATTACAAACAAACTCAATTTGATAAGGAGGTAAAAGTAAAATGAGAATTGCTATCCCCGTAACAAATGGCAGAGTTTCATCACATTTTGGTCATTGTGAACAATTTGCTATTATCGATGTTGACACCGACGATAAGAAAATTAAGAGCCAGCAATTACTAATACCGCCGCCCCACGAGCCTGGCCTTTTACCTGAATGGCTGTCAGAATTATCTGTCGCTTTGGTCATCACTGGCGGAATGGGACAAAGGGCAAAGCAGTTATTCACACAGAACAATATTGACGTTATAGTTGGTGCGCCGGATAATACACCGCAGGAGTTGGTCCTGCAGTATTTAGCCGGACAATTGCAGTGTGGTGAAAATGTCTGTGACCATTGATTTTTTATAGTTGACTATAGTATGCCCAGACCGAGACAATGCAGACGAGTGGCTCACTTGCCACAGGTTACCTTTTACAAGCCAAGGGGTGTCCCCCTTTCTATCCTTCAGCATGTCAATTTGACTTTTGATGAGCTTGAGGCAATTCGCCTTGCTGATTTTGAAGGTCTGTATCAGGAGCAGGCGGCGGAAAAAATGAATATTTCCCGCCAGACTTTCGGCAGAATTATCGAATCCGCTCACAAGAAAATCGCCGACGCCCTGGTCAATGGTAAAGCTCTATCCATCGAGGGAGGTCCCATCGAACTTGATACCTCTGTGCCATTCCAACCTCCAATGGGACCTGAAGGTGGTTTTCGTCACCGAGGTCGGCATGGCTGGCTCGGCGGAAGGTAGGATTACAACTCAAATCCTGCTATTTTTACTCCGCAATCCGGACAGCAGGAATTTTTTATATAATTAGCTGCTATATGGTAGCCGAAACGCTCTATCAACATTTTGCCACAATTGTAACAAAAGGTGTTCTCCGTTTTTGCGCCAGGCACGTTACCCAGATAAACGTAATGTAACCCAGCCGACTTTCCAATCTCGTAAGCACGCTCTAAGCTTTCAATCGGCGTAGGCACAGAATCCAGATATTTATACTGTGGATGGAATCGGCTGATATGCCAGGGAACATCGGGACCCGCCTTATTAACAATAAAATCAGCGAGCTGCTTTAACTCATTCTCCGAATCATTCTCACCCGGCACCAATAGTGTCGTAATCTCCTGCCAGATATTTGTTTCTTTGGCGATATAGCTAATCGTATCAAGCACCGGTTGTAGTCTTGCCTTGCATAACCGTTTGTAGTAATCCTCGCTAAATGCCTTCAAATCAACGTTTATACCATCAAGCCAATCCTTTGCGAAATCAATCGCTTCAGATGTCTCGTAGCCGTTGCTGACAAAGACATTCGCCAGCCCTCGTTCTTTTGCCAGCCGCCCGCAATCGTTGCACAGCTCCATAAAAACAGTCGGCTCGGTATAAGTATAAGCGATGCTTTTACATCTGCTGCGAAAGGCACCTTCGACAATTTGTTCAGGCGTTATTGGTTCACCATCGATTCGCCCGTTTTCGATAGCCGCCTGGCTTATCTGCCAGTTCTGACAGAACTCACAGCGGAAATTGCAACCCATAGTAGCGATGGAAAAGCTCCTTGTCCCTGGCTGGAAATGAAACAAGGGCTTCTTTTCAATAGGGTCGGGATTAGCCGAGCATACCTTATCGTAGTTAAGCGAATACAATGTGCCGTTTATATTTTTGCGGACGCAGCAGCGGCCTAATTTGCCCTCTGCTATTACGCAACGATGCGAACATAGCTTGCACTTGACCTTTTTATCCTGCTCAGCATCCCATAGCACCGCACGCTTAAGATTTTCTTCTGGTAATTCCATGTTAAGTTTCTCCTGAAATCAGATTTACCCCGTTGGAAAGAAAGTCTCACCCTAACTTTCTAACGGGGTTTACTTTCAGTAGATTAATATATAGAATATATGACGGAAAATCAATTTTACAAGTTATATGTGTTATCAGGAGATAAGTTATAATGGGTATATTATCTGCCATTGGAAATACGCCGCTTATAGAGCTTACCAAGCTCAATAGCAAAAAGCCGAAGGTAAAAATCTTCGGAAAACTCGAAGGAGTCAACCCCGGCGGCTCCGTCAAAGACCGCCCTGCCTACTGGATGATAAAAAAAGCCGAGCAAGCAGGCCAGCTCACAAAGGGCAAAATTATACTTGAGCCGACATCGGGAAATACCGGCATAGCCCTGGCTATGATTGGTGCTGCAAAAGGATACCGCGTCAAGCTTTATATGCCGGAATGCGTCAGCACCGAAAGACAGCATATCCTTCAGGCCCTCGCTGCCGAGGTCATCCTAACTCCTGCAAAAGAGGGAACCGATGGCGCTATTAGAAAAGCGCATCAACTTCTTGAAGAAGAACCCGATAAGTATTTTATGCCCAATCAGTTCGAAAATGAAAATAATGTCCTCGCACACTACGAAACAACCGGGCCTGAGATATTTTCTCAGACAAAAGGGGAAATTGACGTATTTGTCGCTGGTATGGGAACGACAGGGACATTGATGGGTGTAAAAAGATTCTTCAAAGAGAAAAAGCCCGATGTCAAAGTCGTCGGCGTCGAGCCGACAGTAGGACATACGATACAGGGCCTGAAAAATATGACTGAGGCCATTGTGCCAAAGATTTACAATCCCAATATGCTGGATGAAAAGATTACCGTCGGAGACGGTGAGGCCTTTGAAACAACTCGTGCCCTTGCTGCAAAGGAAGGTATTTTTGTCGGTATGTCCAGCGGTGCAGCCGTAGCGGGTGCTTTACGCATAGCGAAAGATATGTCCTCCGGCACGATTGTTGTCATTCTGCCCGACCGCGGCGACCGATACTTGAGTACCACCCTCTTTCGCTCCATCTGCGCAAAATGCCCACCATAATCCTTTTTATCAGGTTCTTTACTTTCTGCGGTTTATTATATAGAATAGATAAAGCAAAATCAATTAGCACCTTCAGGTGAAAATAATGTGAGATACGGAAAAAACTTCTCGTATTTAAAGAGGTAGTCCAATGATAAAAAGGATTTTTTTAATCATTCTGTTATTAATTGTTACCTCAGGAGTAAATGTTATGGCAACAACCATACCTCAGCAAGTCAAAGATGCAGTTACCTTTATTTTTATCAAAAGTGATTCAGGAAAACCTATTCCAAATGGGACTGGTTTCTTCGTTGCAATCAAAAACGAAAATGCCCCAAATATTTTGAATGTTTATTTAGTTACTGCTAAGCACATTCTTTTAGATAAGAAAACCAACTCTCTTTTTAATTCTGTTTACATCCGTCTAAATAAGAAAACCGGAGATTCAGAAGTGTACGAAGTCCCTCTCCATGGTCCTAATGCCCTCAAGGTATTTGACCATAATGACCCAAATGTTGACATTGCCCTAATCCCTATGGCTCCAGATCCTAACATTTTTGACATAAGGTGGATACCAGAAGATATGATTACAACTAAGGAAATATTCAAAAAATCAAAAATTAGGGAGGGAGACGAAGTATTTTTCGTCGGTTTGTTTACTCCTTATTACGGCAGTCAAAGGAACTATCCGATAACTAGGTTTGGCAAAGTTGCTCTTACTACCGATGAAAAAATACCTTGGAAAGATAAAGAAGAACCTTTTAAAATGCTAGACCTCTATTTAGTTGAGTTACAATCATTCGGTGGCAACAGCGGTTCACCGGTTTTCTTTTATCTCGATGCAACAAGAGAAGCCGGCTCTATTGTTATAGGGCCTCCCAAACTTTTACTTGCAGGCGTAATGAAAGGCAGTTTTTTAGATGCGAAAGAGATTAAAGTTGTAGAAACGAGCAAAATTCCTATCTCTCTTGAAAACGTTGGGATCGCAGCAGTTATTCCTGCTTACAGATTACATGAAATACTGTTTTCTGACGAGTTAAAGAAATCACGGTCTGCCGTGAAAAAGCAAACCGTGCAAGAGAAAAAAGGGAATTAGGAACCTTTTCGTTACCAACCCTTTTCTTATCTCCTGACTCCTGTCTTCTGTCTTTCGCTCTTACGCACTTTTGTATGCTTCCGCCAAAATCTTAATCGGGTGCCTGACGTTACAATCGCTTATATGTTCAATCTGCATCTTGCAGGCGGAGCATTCGGTCAATACAATTTTGGTCGGTGATGATTCCAGCGCCTTTTTCAAACTTTCAGAAATCTTCGAGGAAAGCTCATAGTTCTTCCTTTGTATCCCAAATGTCCCCGCGATACCACAACAGCCGGCTTTTAGGTCGGTAATCTTAACTCCGCAAAGCCCCTGCAATAGCTTTATACTCGCTGACTCGTCCCCGACCGCACATAAATGACAGGGCAAATGATAAACAAATTCCTCTTTTACCCTCTTCGTCGGTTTTTCCAATTTACCCTGCTTGTACAGGCCTAAAAGATAGTTCATCAGTTCGTAAGTATTTTCAGATACAAGCCTTACATCATCTCCTTTAACAAAATGCCTTAATTCCTGCTTCAGGCACAATGCCGCACTCGGCTCAGAACAAACTATCTTGTAACCATCTCGAATCGCATCAGCTAAATGCTTAACACTGCGGGATAAATCCTTGCGTGCTCTTTTGACGTTACCATACACAATCGCAGGTAGTGGTGCCGGCCTTTGCTTGGGTAAAATCACCTCAACATTATTTGCCCGCAGAACATCCAGCACAGCAAATCCCAATTCGTGGTCATTATAATTCGCATACGTATCCACAAAATACGCTACCTTATCGATTGGTTTTTCTATCGGTTTATAAGCAGCCAAGTATTTTCGCCCTGCTTTCAAAAAAGAGCTGTGTATGAATCTGGGCATAGCTCTTCTTCGGTCTATACCGGCAAATTTTTCCAGAAGCCATTTGAAAATCGAAAGCCGCATAAAGAAATTTGAAATGGGCGAAAAGAAGCTGCCTAATATACTTAGGTAGCGATTGTGGCTTAACACAAAGTCTGCGCACCGAAGTCCTTTTCGCCTGACGTATTCTGCCCGCACGGTACTCATCAGCTTGGAAATATCCACGCCTGAGGGACATTGCAGCAGACAGGCCTTGCAGTTAATGCACAAATCCAG
>CAZKYA010000093.1:0-7924 GCA_964556725.1 uncultured Pirellulales bacterium
TGGATCAACCCGGCGATCAGCATCGTCACCTGTCGCATCTGGTGGACCTGATGCCAGCCGGCAATATCACCCCCCACCATACTCCGGACCTGGCAGACGCGGTCGAGGTGGTCCTGGATTGGAAGGGTGACGCCACTAATAACACGTCCTGGAGTCAGGCCTGGAAGATGTGTTGTCGCACGCGTCTCCTCCAGGGCGATCATGCCTACATGATTCTCAACCTGCTCCTGGGTAAATCCCATACGGATAACATGACCTTTTCCCGCAAGGGTAACGAAAACCAGATTGACGGCAATCTTGGTGTCTTGATGGGCACGGCAGAGATGTTACTGCAGAGTCATCAGGGAGAAGTGTATCTTTTGCCGGCCTTACCGAGTATAATGGAGACCGGGAGCGTGACAGGCTTGAGAGCCCGTGGGGGCTTTGAGGTCGATATCACCTGGCTATATAACAAGCTACATACTGCGGAAATCCACTCGTTGCTGGGCAACACCTGCCGTATTCGCTCGGCTTGGCCGATTGTCGTAACCGAGGGAACTCATGGTGTGGCCGTGCAATCACCGGGTGAGAATCTCTACGAATTCCCCACCGAGGCCGGGCATACCTATACAGTGACCGCATATTCCTGCACGGCACTAATCCCTTCTGACCTCGACAGCGATTGTCAGGTAAATTTCACCGACTTTGCAGTCCTCGGTAGTGAATGGATAGGTAATGACGGTGGCGATGGCTTTGATTTCTACGATTTAGCTCAATTAGCAATGGACTGGCTCGAATGTAACCGCGACCCCGCTACCACTTGCTGGCAATGACGGCAGATAGCAAGTTTATGAACGGCATGAAAGAAAGTGCCGTGTATATGTTGAAGAAATTAATTTTGGGACAATATTTGCTGAAAGGGGCGAAAAATATATTCAACAATGCGAGGCATGACAAGAGACACGGAGGAGATTCTATGACGAGGTTTATATGCTGCGTAGTACTGCTGTTTGCAGTCATCTCGGTCGCGCGGGCGCAGGTGCCAGCCTTCCCCGGAGCTGAGGGCGCGGGCAAGTACACCACCGGCGGGCGGGGTGGAACCGTCATAGAAGTGACAAGCCTTGCCGATAGCGGACCCGGTACATTCAGGGAGGCTTGTCTGGCCTCGGGCGCGAGAACGGTCGTGTTTCGCGTCGGCGGGACCATCGGGCTCAACAGCCGCATCACCATTGTGAACCCCAACATCACTATTGCCGGTCAGACAGCACCGGGAGACGGCATCTGCATCCGTGGCGAATCGGTCTACATCAACACATCGAACGTCATCATCCGCCACATGCGTTTTCGCCGCGGCGATACGACCACAAACGATGACTGTCTTGGCGGCTATCCGGTATCAGACATAATAGTGGACCATGTCTCGGCCAGCTGGGGGCTCGATGAAAGCCTGTCGCTTTACAGGTATACAGATGGTCAAGGCAAGAAGCGGCCCACTCAGAACATCACTATTCAATGGTGTATCATCAGCGAGACGCTGAACAAGAACGGCCACGCCTTTGGCGGGACGTGGGGCGGTGACAGGGCCTCGTTCCACCACAATCTCTTTGCGTGCAACACCGACCGCAACGCCAGCATCGGCATCACCGGCGAATACTGGGACTGGCGCAACAACGTTTTATTCAACTGGGTCAACAGGAATCTTGAAGGCGGCGACGGAAGTTCCGAGATCAATGCGGTTAACAACTACTACAAGTATGGCCCTGCCACAAGGCCAGAACTAGAGAGCATCATCTGTATAATTAATTGGCGCGGGTACAACTACGAGTATCCCGGGCCCCAGAAATATTATCTCTCGGGTAACTATGTCTATGGGTATCCGGATGTGACGGCTGACAACTGGAACGGCGGAGTTGGTTTGATCTTCCAGGGTACCGGCTTTCCTGACCCCTTGCCAACGCTCGAGGATGCCATCGCTATATCAAGGGTGGATACACCTTTCCCGGCTGCTTATGTGACCACACACAGCGCGCTAGAGGCATTTGACCTTGTTACCGCCGGTGCCGGCGCCACTCTCCCGGTGCGCGACCCCGTTGACCAGCGTATAGTCAACAGTGTGATAACAGGAGTGCCCACCTACGGCAACGGCATCATCAATGTGGAATCCGACGTGGGAGGCTATCCGACGTACAACAGTGCCACCCCACCTGCGGACTTTGACCATGACGGCATGCCCGACTGGTGGGAACTGCAGCACGGTCTGGACCCCAACAACCCGGCCGACCGCAACAGCGATTTCAATGGCGACGGGTACACAAATCTGGAAAAGTATCTCAATGCCATAGTAAGTGGCTCGTACACGCCAGATACGCATGCGCCGTATCCTGATCCAATGACGTGGGACGCCGAGCCAAATACTGTGAGCTCCACCTCCGTATCCATGGCGGCTACTGTCGCCGCCGACCTTAGCGGGGTGGAGTACTACTTCGCCAACGTCACCGATCCGAGCCACGATTCCGGCTGGCAGACATCGCCACTCTATACAGATACCAGTCTGCTGAATAACACCAGCTACACCTACCGCGTAAAAGCTCGGGACAAGAGTGCCAATCATAATGAAACAGGTTATTCTTCAGAACAAGCTGCGACAACTCTGCTATATTCCTGCTTAGCCCCCATCGACTCCGACTTTGACGGTGACTGTCAGGTAAACTTCCTCGACTTCGCACTACTGGCCAGTGCATGGATAGATAATGGGGGTGGCGATGGCTTTGATTTCTATGATTTGGCGCAGTTCGTAACAGAGTGGCTCATGTGCAACCGTGACCCCGCAACCAAATGCTGGCAATAGACTGTTTAAAAAACATTTAGGCATTGTGGGCCTGACAATAAGCTCTAATCTTCTTGAAAGCTATGACTTTTTCAGAAAAATTCATAACGTTGTCTTCGCGTTTGCAGATAGTTAATTCTACTAATCAAATCAGTTCGGTGTCGGCGCCGAAAAAAATCGGCTACTATCTTTTTGTTTTTCCTTTCGTAGTATTGTAACAATGCGGCTTGGAGAATCTTTTCCTTACGCCCGCGAGGAACATAGATTTTTTTGCCTTTTGTGTCAAGACCGGATACATACATTGCTGTTGAGGTAGTTAAAGGTATGGGAACAAAATCCTGAACCTGGCGAGGATACCAGGAACGTGAGATTAGGTACTCGGTTAGCCTCAACGCGTCATCAACAGTGCAGCCCGGATGTGAGCTTATAAAATATGGTACAAGGTATTGTTCTTTGCCGGCTTTGCGAGAGGCCTCCTTAAAATACACCTCAAATTCTTCAAATAGCTCAAATGGAGGTTTGCCCATCAACTCGAGTACTTTAGGACAATAATGTTCTGGAGCAACCTTAAGATGCCCACCCACAAAATGACGAGCCAGCAGGTTGATATATTCCTTATTTTGGAGGGCCAGGTCGTGACGGATACCCGAAGCGACATATAGGTTTATTCGGCCTGCCTGCCTATCACGCCATTTTAGAAATGATTCCATCGTTCTCATTAAAGGCTCAGCATCTGGTTTGAAATTTTTGCATATCGATGGAACAAGGCAGCTGGGTCGGCGGCAGCTACCCCAATTGTCGCACTTAATGCCGTACATATTAGCTGTCGGACCACCTATATCGCTGATAGTGCCACGGAATTGCTTATGTTTTATGAGGCAACTCGCCTCCGATAATAAACTGTCGATGGAACGGGAACAGATTTGCTTACCCTGGTGGAAATAAATGGAACAGAATGAACAGCCGCCAAAACAACCTCGATGGGTTGTTATCGAGAAACGTATGGGTTCAAGGGCGGGTACACCACCAACTTTGTCGTAGCGGGGATGCCATCGCCGGGTAAAAGGCATATCGTATAACTGGTCCATTTCGAAGGTACTCAAAGGTTCGGACGGTGGCATTACGACAATTGTACCGGGGTCCTGGTCCTGGATTACAGGAAGGCCTTTAGGGTGCGTCTGGGCCTGATATAACTCTTGAGCGGATATAACCAGACTATGGTCTGCGTTCTGCTGCGATAGCGAAGGCAGACGTATTACGTTCTCTGGCACAGTTGTTCCACGCTTAACCGAATATACGATACCAGGAATGTCAGCTAAGTTGTTAAGAGACTGCCCGCTGCTCAACCGCTCCGCAATCTTCTTAATCGCACTTTCTCCCATGCCGAAAATCAGCACATCAGCTTTAGCGTCGATTAAGATTGACCTCTTAAGTTTGTTTTCAATAAAGTCGTAATGAACAAGTCTGCGAAGACTGGCTTCAAGACCACCTAAGACTAAAGGGACCCCTTTGAATGCCTCACGTATCCGGGCTGAATAAACGAGCAGGGAATGTCTTGGACGAAGCCCTAAAGTCCCACCGGGACTATATACATCTTTTTTTCGACGATGTCCCATAGAAGCATAGTCATTAAGTCGTGAATCAATGGCACCGGAGGTAATGCCCCAGAACAGTCTCGGAGGTCCGAGGATTCGAAAGGCATCTACGCTTCGCCAGTCAGGTTGAGCAAGCACAGCCACGTGGTAACCCAGTTTCTCGAGCCATCTGCCTATCAATGCAACGCCAAAAGCAGGGTGGTCAACATAAGCATCCGCGGTAACAAGAATGATATCAGCCTGCGCCCACCCCGCCTGGTGCATTTCGTCGAGAGTAGTTGGAAGTAAGAGGTTCGAACTATTAGACTTAACTGTTGGCATATAAAAATTCTAACACTCTATTCTTAATTTGCTCAAGATTCAAAGAAACTGGCGGAACACAGATATTTGTGAAGAACCAATTTTAAAGGCACCCTGAAGGTAACAGGACTTTTGCTGGACGACCGTTACTTGTTGCATTCACAAGCAGTCCTTTACCTTTATCCAGCCGTCTAAAGGGACACCCCGGAGCACTGTGGATTATCACAAGTTCTTTGGAAATAATCAGTTATATACGACTTCTAAATGAGATTAACTGAGCGCCCTGCTCGGCGTTTGCTGCTAAGTATTTTACGGCCTTTTTTGGTTCGCATACGTGCTCTAAAACCGCTTCTTCGCAACTTTTTTATTCTGCTCTTCCGAGGGTTTTCCACAAAAATTTCTCCTGCCAGAAAAATAAAATTTTTCTCTCGATTAATTATGCCATTTTTCTCATATTATCAACTTCTAACAAAAAAAATATTCTACCATTGTCATTCCGTGCTTGATACGGAATCCATATCTTTTGGTGGATTCCTGCTTCCGCAGGAATGACATTTGGATTACTTGTTAGACGTTCTTAGAAATCACTGGTGCAGTATTATAGCTTTATTTACCTCCGTTTCAAGATGTTTGAACCCAATATGTACCACGGCCATCTTGGCCGTGGTATCACGGGCTGGAAGCCCGTGATACGCTGGCAGGGTCTTGCTGATAAAACCGCTTTAGTTCGTTATACAGTTCGGGGTGGGATTCTTTTAGTTCTTTGGGTTTTTCAAAAAAGAACTCTGTTACAACAGCAAAGAACTCTGCCGGGTTAGTGGCACCATATTTATTTAAAAGAGTTGGTTGATGGTTAGCCGCCGCGCGCCTGAGTTTTTTGTAATCTTTTTGTAACACGCGCGCCCATGCAATATAGCTGGACCGTTTTTTTAGGACCGCAGTGCTGTCGCCTTTGCCGCCGGAGCTGTCAATTTGATGTGCGAATTCGTGAAATACGATATTGTGGCCGTTGTTGATATCGGCGACATCATGTTTTACGTCATCCCACGATAGCACGATTGAACCCCGATGCCACGATTCACCGAGAAGAACTTGCGGAGCTTCAGCTACTATTCCGGATGGCAGATTTTTAGTTCGGCTCGCAACGAAGGCACTGGGATACACCAGTATCGAAGAAAGGCCGGGATAGTAGTCGGTTCTCCGATGCAGCAGAAGCATACATGCCTGAGCAGCTATAGTAATCTTTATTTCATCGGTTATCACAAGCCTGCCCTGCGTAGCTCTCGTACTTTGCAGCGAATCGCTGCTTCGCAGAGTAGTATTAGCGAAGCAGGGTCCGCCGCAACCTTCAAAACGTTTTTCAGCGATGAAGATAAGGATGTGGCGTTGTAGCTCGGTTTTATCTTCTGGTGGCAGATAGTTGTAAAATGGGACATTAGTTTCGATTATTCTCAACCATTCTTTTGGAAATCGCTGATTAGCAACCCGATTCCGCCGCCATTTCTTAAACCAGAACATTGTGGTTAGCCCTTTTGTAACACGGGCTTCCAGCCCGTGATTTTGAAAAACACGGCCAAGATGGCCGTGCTACTCTATTGTAGCAAAAAAAGGCGGCAGAGCATAGAGTTTTAGCCACGAAAAGATACGAAAAGACGTGAATTTGAATTGCGGATTACACGGAGGTACGAATTTGTAGGGTGGGCTTCAGCCCACCAATCATATTCTTCGTGTCTTGGTGACTTTGTGGCGGAAAATCAGCTTCGGTTCTGTTTTCATTTCTACTTTTTTTGCACTTCGCCGGTCATAGGCACAAAACGGACCGGCATAACATTTTTCTTTTGCAGTTCGCCTTTTTCATCCTTGGTAACCAGGACCAGATATTGAAAGCCTAGGGCAGTTTCATAAGGCAGAATCATTCTGCCGCCCGGCTTTAACTGCTCAATCAGTGGTTCAGGAATCCGCTCTGCAGCCGCTGTGCCGATGATTGCGTCAAACGGTGCCTTTTCGGGCCAGCCGAAATATCCGTCACCTGCCTTGACAAATACATTCCGGTAGCCAAGTTCCTTTAGCAGTTTTTCGGCCCTCTCTGCAAGTCCCTCGACGATTTCAATGGTATAAACCTCCTGAGCAATTTCGGCGCAGACTGCTGCCTGATAGCCCGAGCCGGTGCCGATTTCGAAAACCTTAGAATCCGGCCGCAGTTCCAGGGCCTCGGTCATAAAAGCCACAATATATGGCTGGCTTATCGTCTGGTCGAAACCAATCGGTAGCGGATGGTCTCCATAAGCTCGCTGCAGGTTCCCGTTCCAGATATTTTTATTGGGGTGCTGGACAAAGGCGTGCCGTGGTACGACGCGCATCGCTTTTAACACATTGGGGTCGTTGACATCCCTTGCCTTTATCTGCTCGGCGACCATTCTTGCTCGTTCTTCGATGCGTTCGGTAAAAGCCGGGTGTTTATGTTCCGGCCGAAGTGGCTTTTTATCATTTGGGTCGTTCGGCTCTGGCGCCGGCTGCTCATTTACATCAGAGGGTGCCTGATTTGCATCAGCTTCTTTGTTTTCCGAAGCAAATGTAAAGTCGGTCCTTACAGGGTTCTTGACAAAATAAAAAACTATAAACAACCCAGACGGCACAAACACAAACAGGAAAATACCAACCCATTTCTTAATCATTCCTTTATATTTTGTAATCATATTCCCAACCGCTCCTTATCTGAAACTCTTAATAACCTTGAGCATTATGATATTATGTCTGATATTATACCATATTTGTAAACAATCGCAGCTAATCTTTTGTGGAGCCCCACGGGCAAAGTCCGTGCACCTCCATCTTCGGCGGCTAAAGTGTCTTTTATCTTACTAAACGAATCAGTTTACACCTTGGCAGCTCTTGGTGGAAGTTAACGGGTAGAATCTCCGTCGGTTTTTTTGCTTTTTTACAGTCTGTTTTATATGGAGTGAATAGCCCTTGTTCTATGTTTATTTTTAGCAAACTTTATAAACTGCCGGCGTTTTTGCCGATATAAATCCACCAGAAGTGTGGTGGATAAATACCAAATTTTTGCAAAAAAATCCGCTTGCAGCTTCAGATTATTGCGTATATAATCTTTAGTTACTGACCGTAAATCGAGCGACTGGCGACGGTTTTATGCGGGTGTAGCTCAGTGGTAGAGCGTCACGTTGCCAACGTGAATGTCGTGAGTTCAAGTCTCATCACCCGC
>CAZKYA010000094.1:0-7851 GCA_964556725.1 uncultured Pirellulales bacterium
GCACATTCGGGAAAATGCACAATGTCTGCTTTGGCTCTGCGTGCCCGCTGTAAGAATTTTTGAATCTGCCGGGAATTTCGCTTTATCGATTTCCCTACAGCAAACTGACAGGTTGCAATTTTCAAACATCTATCAGCCACAGAGTTTACCCTTCTATTTTAAGCCACAGAGAGCATTTATCCGCCTTTGGCGGACAGAGAGCACAGAGAGAAAAGTTAATCATTTTCTGCTTTGCAATTCATTACTTAAAGATTCGTATTCTGTCTGCATTTGCTCAGAATCAAAACCATAATGTTTCCTTAGAAGGCCATTGACGTCACATCCAATACTAATGCAGTACAACAGTAATTCACCGGTTTTGTAGCTTGGAGGATCCGAAAAACATAGTATTTTCCCTCCACGATATTGAACCATCTCCCTAATGAGTTTCATATCCAAATGAACTGCCCTACTAAAGTATTGGTAAATCCTTGGGTAAACCTCCGCCGCCCAATCCTTCCGCAATTCCCTAAAGATTCCTGCTGTGTCCGGCATACAACGAATACCTTGATTTTTGTACTCCGCTTTGCTTTTCTCTAATTCTTTAAGTGCCTTATCAACCTCTTGTTTGTAATCTCCCGAAGCAACTTCACTAACCTTTCCCAGCATTTTTTCGTGTTCAATAACTCCTTTGTAATCCCACCGCCGAAATCTTTGAGAGATAACATCGTCATCCACCGGATTATCTACCTTATCAGATGCCATGAAACACCAGAGCATCTTAACGTAGAGATCGCAGAGAATTCTTATGAGAGCGGCTGCCGGCATTTTATGATCATTGTCCAATAGAAGCATAATGCCATTACAGTACTTTCTCGCACAGTGAAGAACCCCTATAAGTAATTGGTCGAGTTTCAAAACTTGTCTGACATTTGTTTTTATCTGCGTTAAGGTTTCCTCAAACCACTTATTTATTGTCTTATCAATTTCCATCTCTTCGATTATTCCCTATATCTCTCTGTGTTCTCTGTCCGCCAAAGGCGGATAAATGCTCTCTGTGGCTAATAATTATCTGTAACCTCTGTGGCAATTATTTAAGTCCGAGCGTTTCTTCGAGGCCGAAGATGATATTCATATTTTGAATTGCCTGGCCGGATGCGCCCTTTACCAGATTGTCAATCGCTGAGAAAACTACAATCCTGCCCTTTACGCAGGTTACAAATATATGGCAATAATTCGTCCCGGCGACGTCCTTGACGGCAGGGGCATCCTTGCATATCTGCACAAACGGCTCGTCGGCGTAGAAATCACTATAAAGGTTTGTCAGTTGTTCGTTGCTAACCTTTCCTTTTGGCTGACAATATATGCTTGAGAGAATCCCCCTGTCAAAAGGCCCTGCGTGTGGCTGAAACAGAATTTTCACAGGTGAGCCGGCAATTTCGCTTGCGATTTGTTCCATCTCCGGCATATGGCGGTGTGAGCCGATGCCATAGGCAAATAAATTTTCATTCATATTCGGAAAATGAAATTTAGCGGATGGGTTTCGGCCTGCCCCTGATATACCGGTTACCGCATTATCAATAATCGAATCTGTTTTAATAAGGCCTTTCTTTAACAGCGGTGCTATAGCCAGCAATGCTCCCGTCGGGAAACAGCCGGGATTAGCGACTAAATCAGCACCTTTTATCTGCTTGCGGAACAACTCCGGCAATCCGAATACCGCCCGCGATAGATTGGCAGTATCGGTATGCTTTACTTTGTAGAACTGTTCGTAAATAGCTACGTTTTTTAGCCGATAATCCGCACTAAAATCAACGACCTTTAGCCCTGCGTCCAGAAGCTTCGGCACAAACGCCATAGAGATTTTATGTGGCAGACAGCAAAGAGCAACGTCAGCCAGGCCGGACAACTTTTCCAGGTCCAGCGGTTCGATTTGCAGATTACAGCGGCCCTTAAACTGTGGGAAAACATCCTCAACAGCCCCGCATTCTTCCGGCAGGGCGGTTAAATAGACCAGCTCTGCCTCGTTATGCTGTATGATAATCCGTATCGATTCAGCTCCGGTATATCCGCTTGCTCCGATTATCGCAACTTTTATCATAGTTTCTCTTTCTGATAAAAAAACAGCCGCTAAGATTTTCTCTCGGCGGCTATTGTAATAATCCAAAAGTAAATTTGCAAATTAACGCTTCGAGAACTGGAATTTCCTTCTCGCTCCTGACTGTCCCGGCTTTTTCCTCTCGACCATCCTCGGGTCACGAGTAAGATGGCCGCCATCCCGCAACAGCTGGATATAGCTTTCGTCGTAATTCCTCAACGCCCTGGCAATTCCCAGCAGCGATGCTCCCGCCTGTCCTGTAATTCCGCCTCCTTTGACGTTAATAAAAACGTCGAATGATTTTTCCACCCCAACTGTCAATAAGGGCGCCAAAACTGATTTTCTGTCCTGCTCCAGTTTAAAGTAATCTCCAAGCTCTTTTTTGTTAATCAATAATTTGCCGGTGCCGGGTTTAATTCTGACACGGGCGACGGAGCTTTTTCTTCTGCCGGTGCCCCAGTAGTAACCGCCTTTATCAGCTCCCTTCTTTTCCGCCGTTGGCTGGGCAGATGGATTAACAACAGGATTATCAATTTGGGTCTTTGCCATAATTTGTATTTTTACCTAATCTAAAACAATTCTATCTTTTCGGGTTTTTGGGCCTGGTGCTCGTGTTCCGGGCCACGGTAAATCTTCAATTTTTTAAGCATTTTTCTGCTAAGCGCATTTTTCGGCAGCATTCGTCTTACTGCCATTTCAATTACCTTTTCGGGTTTTTTCGCCATCATCTCAGCGAAGCTGACATATTTATGGCCGCCCGGATGAAGCGTATAATAATCGTATTCCTTCGTCTGGGCTTTTTTGCCGGTAACCTTTATTTTGTCGGCATTTACCACAATTACATAATCGCCTGTATCCACGTGCGGAGTATATGTGGGCTTGTTTTTGCCCATAAGTATAGGCGCTATTTTCGCAGCCATTCGGCCTAAAACAGCACCTTCGGCATCCACAAGCAGCCACTTTTGCTCAACTTCACCTTTTTTCGCCAAAAAACTCTTCATAGAAAAACCCATCAACTATAAGAAAGCTGATATTTTAGAGAATTAGTCAGGTCTGTCAAACTATTTTTGGAAAATTTAGATTCTTAAGTGAAGTTAATTCAAAGACTTGGCCTGAGATAAGAACCAGAATAATCAATCCGCCATAGGCGGACAAATTATCAATAGAAAATAATCAATACTCAGGAGCAGCCCATAGAGTTGCCGCAATTGTAGCACTTATAGCAGGTGCCGTTGCGGACAGTAATCGCCCCGCAAATATCACAGGCAGGGGCATCGTCGCCGAAATGCGCAAATTGGGCGTTAAATTGCTCCATGACCTCCATATCAGATTGCAATTGCTCTTGACTATCGCTGATAGCTGAACCTACAAAAGTCTTGATTCGAGATGCCAAGCCGGCAAGTCTGTTTATGGTGGTCGAAGTTGACTGCTTACTCACCTGCTCTGGCTCCGATAAATCCTGGTCTTCGTCTTTTATTTTTATCTTTGAGCTGGCCTTTGCTTCCGCCTTCGCCGAGGCTACGGCGGACAGGTCGGCAATTTTTTGTGCCAGGTCTTTGGTTTTTTCCACCAATTGTTTTGCGGTTGTTATATCCTTGTCCGCTGTGGCCGGCACCGCCGCTCTATTGGGAGTATTCTTCTCCACGTAGCCGGGTATAAACCGACAGCCCAGCCAGCAGAAAATATAATCAATCAAGCTTTTAGCAAAGGGAATGTCCTTATTTGACGTCATTCCTGACGGCTCAAATCTGGCGTGGCGAAACTTATCCACCAGCGTAATCAGCGGCACGCCATATTGCAGAGCCATAGAAGTGCAGGTGCCAATAACATCCATAAGGCCGCCGACGGTGCTGCCCTCTTTGGCCATAGTGATAAACAGCTCGCCCGGCTGACCATCCTCATACAGCCCCACCGTCAGGTATCCTTCATGCCCTGCGACAGAGAATTTATGCGTTATACTCTGGCGTGTATCCGGCAGCCGGCGCCTGAACGGACGGGCAGGAATGGACGCCTCTGCTTCCGCCCTCGTTTTTTTGTGTTTTTTTGTAGAAACGGGCTGAAGTTTCTTGGAGCCGTCGCGATAGATTGCCACTGCCTTTAACCCAAGCTTCCATCCCTCCATATAAGCTGCGGCAATCTCCTCAGTTGTGCTTTCCTTTGGCATATTGATGGTCTTGCTTATAGCACCGGATATAAACGGCTGAACCGCAGCCATCATTTTTAGATGTGCCATATAATGGATATGCCTTTTGCCATCTCGCGGCTTAAAAGCACAGTCAAAGACTGGCAAGTGCTCCGGATTGAGTTTTTCTGCTCCCTCAATAGTTTCATTTTTATCTATGTAGTCGCAGATAGATTTGATGTCGTCGATACTATAGCCAAGCCGCCCCAGAGCCATCGGCACGGTTTTGTTGACGAGTTTGAGCATTCCGCCGCCAGCCAGCAATTTATATTTAACCAGTGCCATATCCGGCTCAACGCCTGTGGTATCACAATCCATCATAAAACCGATAGTGCCCGTCGGTGCAAGGACGGTTGCCTGAGCGTTACGAAAGCCCACTTTGGTGCCTGCATCAAGGGCCTGGTCCCAGGCATCTTTGGCAGCATTGCGCAAGTAGGCCGGACAATGAGATTCCGGAATATCACAAGCATGCTGGCGATGCATATTTATAACCTTGAGCATAGAATCTTTGTTCTTGTCAAATCCCTCAAAAGGCCCTTTTATCGAAGCTATTTCCGCACTTGCCGTGTAAGCAGCTCCCGTCATTACGGCGCTGATGGCCGAAGCCAATGCTCTTGCCTGGTCGGAATCATAAGGAAGGGCCTGGCTCATAATAAAAGAGCCGAGATTAGCATAACCAAGGCCAACCGGACGGAACAAATGGCTGTTTTCAGCAATTTCCTTGTCCGGATAACTTCCACCATCAACCAGAATCTCCTGAGCAATAATAAAGAGGCGAATCGCCCGCTTGAATGCCTCAACATCGAAAGAATTATCCTCCCTGCGAAACTTCATAAGATTCAACGAAGCCAGATTGCAGGCCGAATTATCGATGAACATATACTCACTGCAGGGGTTTGAAGCGTTAATCGGGCCGCTATTTGGGCAGGTGTGCCAGCGGTTTATAGTACTATCATACTGAATGCCCGGGTCACCGCAAGTTCTTGTGCCTTCGGCAATTAACTGCATCAGCTCACGAGCCGGGTACTCCTGCATTTTTTCACCTGTTGTTACAGCATAGGTAGCCCATTTTGCATCCTTTTCGACCGCTTGCATAAACTCATCGTTCACGCGCACAGACAGATTGGAATTCTGGAACATCACACTACTATACGCTTCGTTATTGTGGTCGCCATCATAGCCGGCCTCGATAAGCGCCCAGGCCTTCTTTTCCTCTTCCGTCTTGCAGGTAATGAATTCCTTAATATCAGGATGGCTGACCTTTAGCGACTGCATTTTTGCTGCCCGTCGGGTCTTTCCCCCCGATTTAATCACGGCCGCTATCTGGTCATAGACCCTCATAAAACTCAAAGGCCCGGATGGTCGGCCTCCGCCGGATAGCTTCTCCCTGCTGCTTCGCAGAGTTGAAAGGTCGGTTCCTGTGCCGGAACCGTGCTTGAACAGCATTGCCTCGCTTGTTGCCAGGCGCATTATATCTTCCATCGAATCTTTAACGGACTGTATGAAACAGGCAGATGCCTGTGGGTATTCATAGCTGTTTTTACAGGCAACTACGGCTTGCAACCGTGGGTCCCAATGAAAATTGTGCCTGCTGCCGCCAATTTCATAGACATCGAAAAGGCCTACGTTAAACCACACAGGCGAATTAAACGCTCCATATTGATTTACACACAGCCAGGTCAACTCATTGTAGAAAGTCTCGGCATCCTCATCAGTAGCGAAGTAACTATCCCTTTTGCCACGGTCGGCAATCGCCTTGCAAACCCGATGGACAAGCTGCTTTACCGAATGTTCCCGCTGGCCGGACCCGATATCGCCATAAAAGTATTTGCTTGCCACGACCTTTGTCGCCAATTGGCTCCAGGATATCGGAACTTCGATATTGTCCTGCTCGAAGATTGCCTCACCCGTGTCGCTTGTTATCTTTGCCGAACGCACCTCCCATTCGAGCTGTTCAAATGGGTGCACACCCGGGGTTGAAAAGAAATGCTCTATCTCCAAACCCTTCAATCGGTCGTTTTTTACAGAGGTTTCAGCTTGTGATTTTTGGCTCTTAAAAGGGTTTTCAGGCTCGAACTTGTAGGACATCTTACGTATCTCCCCGCTCAAAAACGAACGTCAACAGCACCACAACATATAGTAAATGAAATCAGGAATTACTCCAGATATAGTAACAAAAACCGTAAAGTCAGTATCGGCAAATTAACGACAGTTTGATTAGCTGTAAAGACTAAAGTCAGATTTTTTTTGGTAAATTTATCAACCTTTTTTCTTAACCCTTGTAGCTACTGAATCTATAGTGAGAAAAATATTTTTTGACAGAGAAAATTTTTTAGAGACCTGTAGCTTCAAGCCATCGTTGTGCAATCCAGGCGTGCGCCCAGATGTAAGGGTGCACCGAATCCTGCGACCATTTTTCAGGCGGTACCTGCCTGACTTGTTCATCAATCCAACCTTGCAACGGCACTAAAACGGCGTCAAATTCTTTCACCAGGTTATGAACTATCCGAATGTAAGTCCGCAGGTCCTGAAAAATTTTATTTTCTGCGTCATCACAAAACATAAATGGCTCAATTAACACAAGCTGGCTGTTACATTTTTGTCTTACCTGCGAAAGTAACTGCCTGTATGTTAATTCATATTCATCGGGATATACCGCAGCAGGCATCTTTTCAGGCTCTCCATACTGACGCCACAGGTCATTTATGCCGATAAGGACGCTTAAAATGTCCGGCTTATACTCAAGACAATCTTTTTCCCAACGGTTCTTCAGGTCCCGGACGGTATTACCGCTTATACCGGTATTCACGAGATTAAGATTCAATTGTGGATACTTTGCCAAGAGCAGATTGCCAACAAAGTGGACGTAACCAAAACCAAGGGGCATGTAAGCCGGTTGGCATCTGCCCATATCAGTTATACTGTCGCCAATAAAAACGATGGTCTGGCTGGGTTTCAAATCGATTTTGGGTCGCATAATCAGCTCTTACTGCCAAAAAGTTCCAAATCGGAGAGCAACTCGTGCTACGCAGCGACTACCCGTTCTCCGTAGCACTGCGAAGGGTGAACTTCGCAGAGTAGCAATTGTATCCAACTGGAGTTAATTGGCAAACGTTTTGCCTCGTCCACACAGCAAAAAAGGCAGAAAACCCTTTTGTCAGCCGAAGCGTAGAGCTAAAATAGGTTGCTGTTTTGCGTCTTTTATAGTTTTTCGGATATTACACGGTAAAAAATACGATACCAATGGCTTCCGACAGAGAAAAAGACCGGTTCGAGGCAATCCGCCGGCAAATAAAGAGTTTTCCGACAGGGCCTGGCCTTTATTTTATGAAAGGCCCAGCTGATAAGGTCCTTTACATCGGCAAGGCCAAAAACCTGCGTTCCCGAGTGGCCAGCTATTTTCAGCCGGGTGGCGATTTAGCCATCTCACGCGGGCCAAAAATCACCGAGATGCTCAATAAAACCGAAACGGTTGACTTTCTCGAAACCGAAACTGAGGTCGATGCAATCCTAAAAGAAGCCCGCCTGATAAAGGACATCCGCCCGCCTTACAATACAGACCTCGTCGATGACAAGACCTTTCCATATCTGG
>CAZKYA010000095.1:0-7830 GCA_964556725.1 uncultured Pirellulales bacterium
GCACTGGAGATTCGCGATAGATTAGAGAGGGAAAGGCTGGGTGTGAATTATCAGGCAATTGCGGTGATAAACAAGTATTTGTTTGATGAGCTGGGGTTTGAATCGATTCCGGAGGCAAACGACCCAAACGATTTGTTTCTGCACACTGTGCTTGACAAAAAACGAGGTTATTGCCTGAGTCTATCCATTCTGTATCTTTCAATCGGCGAGCGGCTTGGATTGCCTCTGTATGGGGTGGTTGTACCAGGGCACTTCTTTATTAGATATGATGACAAGCGGGTGAGATTCAATATCGAAACAACAGGCAAAGGAGGAAATGCCCCTGACGAACATTATATAAATAAGTTCAAGGTGCCGGAAGGTGATAATGAAAGCATCTATATGAAGAACCTGAACAAGATTCAGACGCTGGGCTGCTTTTTTAACAATCTCGGCAATATCTATGAGGATATCGGAAATACGGACGCTGCACTACTTGCCCTGGAAAGAGCGGTGGAGATAAATCCGACGCTATCTGAATCCCGGGCGAATCTGGGGAACATTTACCTGAAAGTTGGTCGGGTGCAAGAGGCAATATCCGAATACCAGGCGGCTCTGAGTATCAATCCGAACGATGCAAAGACACATAATAACCTCGGGAACGCATACGCTCAGCGAGAGCAGTTGAGCAAAGCGATATCGCAATACCAACAGTCGCTGGCCCTGGAACCGAACTTTATAGATGCTTACAAAAATCTGGCTATAGCTTATTGCAAAGAGGAAAGATTTATTCAGGCGATAACACAATTAAAACAGGCACTTAGCTTAGAGCCGAAAGACGACTCACTATATAACCAATTGGGTGATGTTTACTATAAGATGGACGATTATGAAAAAGCAATATACCAATATAGAAATGCTTCGAAAATAAAGGATGATTCCGCTGAAACCCATTTCGGTCTGGCTCTTTGCTACAATAAACTGGGAGCGGTTGACGATGAAATTCAAGCATATAAAAAAGTTTTGGCAGTTGAACCTAATATGTTAGCTGCTCTGGTAAATCTGGGCAATGCATACTTCGGAAAGCAAAACTATGATGCGGCTATTGAGCAGTATGAAAAAGCCGTTCAGATAAAGCCGGATGAAGGTATGATTCATTATAATCTGGGTTCTGCGTATTCCAATAAGCAGTTGTATGAACAGGCAGTAGCTGCGTATCTGAAGGCGGTTGAGATAGAACCGCAGATAGGCGACGCACATTTTGGACTTGCCTTTGGGTTTTATAAGCTGAAAAAGTACGAACTGGCTTACAAGCATATAAAAATTGCCCAGGAATTAGGCGTGGAGGTTACCGAAGACCAGCTTAATGCTATCAAAAGCCATTTGAAATAGAATAAATCATTAGCGTATTTTGCTCACATCTATTTCTTTAGATAACACAAGCCATATAACAAACCCGCTATTGATTTATGAAATAATCACGCTAAAATCATTTCCATAAACCTTTAACAAGGCAGGCTTACCAAGGATTGATTATGCAGACAAATGATGACATTTTGAATCTGCTTAGAGAACAGAGCGCTGAGGCAGCGAGGAAAATGCAGCGAGGCCTGATACTGCAGCCGGGTGCGATAGGCGATTGTATATTGACTATTCCATTGGTTAAATTTATGAAAGATTCACTCGGATTGGGTGGGATTGATATTCTCGGGCACACTGAATATATCGGTATTTTGCCGGGCAGAACGTGCATCGATAGTATCCGCTCCATAGACTCAACGGATTTGCATCGGCTGTTTGTTGAAACAAATGCGTTTGACCTTGCAGACAGAGACCCATTAATAAATGCTTTTGCTGATTATACCTGGATTGTGACTTTTTTGGGTGAGCCGAACAGTAACTTTGAACAAAACCTGATTTTCACTGCCAACTGCAGCCATAGCACAGAAGTCCTAACGCTATCGATGAAACCACCAAAAGACTTCTGCGGTCATTTAACCAACTTCTATATACAACAACTCACAGAGCAAAGCGGTTTGTCTTTAGAGACCCAGAAATTTGAAACCAGCGAAGTCTTGATAAAGGCAACCGAAGCGGATAAAAACAGAGGTAAAGAACTGCTGAAGGAGATAGCCGCCGATTCTGGCAAAAAGCTGGTAATCATACAACCAGGCAGCGGCGGGCCGAATAAATGCTGGCACTTAGACAATTTTCTGGCTATAGCCAAAAAGCTTATTTCTAAAGGTATCGAAGTGATATTCCTGTTGGGGCCTGCTGAGTTAGACAAATTTAGCAAAACAACGATGAAAAAAATAAGCAGTGTTGCAAAGTATCTTGCGTATCTGCCTTTAACGCAGGTGTTAGGTCTTTTAAGCTGTGCGGATGGGTTTTTAGGCAATGACAGCGGAATTACGCATTTAGCGGCGGGTTTAGGTATTAAGACAACCGCGGTTTTTGGCCCGACTAATCCTGCTGTGTATGGCCCTATTGGGCCGGTTGTAACAGTATTTGCGAAAAAGACCAAATCTTTTGCCAAAAAGCCCTTGCCGAAATTGCAGAAAGAACTTTTGGGATTTTTAATGGGATAATGTATAATAGGACTTTGAGTCGCAATAATCTTAGGTGATAGGAAACCCAATTTTACAATAAATCGCAAAGTGGGAACCCTCCCCAACGAAAGAAAAGGCATCCGGTATTGCGGTGATAAAGGCAAAAACGCTTATTTTCGAACGTTTGAGTGGTTGACTACAAACCAGCTTTTTTGCTATAATATTCTGTATCGCATATATCGTCTTGTGCATTGCGTCCGTTTTTGCACGATGCAACAAGTATGATAAAGGGGTAAATATATGCAGAAGCGAACCTTAGGTGAATTAGCCGAATATGTTGGGGGGCGGGTTGTCGGCGACCCCGACACAATAATTCAATCTGCCTCGACTCTCGGGCGGGCAGGCGAAGGTGATATTAGCTTTTTGACTAACCGCAAATACGAGAAACAACTGCGGACGACCAAGGCAAGTGCGGTAATTGTAGGCAAAGAAGCAGCCAATACTTCGGTTGCTCTTTTGATAGCGGAGGACCCTTACTATGCCTTTATGCAGATTATGGTGCTGCTACACGGCCATCGCAAACACAAAAAGGTAGGCATCAGCCAGCGGGCCTCGATTTCAGACAGTGCGAAAATTGGTGCAGACTGCCACATTCACGATTTTGCGACGATAGGCGATGAGGCAAAGATAGGGGACGGCTGTATAATTTATCCCTGTGTATATATCGGACGAGGTGCACAGATTGGTAACGACAGCATAATATACCCCAATGTTATCATCTATGATGAGTGTAAAATAGGCAATCGTGTAATCATCAATGCGAATACGACGATAGGTGAAGACGGCTTCGGCTATGCCAGTCACAAAGGTATTCATCACAAGATACCTCAAATTGGAAGTGTAATTATAGAAGACGATGTGGAAATTGGTGCCAACTGTGGAATCGAGCGAGGCACACTCGGCGATACCGTTATAGGGCAAGGCAGTAAGCTGGGCGACCTGGTTACGATAGGCCACGGCACAAAAATCGGCCCATACTGTTTGCTTGTGGCCCAGGTAGGAATTGCCGGCTCGACAACGCTTGGACATCACTGCACGGTCGGCGGACAGGTTGGCATTGTGGGGCACATCAATATCGGAAACAATGTTACAATCGCAGCTCAAGCTGGTGTTATTAGCAACATTCCAGATGGCAAGGTGGTGTTAGGTGCACCTGCAATTGAGGCGACTCAGGGCAAGCGAGCATACGGTATAATACAATATCTGCCTGAAATGCGGCAAAATCTCCGCAGGATAGAAAGTCAAATCGAACGGATTGTCCCATCTATCGAGTCTGACTCTGAACCGTCGCCTGAGCAATAGGATATCTCGTGAATCATAATTCGAGACACAAATTCCGAACTACAAGTTACATTATATGATATTATGGATAGCTCAGAGGTGCTTGGTCTGATTGCCGGAGGAGGTAGATTGCCGTTCATTGTAGCGGCTGGCGCTAAACGAGCAGGATTAAGAGTAATCTGTGTTGGATTAGCTGAAACGGCTGAGCACAGCTTAGCCAACGAAGTTGACGTATTTTACAGAGTTCCGCTTGCTCGACCCGGGAACTGGATACGAAAGTTAAGAAAGCACAACGTCAGCAGAACGATTATGGTTGGGCGAGTTGCCAAGGGACGGCTTTTTACGCCCTGGCGAATCCTGCGTTATCTGCCCGACTGGCGGGCATTCAGGATATATTACTGGCGACTGCGCGGCAAAAGCAAACTCACGGATTCATTTTTGCACGCCATAGCCGAGGAGTTAGCCAGCGGTGGGATAGTATTGGAGAATTCAACGATGTATTGCAAGGAGCATTTGGCAAGCTCGGGCGTGATGACAGAACGTCAGCCAAGCTCATCAATTAAAGGTGATATTGAATTCGGCTGGCAAATAATTAAAAAGATTGCTGAGCTTGATATAGGTCAGGCAATTGCGGTGAAGGAGAAAGAAGTAATCGCTGTCGAGGCGATAGAAGGCACAGCGGCGATGATTGAGCGAGCGGGCCAGATTTGTAAATCGGGTGGCTGGACGCTAATCAAGACCTCCAGGCCAAATCAGGATATGCGATTTGACGTGCCGTGCGTAGGAACCGACACCATTAGAAGTTTGGCCCAAAACGGGGGCAAGTGCCTCGTTGTTGAAGCAGGTAAAACAATAATTATAGACAAACCCGAGACAATAAAACTCGCCAACCAGTTAGGTATAACTATTCTTGGGCGCTAACATATTGAATAACTGTTTTGATAAAATACGGTGTGGTAACTGCACGATATACATCAACAAAGATTTTCGCAACAACATTCTTGAGCAACTCTTATTAGCTGATGAGAAAAGGTTGCAAGAACATTACCTGCTAAGAACAATACCCTCATCAGAATCCACACGCCTATATAAATTCACCATCGTATTTGACGGCACTAACAGAGAAGTTTATCTTAAACAATATCTCTGCGGCTCAGTACTACATCTTATCAAATACCTTTTCCGCGGCAGCAGGGCCAAACGTGCCTCTGAGGCATCGCTCGTGTTAGCCAAAAATGGTTTTGATACACCTGCAGTTGTTGCGATGGGTGAATGCGGGTCCGGGCTTTTTCATACAAAAAGTTTTTTAGCAACTTTCGGGGTTGAAAACTCAAAATCAATCTACGAGTTTATTCCCGAAAACCAGGAAATTTTGACTAAACGGAAGTTGCGAAACTGGCATCAGCTAATACGAGCGTTCGGACGAACTGTGGGCAGGATGCACGCTAAAGGCATTTTTCACGGCGACCTGCGATTAGGTAACGTGTTGGCCAAGCAGGAGGGAAACGATTGGCGGTTCTTTTTTCTCGATAATGAAAGAACGAGAAAATTTGATAGACTGCATTTTAAGCTCCGCATTAAAAACCTTGTGCAGGTTAATATGGTGCATGAGGGTAACCTCAGTAATACCGACCGGATGAGGTTTTTCAGAGAATATTGTGCAGAAAATAAAATAAACAAAAGACAAAATAAAGAACTGGCAGAAGAAGTTCTTAAAAAGACTAACCAACGGTTAAACAAAGAAAGACTGGTTGGCAGAGAGCTGAGAAGATGTCTGAGGACAAACCAGAGGTTCTTACGAGTTAAAACCAGCAAATACCTGGCCGTGTTTGATAGGAACTTTTGTGAAGGAGCCGAGCCGCTTGATTTTATAGAACGGATAGATACTCTAACAGATAAAGGACAGATTCTCAAAAACGGTAATACCTCCTATGTATCCCGGTTAAGATGGAACGATAAAGACATAGTTGTCAAGCGTTATAATCACATGGGGTTTATCCATTCGCTGCGTCACACCATTAAAGGGACACGTGCCCGACTAAGCTGGCTACACGCGCATCGACTCAGGATGCTGCAAATTCCCACGCCGAAACCACTTGCTTATACCGAGCAGCGAAAGGCAGGGCTTGTCTGGCAATCCTATCTGGTAACTGAATATGTTGACGGGCAAAAGCTTTATCATTTCCTGCGTAATGGCAGCGTCACCCAGCAACAGCGTTCAGCGGTAACCCGGCAGATAATGGATTTGCTTAATCATCTCGGCCAACATCGAATCAGTCACGGAGACCTGAAGCACACAAATATCTTAATTACAGATAACGGTCCCGTCCTGACAGACCTCGATGCGATGAGAGTACATAAGCTGGACTGGATATGCGCTCTGAAAGGACGCAAATATATAGGCCGGTTTAAGAGAAGCGTGAATAATAACTCTGTGCGGTAAAACTCTTACCACAGAGCATCATCTCATTCAGGAAAACAGATATGGGCAACATATTTGGTTTTTTGTCCAAATCGAAAATTTTGAAAGAGAATGCTTTTCAAGCACAAAAATACTTTTTCGGCAGCGATGGCGACCTGGTAATCTTCGATGTCGGCGCATACATTGGAGAAGTTACGGCAACATACAAGAGCATCTTCCCAAACGCAACCATTTACTGCTTCGAACCATTTTGGGATTCCTTTCAAAAGCTTATGCAATTGCCCGGCGACAATTCAATCAAACCGTACCAAATGGCCATTTCCGATACTGTCGGGAGGATAAAGTTGCACGTAAACGTGGACCCGTCATGCAATTCCTTCTTCCCAATAGCAAAGCATAGTGTGAGGTACTATCCGAAAGCGGCAGAGAACATAGAAGTGATAGAAGTAAATACCACCACAATAGACCATTTTTGCGATACAGAGAGCGTCTCACATATTGACATTTTGAAACTGGATGTGGAAGGCGCAGAAATAAAGGCCTTAAAAGGGGCATCTGACAAATTAGCAAAACAGGATATTTCGATAATCTATACTGAAGTAATGTTCATGCCGCATTATGCGGGCGCGTGTATGTTTCACGAGTTGACGAGCTTTCTCAGTCAATACGGCTACACGTTATTCAACTTTTATGATGTAAAACGCGCAAAAAATGGTCAACTACGATGGGGCAACGCAATTTTCGTGAGCCCTAAAGCAAGGGCTAAATTTGAGATGAGTGTTTCGCTTTGATGGTCGCCAAAATCCACATTGCCAGAGACTTTGGGTTTAGATGGTACCTGAAGGAGGTACGGAAATAGGCTTTTGCCTCCCGATGCTCACCTTCCTTGAGAGCACATTTGCCCACTCTGTAGGTCTCTTCACTTAACCTACGCATAGCCAACTTTTCAGGTATTACACTTCTGCCCCCACCCTGGTAGTAAAATCTCTCAAGAACCTTAAGTTCAGTCAATCGATTATCCTTGGAGATAGCTGAAAGATTATCTCTATGACGTCGCCGCTTAAACGTCGGCTCAGGCAAAGCGATAAAGCGATATTTTAGAGACAGCCGCAGCCACAAATCATAATCTAAAGAAACTCTAAGTGACTCATCAAATCCTCCTGCTTCCGACAGAATTTTTTTTGGAAACATTGAGCCGCAGGAATGCACAAAAATATCTTCAAACAAGGGTATAGTTATAAAACCACTATATAATTTACGTCTGCTTCTACCGCATAGATTTCCTCTTTCGTCGATGCGAAGATATGACCCATAGACTATTACATCACCGCCCTCGGCTTCCATCACCTTCATCATCCTCTCAACAGCGTCAGGCATCAGGAGGTCATCCGAATCAATGAAGGTAATAAATGGAGCGAGTACCAAATTTATCAATCTGTTTCTAGCCGCCGAAAGCCCGGCGTTTTCCTGCCAGTAGTACCTGACCTTGTAGTCCATAGTTTTTATCATTTCCTCCGTGCCATCCGTTGAGCCATCATC
>CAZKYA010000096.1:0-7804 GCA_964556725.1 uncultured Pirellulales bacterium
AATTAGCCGTCTCAGGAAAATCGCCGGTAGTATTTTACGGACGACCCGGCGGCGGTGTGCCGACCGTTGACGAGATTCTGGATAAAATCAAACAATTAACGATACCGGCAAAGAAACAAAAAATAAAATATAAGCGTCGTTGCGAGCCCGAACAAAGTGAGGGCGTGGCAATCTCTGACTTGTGAATGGCCGAGATTGTTTCGTCGCTTCGCTCCTCGCAATGACAATTTGTGTCAGTTTAAAGCGATGAATATGGAAGTTGTATTTACGCGAACACCAACTCTCAAAGACTGCCCGACGCATTATTGCCCCGGATGCGGGCACGGCATCGCCCACCGATTGATAGCCGAGGCAATCGATGAATTGGGCATACATGACCGAACTATTGGTATAGCGCCGGTAGGATGTGCAGTATTGGCGTATGATTACCTCGACGTGGATATGGTCGAAGTAGCGCACGGCAGAGCACCGGCAGTGGCGACAGGAATGAAAAGGACCAACCCTGACAAAATAATCTTTTCCTATCAGGGTGATGGTGACTTAGCGGCCATAGGGACAGGTGAAATCATCCACTCTGCTCATCGGGGCGAGCAGATAACCGTGATTTTCATTAACAACGCGGTCTTCGGAATGACCGGTGGACAAATGGCACCGACCACAGTTCTGGGCCAGGTGACGGCGACAACACAAAAAGGCCGAGATGCCGCCAGAGAGGGCTATCCGCTGCAGGTATCCGAGATGTTGGCGCTCCTGCCGGGTGCAATCTATATTGAGCGCTGCTCAGTTTACAACCCAGTCCAAATTCGCAAGGCCAAAAAGGCCATCAAACATGCCTTCGCGTTGCAGGTCGATGGTGCCCGGGGTCTATCGCTCGTGGAGCTTCTCAGTCCCTGTCCGACCTACTGGCGAATGACCCCAGCCAAGGCAATGGAATGGATAGAAAAGGAAATGACAAAGGTCTTCCCGCTCGGCTGCCTGAAAGATGCAGCTAATAACAAATAGTTCAGTTCACAAGAAACGATATGCGAAAAACGAGAGACGAGCTTTATTCCGCAGGACGCCTGACGGCGGAAGAGGTTATTATCGCCGGCTTTGGCGGCCAAGGGATTACATTAGCTGGAAAGCTATTGGCACAGACGGCAATGGAGGCCGGCAAAGAAGTAACTTATATGCCCTCTTACGGGGCGGAGGTCCGCGGTGGGACGGCCAATTGTATGGTCGTTATCGCCGAGAAAGAAATCGCCTGCCCGGTCATCGGCAACCCAAGCTCGCTGATTGTAATGAATAAGGCCTCGCTCGACAAATTCGCCCCTCGCCTTCAAAAAGGCGGGCTGCTGGTGATGAACAGCTCTCTTATAGATACTGAACCGCAAGTGGATGACACAATTTGTGTTCTGGCAGTGCCGGCCGATGAAATAGCAGTCGAATTAGGCAATCCAAAAGTCGCGAATATGGTAGTTTTGGGTGCGTATCTGCAAAAAAGGGGTTTGTTCAGCACTGATGCAGCGGCTAAATGCCTGCCGAAAACAATAGCAAAGCACTATCATCACACATTACCGGTTAATACCAAAGCTTTGCGCAAAGGGGCAGAAACTTCTAAAAATATATAACACTTATCGCGTGTCTTAAATACCTATAGATTTCTGTAATCTTGCCTAAGACAGCGGCTTATAAAGACGCTGACAAAGGCGGATTTAGTTAATATCTTGAATAAATATCTCCGATGAAATACAATATATAAAATGCGAAAACCTCGTGCTACGCCTCTAAGGGGCTTCGCAGAGTAGTATAAGGATTAGCATGAGGATAGGAATGCAATAATGGCCAAGCAATTGAATGGTAAAAAACACAGGGCGATTTGCAGTTTCTGTGGCCGGTCGTCAAGTCAGGATGATACGCTCATAGAGGGCCCAAACAGGGTCTATATTTGTCCGGAATGCGTCGAACTGTGCCATAATATCATACAACAAAGTCGTAAGCGGACTAGCATAGCAGGCCCGGGCATTAAAGAAATGCCCAAGCCCAGAGAAATAAAAGAATATCTGGACCAATATGTAATTGGACAGGAGCACGCAAAAAAATATCTTTCAGTTGCGGTGCACAATCACTATAAACGACTTCTGCATAGCGATAGTAACAACAGCGATGTTGAAATAGACAAATCCAACGTCTTGTTAATTGGTCCTACCGGTTCCGGCAAAACACTGCTGGCTCGCACCCTTGCTCGTAAATTGGAAGTTCCGTTTGCAATATGCGATGCTACAACCGTTACTGAGGCAGGTTACGTTGGCGAAGATGTTGAAAACTTCCTTCTTCGTCTGCTCCAAAATGCCGACTACGATTTGGAATCTGCCCAGCGGGGTATCGTTTATGTCGATGAAATCGATAAGATTGGCAAGACATATCAAAATATCTCGATTACACGTGACGTTTCAGGAGAAGGCGTTCAGCAGGCGCTGTTAAAGATGCTCGAAGGAACTATTGCCAACATCCCGCCGCAAGGTGGAAGAAAGCACCCGGAACAATCCTACATACAAATGGACACAACACAGATACTGTTTATATGCGGCGGAACTTTCGTAGGCCTGGAAAATATCGTGAAGAAACGGCTTGGCAAGAAAATGATAGGCTTCGATTCGGAACTGTCCGGCAGAACCGATGAAAAAACCGAATATACCGATATAATTCAGCAGGTTACACCGGAAGATATCATCGAATTTGGGATGATTCCTGAAATGGTGGGGCGGCTGCCTGTGATTGCCACTCTCGCAGCCCTCGATGAGGATGCGCTTATAGACATACTAACCAAACCGAAAAATGCGTTGTGCAAGCAGTATCAGAAGTTCTTTGAGATGGAAGATGCTGAGCTTGAATTTACAGATGATGCGCTAAAAGCTTTGGCACGCAAAGCTCTCAAGCGAGACACCGGTGCCAGAGCACTGCGTGCGATTGCTGAGGAGTTAATGGTTGATTTGATGTATCAGCTGCCCGAAGAGACAAAACCCACTAAATATGTAATCACCCGCGATATTGTCGAAGGCAAAGCAGAGCTGTTCACCGCAAGACAAAAAGCAAAAGAATCAGCATAAAAAGGATTCGATGGATCGCCCTTCGGCTATTCAATTGCCCTCCGGTTTGTAAACGCCTGGAACAATACGCCAGTGTTTATTCTACGACTTCCACCTGCGAGAAGCCCGGCTCCAACAAGTTATAGACCAGTATTGCGTCGCCATTGTGCAATCTGATACAACCTTGTGAACCTGGGGTGCCGATTTCTTCGGGCTTCTTTGTGCCGTGGATGGCAAAGCCGGTCCTGTCCTTGGCCGGTCCACTTACCCCTTGCAGCCCTACCCACCTTGAGCCCAGAGGATAATCGGGGCTATCAGGGTGATATGTTTTGCCACTAACTGGGTCGGTCCAGATGGGCTTTATGAGTTTTCCGCCCGGCTTGACGACCCAAAGCCCTGTAGGTGTCTCCATACCCGGCTTACCAAGACCCACAGGGAAACTTCGGACGAAAGTACTCTGGAGATATAAATCCATCGTAAAAGTTGAGCGATATACCCTGGCGTGAAACGGGCCGTTGATAATTTTTATCGTGTCTCCTGCCTGCAGGGCTTCCGGACGAGGAATATTGTTAATCTGCATCAGAATCTCGTACGGAACCTTGAATTGTCTTGCGATTGTTCTAAGCTGTTCGCCCGGCTTGACCTTGTAACTACCGCAAAGCTTATCCTCGGGAAAAACAGACCTGCTGAATAACCATTTATCAGCAAGTGCGAAGAGATGACCTTTCACAAACGCCCGCTGCTGGCTGCTCATAGGCATTGGCAACATCTCGCTTAACTGGTCACGTGCATCTATAATCCTGCTCGGCTTTTCGCTTATTAATCCCACAGCTTCAGCAATAAGCTCGTCCACTTTGGGGTTAGATGCAGCGGTCGGCTCAGGTATTTTCAGTAAATTCGGTTCCGGCACTTGCTTTGGTGGCGCAGGCAGGATTGTCTGGTTTACCTCCGGCACATTGACATCCTTTGAAGGTGCAGAGGTTTGTTTCTTTTTTTCGCTGAAAGAACCACGACCATAAATAAAAGCAATCACCGCAGCGATAATAAGCAAGGGCAAAATTATGCGTATCCAATTTCGAGGTCTGCCCATTCGTCTTCCCAAGGGATAACGAGCCATCTTATTCTCCTTTCCGGTTATTGGGTTCCCGCCTTGCGGGGTCCCTTAAAGTATATTATCCCCTCATCCGTTACCAAAAAATCTATGGGTTCATCACGCTCTGTTACCGGCAGTGCGTCAATCACCTGCTCTGCAAAAGCAAAGCCGCATCTGGATGCCTTAAGTTTCTCGTTAGTGAAAAACCTGTCATAATAGGAGCCGCCACGGCCGAGCCGATTTCCTTTCCTGTCGAATCCCAACGCTGGTGTAACTACCAAATCAATCTCCTCAAACGGTATTGGTATGCCCGTTGTTGGATTTCGCAGGCCGCCAACTTCGGTCGAAAAACCGGTCTCAAGCGAATTTATCTGCACCGGTATCATATGCCTTTGCTGCCAGGAAATCTTCGGAACCAACACTATCTTGCCAAGCTGCCAGGCGTGAAGTATGGCCTCGGTAGTATCCACCTCGTGCGGCAAGGATAAATACATCATAATTGCTGATGCACTTTGGAATTGCGGTGTAGAAATCAAATTCCGGCACACTTTATGACTTTTTTCGCTCCTCTGCTGCTCGCTCATCTCAAGCAGGCGGTTCTGTAACTTGCGACGCAACTGGCTCTTGTCCATTCAGCCATCCTTTTTTTCGGTGCTCTTTTTGACTGGTTTGCTATTTTGTATCAGGGTTTGCAGCTTTTGTAAATAACGCTTGATATTTTTTTCGTATCCGTTTTCCTTCGGTATGTAATATCTCTTCAGCGGCTCCGGAAGATACATCTGTGGCACGAAACCTTCCTTAAAATTGTGCGGATACTTGTAATCGGCGCCGAAGCCGTATTTTTTCGCGGCTGGATAATGGCTATCTTTTAGATGTTTCGGCACGGCTTTGAGCGGCTCTTGTTCTACATCAGCCATCGCTTCCCAGATAGCAGAAGCTGCGGCATTGGATTTCGGTGCACAGGCAACATATATAGCCGCCTGTGCCAGCGCCAGCTGGGCCTCCGGCAATCCGATAAACTCAGATATCTGAACGGCTGCAGCAGCCAAAACTGTCGCCATTGGGTCGGCATTTCCAACGTCTTCTGCTGCACAAACTGCAATCCGCCTGGCAATAAAACGCGTATCCTCCCCACCCGCCAACATCCGGGCAAGCCAGTAAATAGTGGCATCAGGGTCGCTGCCCCGCATACTCTTCTGCAAAGCGCTTGCCAAATCGTAGTGCGTATCGCCTGTGCCATCATAAACAAACGTTTTTTGTTGTATCGACTCCTTCGCAACTTCCAGATTAAATTTTACCCGCCTCCCGTTAGCACCATTAGGCGTCCCTTGCGGCAGGATGGCCAAGTCCATTACGTCTGGCGGGTTTATTTTTGCATCGGGTTCTCTAAAGGCCTGCGATAACACGCCCACCTCAAGAGCCGTCAGGGCCTTTCTGGCATCGCCGTCGCTCATCACCGCCAGATATTTCAATGCCTTTTCATCCGGCTCGATGTTAAATTTGCCAAGTCCTCGCTCGGCATCATCAACTGCAGTTTTGAGCAATTGTAAAATATCTTCCTGGCTGAGCGGCTCAAAGTGAAATACTGTGCTGCGGGAAATCAGTGGTGAATTGACCGAAAAGAACGGATTTTCCGTAGTGGCGCCTATGAGGATTAAAATTCCTGATTCGACATCATCCAGCAAAACATCCTGCTGGGCACGGTTAAAGCGGTGAATGTCGTCGATAAAAAGCACGGTTCTCGCTCCGCTGGCAGCAAGTCGGTCTTTAGCGGCAGCGATTATCTCACGTATGTCTTTAACACTGGCTGCCGGCGCGTTAAGATAGTAAAACTTGGCCTTGGTGTAATTGGCAATCACCATCGCCAGTGAGGTCTTGCCGACTCCGGGTGGGCCATAAAATATCAAGCTCGTGAGCTTGTCGGCCTGGAGCATCCTCGTCAGCAATTTATCCGGCCCAAGAATGTGCTTTTGTCCGATAAAATCGTCGAGTGTTCTCGGCCTCATCCGGGCTGCCAGAGGCGCAGCCGACGCTATATTGGCCTCTTCAGACCGGCTAAACAATTTTTTATCGGTCTCATGCTCGCGCATAAAGTATATTATATGTAAGATAGGCAAAACTGTCGAAAACTATTTTAGATGGAGTTTGAAGAGGTATCTTTTTGCTAAATGTTGATGAAAAAAATAATAAAAAATAAAGTTTTTTTTTGCTTTATGCCCATATATTGGTTATATGTTCGTAATTCAATAATTGTAAACCGGGGTTAATATATACGTTGGAAAAAGGACAAATGTTAAGGGACTAACGAATTGTAAAACATTCCGTAAAAAGATTTGGTTCGAATAAATTGATGGAATACCGTGCTTTTTGAAAGGAGTTGATTATGGAAAAGAAATTATTGTTGGGTGTTGTTGTAGTGGTTTGTTTGTGTGGTTCAGTTGCTCTGGCATTGGACCCGATGGGGCCGCCGATGGCAGGCATGAAAAAAGGCCAATGGGGTGCTGGAGCCGAGTACTCCTACAGCAATATGGACCTCAGAGCCATAAATGGCAAAATTGGCACGATGGCGCTGGCACCGGTTGACGTCGAAGATGTGGAAGTAAACAAAGTATATGGCACCATTTTATATGGCATCAGTGACAAATGGGAGGCGTTTTTGCGTTTAGGCGGAGCAGGAGGTCAGGGCGAAGGCATGTATGGAAGTGCAAAGGGAGAAGGCGACTGCGATAGTGCCTTTGCTATTGGCTGCGGCACGAGGGCGACCTTCTATCAATCAAGTCCGGACCTTACATGGGGTGGATTAGCTCAGGTGAGCTGGACCAGACCTGATGGAGACCTCGATTTTGCTCGTGGATCATATCCCATCGAAGTTGAGCTTATAGAAGCTCAATTTGCGCTTGGCCCAACCTATCAGATAACAGAAGGTGTTTGGATCTATGGCGGACCGTTCGTCCACTTTGTCGACGGAGAGCTAATATGTACATCCGCGTCTTTGCCTTTTTCCTATGATTTCGAGGAGCAGGTAAACTTTGGCGGCTATATTGGCGCGCAGGTCAACATCACAGAGAACTGCTCTTTAAACGCCGAGTGGATGCATAATGACGATGCCGACGGGCTTGGAGTAGCCCTCATTTGCAGGTTGCCGTAGGACCTACAGTTGCTTATTTGCCAGAGATAAATTGAATGTATAGAAAGGGCTGCGAGTATTAGACTCGCAGCCTTTTTTTATAGACAGGCACTTTTTGACACGTTTCTCCGCACGGCCAGCACAAGAAAATCTCACGAAAAAATTTTGTTTGATTTGCGTCAGATATATCAATATATTCAAACAATAAAACCTTTAAATGGGATTTATATATACGTTGGAAAATAGCCAGATGTTAATTCGCGGATTGTAAAGTACGCCGGAAAAAAGGTTTGGTTTATATAAATTGAGGGGATACGTTGCTTTTTGAAAGGAGTTGATTATGAAGAAGAAGTGGTTGTTAGCTGTCGCACTTGTGGTGGTTTTCTTATGTGATTCAGCCGCTCTGGCCTTGGACTTTATGGGACCGCCGACGTCTGGCCTGAAAAAAGGGCAATTTAGCACCGGCGCTGATTACTCATATAGCAGAATGGACTTGCAATTGAATGAAGGTAAAAT
>CAZKYA010000097.1:0-7763 GCA_964556725.1 uncultured Pirellulales bacterium
CCTCCAAACACAACAACGTTCTCGCCAATTGCAGGTGAAGAAAAAAATGGATAACCTCCGCCAGTATATTTCCATACTATTTGGCCAGAAGCAATGTCGGCGCAGATGAAAACATTATCGTAATTTCCAACATATATACGCCCCTCGAAAAGTGCCGCAGAAGCTGCAATAAATGAACCGGTATCAATTTGCGTTTTTCTATTCCCGTCCGCCAGGGACACAACATGAATCATCGCGTCACAGCCACCGAAAACCGTCACACCCTCACCAACTGCAGGAGAGCCATTTATGTAGCTACCCGTCTTATATGTCCATACAACTTTCCCATCTGTCGAATCCACACAATGCATTTTGTTGTCATAGCTGCCCACAAGTATCCAAATCTTTTGACCATCGGGAGAGTTCGTCCAGTTGACAGCTCCAAGAATCTGTCCATCGGTCTTATACTTCCACTTAAGTGAGCCGCTTTTTGCATCAAGCGCGTACAGAAAAGTATCTGATGACCCCACGAAAACGCAGCCATTAACTACACAAGGTGCCGCCTCAACGTTATCACCGGTCCGGTAAGCCCACACATTAGCTCCGTTTTCCAAATCGATTGCGTAAACATTTGCGTCAGCAGAACCGACAAAAACAAGGCCATCATTAATTGCCGGCGATGACTTGACCTGGCCATCAGTTTTGAATTTCCAGACAAGCTCCATCGAATCAGACAAAGACCCCGATGCTCTGCCCAGAAGTCCCTGCCCACCTCGGAACATAGGCCAACTGCCCCCACCCTCAATAACTACCGTTGGTCGTTCACCCTCTGTGACTTTCTCATTACTGTTTAATTTATCCCAGCCAATTATCACCACGACAAAGATTACGCACACTGCCACGATAACGACAATTACCAAAATCGCCTTAACAACAACTCTCATAAATAATTCCCATCGTTACCGGCTGTAATATCACACACAAAACCGACTTTAATAATAACCTATTAAAACATTAGAGGCAACAGAACAGTCCATAACCATCAAAAAGGTCTGTTATGTCGGTCATAAAATCCCAACCCTACAATCTTGATTTGCTAACGCGAGCAAACATACAGGCCATTAGAGCACTAAAACACAGTCTCCTGCTGGCACAGAAACTGGGAACAATGCTGCCTGAACCAAAGCTGTTGGAAAGATGGGGCAAGTAACATACTCTACAGCAAATGTAGCTGCCTGTATCGCAATCCTGCTTCTTATGAAGATTGGTGTTTTTTCCTCTATGGATAAGCTCCAAACCGAAGGCCAAAAAGTCATCAAGCAGTACTACGCGAGCCATGCACGCAAGGACCTGACAGACGAGATATTCACTGCTCAGTCAGGGACACCCTAAATAAATCCCATAATAATTCCATCACAACAATTTCAGAAAGTCCCTATTTTGTTTTGCCACCATCAATATACCTCAAAATGAAAGTTCCATCTTATTACCGGATGCAAGGTTCTATCGGACGCAGAAAAAGTGCCGCTTTTTCGCCCTGAACCGGTTTGATTGGCTCGAAATTATTATTTATACTTTATTTGACGGCTTTCACGGTGATATTGCGCACCCGTGCCAATTATTCGTGAGGAGAAAATAACGGAACCCAAATTATCATCGTTGGAAATAACCTTATCCGGATTTGCAATAAAAACTTTAACACTATTTTTTTGAGGTATTGTTAGAATTATGACACGTCTTTTTGGATTCGGACTTAAAGAGAATTGGACCGGCGATAATGGCGTTGGTGACTACTTTGGTAATAACGTTTCAGAGGAAATCAAGGGGTTGTCAAATCTGTATTGCCCACAAGAGGAAAGTGCCGTTCATGTGCAAGATGTCGCTGATGTCCTCTACGAAATGGGAAAGATTGCCACTGACCAGCTCTCCGAGATAAGACAGACCCAAAAAAAACAACCCAACTGCGACATCACTCAAATAATCCGGGAATTAAAATTAGCAGATGAGCCAGAGATTTCGATGGCCCGAGCGAGCTTGTACGGATTCGAGTTTCGCCGGATTGAGCCGGAACAGATTGACAACCGGGCATTCGATAAACTTGAACTTACCTACATAAAAAGCAACCACATAATGCCCATAGCTATACACGGCGACACGTTGACTGTGGCGACAAGCCGGCCTGCCGACCTCTTTGTTGTAGAAGATGTTAAAAGACAAACCCGGATGAACGTCGAGGTAGTCGTATGCCCAGATGAAGACATAAACAAAGTTTGCGATGTCTTTGAGAAAGACAAGGCTGATTACTACCTCGATGATATTATCAGCGATATGACAGATGTGGAGGTAATTCAGGACCAACAGGAAGAATCCGAAGACCTCGAAAGAATGGCAGGCCAATCGCCTGTAATTAAATTCGTTAATTATCTGATTAGCAATGCCATACACGAAGGGGCCAGTGACATTCATATTGAGCCGAAGGAGAAATTTACAAAGATAAGATACCGCATAGACGGTGTGCTTTTTGAATTGATGCAGTCGCCGTCAAAAATGCACCAAGCAATTGTATCACGTGTTAAAATTATGGCCAATCTCGATATTTCAGAAAGACGGCTACCCCAAGACGGCAAAATTTCAGTTATCGTCAGCAGCAGAGAAATTGACCTGCGTGTCTCAATCTTACCGACAAATCACGGAGAAAAAGTGGTCATACGCGTGCTGGATAGTAAATCGATTATAAGGGAACTTGAGCAGTTAGGTATGGAGCCGTCGGTATGCACCGTTTTTCGTCAGCAGATAGCGCTGCCTCACGGGATTTTACTCGCTACAGGCCCTACTGGCTCCGGTAAAAGCACTACGCTGTACTCAGCCTTGTGCCAGATGGACAGTGATAAATTGAACATTTCTACAGTTGAAGACCCTATCGAACTGCAGCTTGACTTTTGCAATCAGGTGCAAACAAATGAGAAGATTGGACTGGATTTTGCTTCGGCACTCAGGAGTTTGCTGCGTCAGGACCCGGATGTAATGATGATTGGTGAGATTCGAGATAACGAGACAGCTCGTATAGCAGTACAGGCGGCTTTAACGGGTCACTTGGTACTCTCGACACTGCATACAAATGATGCAACCAGCAGTATTACCCGACTGGTCAATATTGGTATCGATGCATACCTGATAGCGGCCTCACTGAACGCCGTGCTTGCTCAGCGACTGGTCAGAAAAATTTGTCCCAAATGCAAGCAAATATACCAGATGCCGGAGCATCTGTGGAAATATGTAGAAAACGCAGGTGTTCAGCCCGAACAGCTCTTTCACGGCGTCGGCTGTGAGCATTGCAGGGACTCAGGATATATAGGCAGAGTGGGCATTTATGAGCTGCTGGTTATCGATGATATGTTCAGGGATATGATTAACAAAGACCCTTCAGTCAGCAATATGCGCCGCGCGTTTCGTGAAAGTGGCCAGCCGAGTTTGTTTGATGACGGGATTATAAAAGTAAAACAGGGCCTGACAACAATAGAGGAAGTATTAAGGGTCACAGAGGCTCACAGCGAACCAATTAAAGCAGGCCCTAACGAAAACCCAAACCCTGTTTAGAGTATAGAGTATAAAAGATATAAGAACAAATGCGCAGAAAGCTTACATGAACAAACATTAAACTTAGATTTGAGATTATGCTTAAAAAATTTGCTATTCTCGGTTTAGTACTATTACTTGCTGGCACTGCTGCGCTTGGATGGGTCGTTATCGAGAAAAGAAAAGAACAGCAGTGGCTTGCTTGTTACAAGCAGAAGTATGAATCAGAGCCGGACGAGTATATCAAGCAATATAATGAATGGTTGCAATTAGCCCCCGAGGAGCGAGCGCTGGCACCGTGGGGATTAAACGAATCCGGCAAAACGAAAACAGAAGCTCAGCTACAACTCGAACAACGGGAAAGACTCAAAGCCGACCTGGATAAATTAGCCGCTGGCGAAACCTACATCCATCCCTCTGCTGATGTCCTTTACGGTGATAACTGGCAAAACGAATTAAGTAAATACAGAAAGCAAAAAGAGCTAAAGGAGTTTATCCTCACCGGCTCTATTGCATTTGCGTTTACAGGGGGAGCTATTTTTACCTGTTGCCTATTACTATGGACGTCCCGGCTTGTCATCAGGGTTTTGTCCCATTGGCAGTGTTTCCAGACGCTGCTCTTGACACTTAGTGTCCCGCCAGGAAAATTTTTCACCAATGTTTTCAGAAATCGAGAAACTAAAGACAAAAAATTGGTCAAGGCCGATACAAAAAAATGTTGGATAAATCCAAGGCAAAAACAAAAAAGTCAACTCAAGAAACATTCAAAAGTTCTCATAAATTCGGGCTGGCAAAACTTTGATACAGATTTTGTAGACCGGAAAGAGCCCGCCTCTGCCCAAACAGCTTTTTCGATAGCAAATGAAAACTGCCCTGATTACTGGAACACCAAACACGGGAAAAAACGCCCGGGAACACCGAAAATTACTGTGCTGCTTTCTGATGAACAATCCAGCGACTCTGAAGGAACGTTAAGACCAGCAAGAGATAATATGATTCTAAATACAACGCATCTGGACACATCCAAGAACGCCGAGGGGACTGCATTGTTAGACTCCCGCGAAAATTCCCTAAAGCTCGAAGATGTGCTGAATGCCCAAACAGAAACTCTGGAAAAACAGCTGGAGGAATTCAGGCAGTTAGCCCAAAGTGTTCAGCAAACTGCCTTTGAGCATTCAAAGCCGCTTAACAATGCTATCGGAGAACTCATGCAACAGGTGTCAGCCATTCGTGAATACGCTGCCTACCAGCAAGACAGGGTGGAAAAACTCCAGGATGGATATGACTGGAACATAATCAGAACCTTTTGCCTGCGTGTTATCCGCTGCATTGACAATCTTGAAAATCGTATTAACCAGCTATCCAAACAGAAGATGAAGACATCAGACCTTGAAGAGGTAAGAGATGAGCTACTCTTTGCTCTGGAGTCCAGCGGCGTGGAACAATTTGAGCCCGAATTAAACAGTGATTATCGCAACCAGGAAAAGTTCGCAGAGGCCGTTAAAGACAAGCAGCCCTGTAACGACCCGAAGCAAACAGGCAAAATTGCGAAGGTCATCAGGTCTGGTTACCAATACTTTATTAACGAGGATAACGTCAAGGTAGTACGAACAGCTCAGGTAAAGCTATTCGGTTGATTATTGAATTGTAACCCGTTTTACAAGCGACGAGCAACGAAATAAGAGGTGTAAAATGGCTAACATAGTAGGTATAGACCTCGGAACAACTTTCTCAGCATTGGCGATTCTCAATGCAATCGGCAAGCCGGAGATAGTTCCAAATGCCGATGGTGAAAGACTCACGCCTTCTGCGATTTTCTTCGACGAAGAGAATTCTGATATAATCCGGGTTGGTATTGAAGCGATTAACTCACGGTACCTAAATGCTCAAAGGTCCGTTCGTTGGATAAAGCGGCATATGGGGGACCCAAATTACCACAAGAATATTGATGGCAAGGACTGGACAGCCGTGGAACTATCCGCTCTGATTCTGAAAAAGCTCAAACAGGAATGCTCAGCCGAGCACGGTGAAATCTGTGATGCTGTTATTTCTGTTCCTGCTCATTTTGACGAGGTCCGCCGAAAAGCAACAATGGATGCAGGGTCTCTGGCCGGCCTTAATGTAATTGGAATTGTCAATGAACCTGTAGCTGCTGCGCTGTATTATGCTACCACTCGCGAAGTTTCAGGAAAGGTCCTGGTATATGACCTTGGCGGGGGAACCTTCGATGTATCCATAATGAATGTTAAGGGACACCAGATGGATATCATCTGCTCACAAGGCGACCATGCACTCGGCGGTATCGACTTCGACCAGAAGATACTCGAGATACTGCAGCAAAACTACAAGGATAAATTCGGTACTGAACTAATTGGTTCAGACGAAGACAAGGCAAAGTATGAAGACGAGGCCGAGGATATTAAAAAGACATTGTCACGGCGACCCATTGCTAAAAAGATGCTCTACGGTCCGGCTGGCAGTATGAAAGTTGAAATCACCCGTGAGACGTTCGAACAAGCCATATCTTCATTGATAGCTCGCACTGAAATCCTCATAGAGGTCGCCCTCGAAGAAGTCGGCATCAAAACTTCCGACATCAATAAGGTCCTTCTGGTCGGCGGCAGCACCCGAATACCATTAGTCCAGCAACGCCTTGAAAAAATGTTTGGCTTTGCGCCTGAAAAGGCGGTTAACGTAGATGAATGTGTCGCACTCGGTGCCGCATTACACGCCGGATTGACAATGCTCAGAGAAAAGCCAGATGCCGTACCGGCAGGAATTTCCAGTGGATTGCGAGATATTAACCTTACGGACGTCTGTAACCACAGTTACGGCACTATTTGTGCTCCTATTGATAAGGAAACCGGCCGACGGATAATTGCCAATCGTATCATCCTCAAGAAAAACACGCCGCTGCCTTGCGAAGCATCACAAATGTTCTACACAATGACTAAGGGGCAAACGGAGGTCGAGGTAACCATAACCCAGGGGGAAGATACCGCTGTTGAGTACGTAAATAAAATTGCGACACATAAATTCGAGCTTCCTCCCGATAGACCCGCAGAACGCCCGATAAAGGTCACTTACGGCTACGATGTAAATCAAAGAATGCACTGTAAGTTCGAGGACCTCGAATCAGGCAAAGCCCTTGAAGTTGATTTTTGCTTAGACCAAAATAATAAAATGTCAGAAAGCAACGTAATAGAAAAGAACAACCAATTGGAGCAATCCAAAGTTAAATAGCAATAACTACAGGGGGCACAAAAAGTGGTAAGTTTTTTCAACTATAGAAGTTTAATCGGCCCCATTAGAAACTTTCTCCTTTGTGTCTCTCACCAGCTTAGCCACGCCAAATTAACGGTGTTGCAAAAAGCGAACTCTAACCAACATACGGAGTCTTCTGCAGAGCCCGACCCGCAAATCCTTAATTGTCGAGTTAAACTAATAAAACAGGAAAAGGACAATTCTGCTTTTGATGCTCTTGTTATGGAAATTTGCGGCTCTATCCATACCCCCAGTCCTCAGATACAAACAGATACTATCCTGAAAATTTCGATTTTAGACATAACAGATGTTTCGCACCAATCATCCCTTAAAGAAAGATTTCTGTCTAAGCTTGGCCGGAGCACCATAACTGAGTCACAATTGACGCACGATAAAGCCATGCCGGTCCACGGCAATATCAAAAAGTGGCAACTGCAAAACTCGCCCGTATTTTGCTATAATACCGACCTTGGCAAACTTCCTAATGAAGTCACGACCCTGCCAAACTGGACTGTCGTTGCCCAGCTACGCCTTGATTGGCTGACGTTCCCTCGCAAAGGAAAAAGAAACTTACAGTTCAATACATCGGTGCTTTCTCGTAACAGTGGCGAAGAGCTTGCTCGTGCCCAATGCACCTTTACCCACGAAAATACCGAGCTTGGCTATATAGACTCACAGAAAAATATCCAACGCACAAAAATTCTGACGGTCGCACTGGCATTCACTGTCAGTGCCGCAGACGAAAAACTGTATAACTGCGAGATTGAACTTATAAAAAACTGGGCAAGAGAAAATATCAATGCTGCTGGTGCGTCTAATAAAGTCAGACGTAACCTCGATAAAGCACTGAACGAAACCATTGCTTTTTTCCGTAACGGCCATCATCTTAACACTTATAAAATTTGCAAAGAAATTGTCCAAATTGCTCCCGTCGCAGACCGCTA
>CAZKYA010000098.1:0-2576 GCA_964556725.1 uncultured Pirellulales bacterium
TTCACAAAGGACGAAAGAATCGCCGCCCAAAAGAAAGCTGAAGCAGCCAAAGAAAAGACCAAGGCAGAGGAAAAAGCCAAGGCAGAGGAAAAAGCCAAACCCGAAGTAAAAGAAAAAACCGAAGCTAAAGCGGAAGCAGTAGAAAAAACTAAGGCCAAATCTAAAGAAAAGAAAGAACCTGAGGAAAAAGCACAAGTTGAGGTAGCCGAGCAGAAAACCGAGCTCGAACCCGAAGCTCACCTGGAGCAGGAAAAAGCTAAACCTGAGCCGGTAGAGCAAAAGGCAGAGGTCGAACCAGAAGCCAGAGAGCAATCACCCCCCGAGGAAAAACAACAGTAGCGCTCGGTTTCTTTATTTTAATACTTAGCCCCGCAATTTATTGCGGGTTATCTTTATCAGGCAAATGCGCATCGACATATTGACCTTATTTCCCGAGATGTTTGATTCGCCCCTGAGTTGCTCTATATTAAAAAGGGCTCAGGACAAGGGGATAGTTGATATTGTCCTCACCAATATCAGAGACTTCGCCACAGATAGTTACAGAAAAGTTGATGATAAGCCCTATGGCGGCGGGCCCGGTATGGTTATGATGCCCGGGCCGGTCTTTGACTGTTTCGAATTTGTTCAGGCGTTATCGCCACAGAAAGGCCGCCTCATCCTCCTGACCCCTCAGGGCCAAAAATTCACTCAGGCAAAAGCGGTTGAGTTGAGTAAGGAAAATCGCCTTATCTTTATCGCAGGAAAATATGAGGGCTTCGATGAGCGAATTCGCATCGAGCTCGGAGCCGAGCAAATCTCCATCGGCGATTACGTCTTAAGTGGCGGCGAATTGGCCGCTATGGTAATCATCGACACTGTCGTAAGATTGCTGCCGGGCACTCTCGGAGACGAAGACTCGCCCAGGGATGAATCCTTCAGTTCCGGCCTGCTGGAATATCCGCAATATACAAGGCCGGAAGTCTTTCGTGGGATGAAGGTCCCTGACATCCTCTTAAGCGGAGACCACGCCAAAATCGCCCAATGGCGCCGTCAGCAAGCCCTCGAAAGAACAAAAAAATACCGGCCAGACATGCTAAAAAACAACATGGCTTGAAAAAGAACTTGTTTCCTGAGCAGAAAGTTGTTAGCATATTGCCTTTTACTGTGGAAGCAGGAATCCATTCAATGGGTGCTGTCCGCTGACGACCATAGTGATAGTGGCAGGTAGTTCATTGAATTTCTGCAGAAATTTGATAGCTCTATATTAGGCAACGATATGGCCAAAAAAGGGAAAATTTCTAAAGCTGCGAAAGCTACAAAAACAGAAATGTTGGACGCCGTTGAAAGCAAGTGTCTCAGGGAAAACATTCCGCACTTTGAGGTAGGCGATATAGTGGATGTCCATTGCCGCATCAAAGAAGGCGACAAAACACGGACACAGGTATTTACCGGCACGGTTATTGCCCGCAGGGGACGCGGAATTAGCGAAACATTCATGGTGCGGCGTATCGTGGCTGGCGAAGGTGTCGAGAGAATATTTCCACTTCATTCTCCGAGCGTCGTTGATGTCAAGCCGGTTAGAAGCGGCAAAACAAGGCGCGCAAAACTCTATTTCCTTCGTCAGCGGACCGGAAAAGCCGTCCGGCTTACGCATCGCCACACCGACCACACCGTCTCAAAATAACGAGATAAATAATTTGTTTTTCAATAAACGCAAATTATTATCCGACACAAAACGCCTTGGCCAATGGGGTGAAAAACGCAGCGAGAATTTCCTGAAAAGAAAAGGCCTCAAAACCCTCACTCGAAACTTCTCCTGCAAAACCGGCGAAATCGACCTTGTTATGGTTGCTCCCGATAGGACTATTGTCTTTGTCGAGGTAAGAACAAGGTCTGATGAAACTTTTGGGCCGCCTGAATCGTCTATCACATCTGCCAAGAAAAGCCGCTTGCTCAGAACCGCACGTTATTTTCTTGCCACTAACAATATTGAAAATCGACCATTTCGTTTTGATGTTGTTGCAATAGTTCTTGGCCAAAAAGGCCGACCTAAATTAAATCATTACAAAAACACCTTTGTACCGTAGGAAAAATGGAGCTGATTGATACACATTGTCATTTGACCTTCGACGATTTGGTTCGAGATATTGACGCTGTCATCGAGCGAAGCAGAGCCACGAGGGTTACCGAGTGGATAACCATCGGCACTGATATTGAAGACAGTAAAAAGGCTATTGCTCTTGCCGAAAAATACGAAAATCTATATGCCGCCGTCGCAATCCACCCCCACGATGCAAAAATCGTAACCCCCGACACTATTGCCGAACTAAAAAACCTTGCCCAAAACCCCAAAGTCGTCGCCATCGGCGAAACTGGTCTTGATTATCATTACGACCTTTCACTGCACGAAGACCAAAAACGCGTCTTTGCTCAGCATCTTGAAATCGCCGCAGACCTTAACCTTCCCGTCATTATTCATTGCCGAAAGGCCTTTGATGAAACTATGCAAATCCTGAATGGCTACGCTGGCCGTGTTAAAAAAGTCGTCTTCCACTGCTTTAGCGGTTCCGCCGAGCAGGCAAAGCTCGTTCTTGATA
>CAZKYA010000098.1:2676-7642 GCA_964556725.1 uncultured Pirellulales bacterium
CACCTCCAGGGATTTCTTCAATCTCAAAAATATTTAGCCCCGCACCAATTGCCATACATCTCAATAATAAATCATACATTAACTTGGTTTGGCATTAAAAACTAAACAATTGGTGCGGGGTCTTGTTTTGTACATTTGAAAATTTGAATTTCTGTATTGTTTAGAATTTTGAATTTAGTGCTTCGGATTTCGAAATTTCCTCCCACCTTATCCGCTACTCCCTCAATAATCATTTATCACTTATCACTAATCATTGTTTAGGCCGTTTTATGGTCCAAAAATCCTTCTAACTTTCGTGCACGCACAGGGTGCTGGAGCTTGCGAATGGCCTTGGCCTCAACCTGCCGGACACGCTCACGAGTAACCTTGAAGATTCTGCCGACTTCCTCCAGCGTATATGTATAGCCATCGCCGATTCCATATCTCAGCTTGATAATCTCGCGCTCGCGATACGAAAGCGTCTTCAGGACCAGGTCAATTCTTTCCCTGAGCATTCCCTGCGTAGCCGATGACACCGGCGAATCAACCTCGTCATCTTCGATAAAATCGCCGAAGTAGCTGTCCTCACCTTCGCCGATAGGCCGGTCGAGACTGATTGGATGCTTCGATATCTTCAGCACCCTGCGGGCCTCTTCCACATCCATTTTAGCTTCCTCGGCTATTTCTTCAATGGTCGGCTCTCTGCCTAACTTCTGGTGCAGGACCTTGCCTGCCGTCCTCATCCGGCTCATCGTCTCTATCATATGCACAGGTATACGAATCGTTCGTGCATGGTCGGCTATCGCACGGGTAATCGCCTGGCGAATCCACCACGTGGCGTAGGTGCTGAATTTATATCCTCTGCGGTATTCATATTTATCAACCGCCCTCATCAGCCCGGTATTGCCTTCCTGTATCAAATCCAGAAAGCTCAGGCCTCTGCCGCGGTATTTCTTGGCGATTGAAACCACCAGTCGAAGGTTGGCGCTTGAGAGTGTTCGTTTTGCGTTCTCGTATTGTGCGGAGACCCTGTCCATCACACGCAGTCTTTTATCAAGCTGTTTAGGCGTTTCCATAACCAATTCTTGAAGACCCTCCAACTCCTGTTTCATGGCTTCGATATCCTCGGTGGTAATCCGGGTATTGGGTCCTTCATTTATATATTGCTCTAATTGGTGCATTTTCTGGCTGATGCTGTGCAGTTTATTTCTCATTGGTTGAATTCTGCTCGTTCGCAGACTGAGCTCTTCGAGAAGGGTAGAGATTTTTCGTCTGTTTCTGTGTAGTCGTTTTAATAGTAGTTTTTGCGGTGTGTCGTTTTGCGTCTTTAGCAGCTTCTTAAAAAAGCTCTGGTTGATTTTGAGCAGTTTATCAGCGGTTTCGACGTTCTGTGGTATCCGTTTTTTTATAATGTTTTTTACGAGGTATTTCTCTGTTGTGATTTTAATAGTTCTGTCAAACGACAGAATCCCATTTTGTACCTGCTGTATTAAATCAATAGCGTTTTTAGCACAGTAATCGGATTGCAGCATTTTTCTCCTGAAAGCCATTCTGGCTATTTCGATTTTCCGGGCAAGGTTGATTTCGTCAGTCCTTGTCAGCAGAGGAATCTGCCCCATTTGCGTCAAATACATACGGATAGGATCGTCAATTCGTCTGGCGCCTTGCTCGCCAACGAGGTCTTTTTCGAGCAGTTCATCCTCTTTTAGCAGTAGGCTCTTTTCCTGCTCGCCTTCTTCGTCTAAAGGGACTTCAGCCTCTTCAAATTCCTCTATAGGAGCTACGGCCGGCTGGGCCTCCACATCATCTTCATCAAGCAGACTAATGCCTCTTTCGTCAAGTGTTGCCAGGATGCCTTCCAGAAAGACCGGGCTAACGGCCTCCTCAGGCAGCTGCTCGTTTATTTCCTTATAAGTGAGGAATCCCTTTTTCTCGCCTTTTTCAATAAACGCTTTTATCAGCTCATCAACAGTTTTGCCTTTGGCGATTTGCGAGGAATTTCCTTCAGCTTTGGTTTCATCCGGGGTATTTTGTTCGTCTTTATCTGTTCTTTTTTTTGCCACAATCAGCGTTCTCCCTGAGTATTCTCTATTTATTATCTTCTATTGACTATTTACTATTATCTATTGCTTTGGGTTCATTAGTTGTTATTACTTTTCATTAAGGGGTCGATATTTGAAAGACACCCATCAATTTCCTTATGTCATTCCCACGTTGTGGGGATTTTCTTTTGAGGTCCTTTCAGTAACAGTCCGCAGAAAGCGGGTCTGGTCCTCTATGTTTTTGAGCTCGTTTTTTTGTCTGTGTACCCGAGATTTCTGTAACGCATCCAAGGCGCCGGTTAAACGAGACTCAAAATTTCCTTTCTCCTGGCCTTCGTGCTGCAACTGAACAAAACAACTGGAAAGCTCCTGTGATTCGGTCGTTGCTAAAATATCCTTCAGCGAAGCTGCGGGTTTTGCGTTCAGCGTTTCAAAGAGTATAACGGCCAATTGGCTCAATGCCGGGACATCAAAGTAGTCAAGTGAAATTTTTTGTTTTACAGTTTCAAAGAGCTTTGGTTCGTTGAGCAGGACCTCCAGAATTTCGCGCTGAGCAGAAGCGGCGAGGCCCTGGCCTAAGTCCATACTGATAATATTCTGCTTTTGCTCCGAATAGCCGGCCATTTTCTCGGCAGTTTTACTCGCTTTGGAAAGCACAGCGGTTATCGCCTTATTATCGAGGCCGATAATCTTTGAAAGCCGATTAACCAGCAAGCCGCCCTCGATGGATTTGAGAGTTCCGGCATATATGCTGGTGGCTATCGAGTGCAGATACTCATCGATGGCAGCTTTTCGGCCGGCAAAGGTGTCGTCGGCGTTCAGCTTTTCTGTCAGCCGGTCCCATTTGAACCGCAGGACATCGACGGCATCATCGAGCAACTGCTGGAATTTCTCTTTGCTGTTGGCCAGGAGAAAATCACAGGGGTCTTTTCCCTGTGGTATGGAAGCGAGCTTGATATCTATTCGCTGCGAGAGGCAAACATCGAGCGCTCTGTTTGCGGCCTCGATGCCCGCGGCGTCATTATCAAAAACCAGGACAACTATTTTTGCATACCTTCGCAAGATGCGACCGTGGCCTGTAGTAAAACTGGTCCCCAGTGTGGCGACGACATTAGTGCAGCCGAATTGATGTGCCATTATGCAATCGGTATAACCTTCCACGACAACTGCTGTTTCTGTCGATACAATCTGATGTCGGGCCTGTTCGAGGCCATACAGTGAATTGCTCTTGTCGAACAGAACGGTCGTCGGCGAATTTATATATTTAGCACCCTGTTCGCTTAGAGTTCTTCCGCCAAAGCCGATTACTCTGCCGGTGACATCGGTGATAGGGAACATCAGGCGATTTGTGAATTTATCCGCCAGACGTCCGGTGGATAAATCCTGATTTTGAGCTGTGATAAGGCCCGCCTGTTCGAGGAGCTTTGCCGGGATATTTGCTGCGCGGGCGTGTTTCAGCAAATCATCCTGGGCATCGATAGCGAGTCCGAGCTGCCATTTTTTGATGCTTTCAGCAGTGAGCTTTCTTTCGGCGAGGTAATCACGGGCGTATTTGCCTTTTTCGTTATCGTAGAGATTTTTCTGGAAGTATTTAGCGGCCCAGGCGTTGACTCTTGCCAGCTGGTTGGGGTCGATTTCGTCACTCGTGACTCCGCCGTTAGGCGTCCTGTGGAGTGGCTCGTGACCGGTGGGTTTGCGGCGTTCGAGCTTTATACCGGCTCGGTCAGCCAATCTTTCTATGGCCTGCGGGAAAGTCAGGTTCTCACGCATCTGGACGAACTTGAAGACATCGCCGCCTGCGCCGCAGGCAAAACACTTGAAGATTTGCTTCTGGACATTGACGTTTAAACTCGGGCGGTGGTCATCGTGAAAAGGGCATAGTCCGACCATCTCCCGGCCTTTTTTCTTTATCGCGACGTGCTCACTAACTACATCAACGATGTCGTTGGCCTGCTGGACCTGATTGACTATTGCTTGGTCGAATATTCCCGGCATATAAAAAATTTATTATTTTCTATTTATTATAGCTTTGAGCGCCCTACCTACCGGTCTGCATGTCAAGGTTTGCTACATAAATATAGGCGATAGAGGCAAAAAGTCAAGTTAAGCCGAAAAATATGCCTATTAGTATCGAAAAAGGGGTTTCTGTTCATTATGGACACTTGGTGAAATGGGACATAGCTCTATGCTTGATTCTGGGATTCTTTTCTCGGACTTTTCACTAACTCGGGGAGTCTAATCTGGTCTTTTCTTTATGATTTTCTGGCCAATCCGGGGAAATTTAAAGATGCATATTCGCCGTGGAATTTTCGAGCAGCTCTATCGTATTCTAAAGCGGCGTCGGTTTCGGATTTGAATGAGCCGAGGTAGATGCGTTTTCCGTTTACGCGGATGCGGACACGCCAACGCTTCATATCCTTTGACCAGTCGATGCCTTTGTATCTGGAGCGGGAGTAAGGTTTGAACTTTCTTCTGTTCCAGACGTTCTGAGTGTGTGTTGCAACTCGCAGATTAGCTTTTCGATTGTCGAGGCCATTGCGGTTGATGTGGTCACAATACCTGCCGGGGGGAATGTTGATGACGAGATGATGCATATAGGCGTTTTTTCGAGGGGCGGTTTGGCCATTGGTTAAAGAACGGACGGCGTAAAAGGTTCGGGGGCCTTGCAGGGCATACCATTTATTTTTTTTCAGCCGGTGGTAGTCCTCCGGGTCAACTATGGCATATTTACCCTGTGTCAGGGGAATCAGCCGAAAGGCGTATCCGTAGCGGAGCCGGCGATATAAAAGGACAAACCCGACGACAAGATGCTCCAGCCAGTCAGGAATTTTGATTTTTATGGTGAGCTCTGTAATTTTCGCCACCCAACTCCGCCAATTGGTGATTGGTTATTGGTGAATGGTAATTAGTAACTATTTAACCAGTAACCATTCAACCAGTTACTA
>CAZKYA010000099.1:0-7453 GCA_964556725.1 uncultured Pirellulales bacterium
CCCGGCTTTTTTGAGAAAATCGGCTTTGAAGTGATTGAAAAAGATAAGCTGCCGATGAAGGTCTGGAGCGACTGCGCCAGATGCCCGAAGCAGCAAAACTGCGATGAAGTAGCTGTTATAAAAAGTGAGCTAAAGTGACTAAAGTGAACTAAAGTTAAAAAATAACCCACCTGCGGCGGATAAATCCGCAACTTTAGGCAACTTTTTATCCTACTTGTCGGCGCTGGAAGAGGGCAACGGCCAGGGCGAGGATGCCTATCGTATAGCACAAGGCGTAAGAAGCGGTTATCAGAATATACTTTAGAGGGACGGTACTGCCCTCGTAAATGGCGTCGCATATCCAGAAAATCTGCAAATTAGGCACCAAAAAATAACAAATTTTGGCCCACAAGTAGGTTTTTGCGAGGTCACCAAAAGCCCAGTCGCTAATAAGGCCCAGTAAAAAAATCCCGATGCAGGCAGAGAGCGTTACGACTATGTTAAACCTGGCTGAAAGTGCCACTGCCAGGGCCACGATTATAATTGCAGCCGACAACAGCAATACCGAGCCGTAAACATCCAGCGCGTTTATTCCATTACCCTTTGGATTAAACTGCCAGTTTCGGTCAATAAAACATAAAAACACTATGCCAAATGTGGCAAATATAGCAGTTAGCACAATGGCTGTTGACGAAAATTTCCAGTCATAAGCATAGTTGAAAAAAGCACTTAGCAGAAATGCAGCCAAAACGGCGACTGCCGCTGTGCCTAAGACTGTCCAGTCGTGCGTGTCATTTACGCTTTCGAGGACTCCGTGCCTGATTGCCATTAGAAGGGCGATAGTGCAGATATAATGTGCCAGCACCACGGCAGCGGCCACACCTAAAAATTTTGCAGCAATAAATATCGGACGTTGGACCGGTTTGCTAAGGACGGTAGTTATGGTCTTATTTTCAATTTCCTTCGCCACAGCGCCTGAAGCGGAAAATATTGCTATGAACAAGCTGGTTAAAAATAGCGTAGATAATCCCAGCTCGCGTAAGAGTTTATTGTCATCGCTCATTGTGTACATCGTCAAAGACGGGCTTAAAAAGAACAAAAACAAGGCGGCGACAATGATTATGGCATAGACCGGTTGCCTTAGAGTTTCTATGAAAGTATTTTTTGCTATTGTAAATAATTTATACATTGTTCAACGCTCGTTTTTAGCGGTTATGCGGGTTCTCGCCGTTAGGACGTCGGCCTGATTTCAAAAGCTATTTTTTTCACAATTGCATCTATACTAAAGTGATACTTATTATTATATTACACAGCTTACCAGTTGTAAAGAGCTTACATATACTGAATCATACTACGTTTGAGATTTTTTGTTCAAAGTGCAAGACCGGGATAAAAAATGACAGTATCATCCAAACGCCCTGAACATGTTGCCTGGGCATCCTTGATTTTGAGCGTGGTTTTTTTCGGCATCTGTTTTCTTGTCGGCCGAGGCAGTGGTTTCTTTGCTGTCTCTGCGGTCGGCTGGCTGCTTCTTTCAGCGGCTTCTGTTTGGTTCGTCCTCGCTATTCAATTCCATATGCGCAGTCTGGCCGAGCAGGAAAAGCTCGATATAAGTCAATTAACCAAAACCAAGCAAGGTCCTGCAATCTTTCAGGCCAAGGATGAACGCAGCACTTTATTTGCCGTTGCTCAACACCGCCTTGCAATACTCGAGAAATGGTTCATACCTATATTTTCAGTTATAGTCGCTGCTTACCAGATAGGTATCGGGATATATTTGTTAAAAGTCATCTCCAATGGCATCGATGCTGAGCCGAAGCAGGCGTTGCTTTGTGCAATTTGTATGATGGCGGTAGCTTTTGTGAGCTTTTTGATTTCCCGCTACGCTACTGGTATGTCAGCCGAGCCGAATTGGCGTCCACTAAGGGCCGGCGGCAGCAGTCTGCTCAGCGTAGCTGTCTTGTGCTTCGCTCTGGCAATAGGCCTGGCGCTGGCGCACTTCAACTGGTTTGGCGTGGTTAATGTAATCGACCGGGTCATCCCGGTATTGCTCGTCGTTCTTGGCGCAGAAACCGCTCTAAATATTGTCCTGGACATATATCGTCCCCGCTTGAAAGACCAATATGCCAGAAGCGCCTTCGACAGCAGACTGTTGGGGATTATCAATGAGCCGGGGGGGATATTACGCAGTGCCGCAGAGACAATCGATTATCAGTTTGGCTTTAAGGTCTCTCAAACCTGGTTCTATAAGCTCCTCGAAAAAGCGATATCGCCTTTGATTTTATTCGCTGCTGTTACACTATATTTGTTGAGCTGTGTCGTTGTCGTAAATCCTAATGAAGAGGCGATAATAGAGCACTTTGGCAATCCTGTGGACAAATCCGGGCAGGTCAGACGTATTGGGCCTGGATTGACCTTCAAATGGCCCTGGCCGATAGATATCGCGTATAAGCACCCTGCGAAGAAAGTCCTGGAAATCTGCATTGGCTATGTTCCCAAAACTGACCCCAAGACGGGTGAGGTTATACCTGAGCCTTCGTTGTTATGGGGTAAGGCCCATTACGAGCAGGAGTATCATTTACTTGTAGCCAGCGAAGAAACCGGTGCAGGCTCGGCCGCCGGGGCTGTGCCGGTAAGTCTTGTCATAGCTGCCGTCCCGGTTCAATACAGAATCAAGAATTTGTATTCTTTTATCTACAATAATAGCAAACCGGAAAAGCTGCTCGAATCCATTTGTTATCGCGAGCTTACGAGATTCGCGGCCAGTGCCAGTATCGAAGTTGATGATGAAGCTGCTCTTGAGCAGAGCTTGCTTGGAGCGGGTCGTGCCAAGGCCAAACAGATTTTAACAGGCAGGATTCAGGATGCCGCAGATGAGGCGGGGCTGGGAGTCGAAATTGTGTTTCTGGGTCTGCAGGGAATTCATCCACCTGTCGAGGTTGCGACAGATTATCAAAAGGTTATCGGTGCCGTGCAGGAGAAACAGGCAATTGTGCTGCAATCCCATGCGGAACGCAACAAGACGTTAAGCACGCTGGCAGGTTCGGTAGAAGATGCTGATAAGCTCTATGACCTCGCAGCCAAATACCAGCGGGCCAAAGAACAAAACAATATAGAGCAAATCGAGAAGCTCGGCAATGCTCTGGATAAGGCCTTTGCAGAAGCAAAGGGTGATATCTTCAGCACATTGCGAGAAGCCCAAAGTTATGCCTTTGAAAAAGCAACACTTGCTCGTGCTACGGGCGAGCGTTTCGAAAGCCAGCTTAAGGCGTATAAAGCTGCAGAGGAAATTTACAAGCGCGAGCAGAGATTGGCGGCTTTTGAAGAGGCCCTTCAAAATATACGTAAATACGTTGTAGTCGCCGACCCAAACGATACGCAAATTTTCATATTCGATGCCAAGGAGAAGCTAACACCAAGTTTATACGACATAGGTGGATTTGAGGAGACAAGCAAAAAATGAAAAATATAATCATTGCAATCTTCATAGTATTGTTAATCAGCATTTTAGCTCTGCTTCTTTTCTTTTTTCAGGTAAGAGAGACGGAATTGGCCCTGAAAACGACATTTGGCAAGGTTAGCAGTGAAGACCAGATTACCGAGCCAGGTGTGTATTTCAGATGGCCATTCCCAATCCAGCAAATCCATAAATTTGATTCACGGATGAGAGTTTTAGAAGTTGAGGTGGGTGAGACAACAACAAAAGGAGCTGTGCCGATTATCGTAAATACTTATGTCGTCTGGAAAATCGCTGAGCCGCTGGCATTCTTTAATGCAGTTGAAACCATTACCGAGGCCGAAAGCAAGTTGCGCAGCCGGATTAGTGATACTCAAAACAAGGTAATTGGCCAACACCTTTTCAGTGAATTTGTAAATAGTGACCCAGCAAGAATAAAACTTGAACAAGTTGAAGATGAGATGCTCGCCGACCTTAAGCAAAGCGTCAGGAACGATTATGGCATTGAAATCAGGGCCATTGGTATAAAGCAGCTTAAAATTAGCAAGGATGTTACCGAAAAAGTATTTGCGCGAATGAGAGCTGCAAGAAATCGTAGGACAGAAGCCACCATTGCCCAGGGACAGGCCCAGGCAACCAAGATAAAAACCGACGCCGATTCTAAAAAGACAGAGCTGCTCGCCGCTGCAGAGGCAATGGCAAAAACGATACGAGGTAAAGGCGATGCAGAAGCCGCAAAATACTATAAGTTGCTCGAAGCAGACCCGGAGCTTGCAATGTTCCTGCGGGACATCGAGGCCCTAAAAAAGATATTGGCGGAAAGGGCAACCGTTGTTGTTAGCACTAAAACATCGCCATTCAAATTACTCGAGGAAATGCCCGACCTTAAACCCGCAGAACCTAATTCAACTGGAAAATAGTTTGAATCATATACTATGGGAAAAAAGAGCAAAGAAAACAACCAGATTAATCCTCGGTCACCGGATAAAACTTCCGGTATAGAGCTTGATGCAGCCGGTAAATCACTGTCGGAGGCACTGCGGCTGAGCTTTATTATCCTCAAGGGAATAATGATAGTGCTGGTAGTTCTTTTCTTCGCATCTGGTTTTAAGACGGTTGGTTCCGATGAGCAGGCGCTTGTTTTACGATTCGGCAAGATTCGGGGCGAACGCGAAGAAAGAATCCTCAAGCCGGGGTTGCACTGGGTGTTTCCATATCCGATAGACGAGATTGTAAGGATTCCTGTAGAAAAGAAGGTAAATTTGGTAATCAATTCGTTCTGGTACCAGGAAAAGCCGCCGCAGGGGCCGGAGTCCAGACCTCGTATAGAATCAACATTAGACCCCATACGTGATGGTTATTGCATTACCCGAAGTGAAAAACAAACAGAAACGACAGGTGATTCAGCCGACAGCGATTACAACATTATCCACTGTAAATGGCAGCTAACTTATCAGGTCAAAGACCCTGAATTTGAGAATCCTGAACGCTTCTTCAAAAATGTTTATGTCGAGGATTTAAAACCTGGCCAGATATACTTCGATGTTATGAGAAAAAACATAACGCCGTTTTTGAAAGACCTGTTTGAGGATGTCGTTGTAACGGTAATGGTCAACTATACCATTGACGAGGCAATGTTTGAACAGGTTGGTAAGGTAACCGACCACGTCAAACAATTGCTGCAGGAAAGGCTCGACAAGATAGAAAGCGGTATAACGGTTGAATCTGTGCAGTTGACAGATATAACGTGGCCTCAACAGGTTAATGAAGCATTTGAAGCCCTGATAAGTGCAAGTCAGGACAGTCAAAAGGCCGTCGATGAGGCCAGGACCTATGCGCAAAAGACCCTTAACGAAGCAGCCGGCCCGGTCGCTGATAAGTTTCTTGAGACCATTGAAAGCGAAAGTGTAAGTCAGCAAGAGAAAGAATTACTCTGGAATCAATTAGCCGGTGCCGCGCAGGAAAAAATCGCCGAGGCACGTGCCTATCGAACAAAGGTAGTGGAAACCACCAGAGCCAATGCTGAATATCTGCAACAAATACTGCCCGAATATCGTAAGCGTCCGAAGCTCGTCCTGCAGAAAATCTACCAGGACGCCATCGAAGATGTTCTTAATAATGTGGACGAAAAAATGATAATTCTGCCGACCAAAGGTACCAAAGGCAATGAAATCTGGATACAGCTAAACAGGGACCCAAATATAAAACCAAAATCCAAAAAATAGCAACGAACAATGACTGATGAATAAATACGATATACGATATACGACATACTAAATACGAAATTATGGCTCATGAGCATTTACATTTTAAGCAGGACATTGCTGCTGAACCCACCCGCAGCAAGCAGATTCGCGTAAGCATAGCTTTGTTGGGGACATTGGCCGGCGGGATGCTGCTTATAAGCAGCGGTATAGCTCGCTCGAAGCATCTCTACGGCATCGGCAGTTTTCAATCTGAGTTTTTGGCAATGGCCGGCGCAATACTGCTTGGTGCTCCCATCGTTCTGCACGCAATAAAGAGCATTATCAAAAAAGAGATGCATATGGACGAGCTGGTGGCCCTGGCGATACTTGCCGCCTTTGCGACGGGGAAATATGCCACTGCAGGTATCGTTGCATTTTTTATGCTCTTAAGCGAGCTTATAGAAACACGCACCGCTCTCGGTGCTCGTGCCTCGATTGAATCGCTAATAAAGCTGACACCTACAACGGCAAATCTCCTCTATAGCGGAGGTAAAGAGAAAGAGGTAAATGTTAGTGGTTTGAAGCTCGGCGATTGCATTCGCGTTCGTCCAGGCGACAACATACCTGCAGACGGTGAAGTTATCAAAGGCCTTAGTTCTGTCAATGAAGCAACGATAACGGGTGAATCTTTGCCCGTTGATAAGGTGCCGGGGATGCAGGTCTTCGCCGGCACAAACAACCTTACCGGCGTGCTGGACATCAAGGTGACCAAAGCCGGCAAGGATACAACTCTCGGCAAAGTGCAGTCTTTGATTATGCAGGCAGAGCAGACAAAAATACCGATTATGCGGATAATCGACCGCTATGTTAAATGGTATACGCCGACGATTTTAATGATTGCTGGCATAGTTTTGTTTTTCACCGCCGATATTAACAGGGCGATTACGATACTTGTTATTTCGTGTCCCTGTGCGTTGATTCTGGCGACCCCGACCGCGATGGTCGCGGCGATTTCAGCTTCGGCACGGCTTGGTATCCTGATAAAGAACGTTGCTGACCTTGAGATTGCGGGAAAGATGACGGCATTGGTGTTTGACAAGACGGGCACGGTGACGACAGGCCGGTTGTATGTAACCAAATTGACTCCTGCTGAAGGTGTTGAGCCGGCTGAATTATTAACCGCAGCAGCTTCAGCCGAGCAGATGAGTAAACACCCCGCTGCAAGAGCGCTGCAGGAAGTGGCCAAAGAGGCAAACCTCACTCTAACTTCAGCAGATAACTTCCAGGAAATCCCCGGCAAGGGTGTAACCGCTTTAGTTGATTCAGCGACTGTTTACGTTGGCAGAGATACCTTCCTGAAAGAAAATAATGTGGATGTAACCAATGTCCCCGCCCCGGGGCTGCACGAGGAGCAGGGATTTAGCACCCTTTATGTGGCAAAGGATTCGGTGTGTATCGGCTGGATTGGTTTGCAGGACAAAACAAGACCAGAAGCCCGGCACGCAGTCAGGGAGTTATTTGGTATCGGCATCAAAAGGATAACTATGCTCACCGGTGACAGGGATGAGGTTGCCAACCGTGTTGCTGCGGAATTGGGTTGCACTGATTTTAAGGCACATTGTTTGCCACAGGACAAACTTGCAATTGTCGAGCAAATTAGAAAGGACGGTCATACAGTGGTGGTCATTGGAGATGGCATAAATGACGCACCGGCGCTGGCTGCGGGCGATTTGGGTATTGCAATGGGAGCTGCCGGCAGTGATGTTGCAATAAACTCTGCGTCGATTGCACTTATGAGTGATGACTTGAAACGTGTGCCTTTTCTTGTTCG
>CAZKYA010000100.1:0-7447 GCA_964556725.1 uncultured Pirellulales bacterium
CGACTCTATCGGTGCCGACCTTATCTGGCTCATCGACCCAGCAGGTCATTGGCAGTGGTATGTCTTTACCAATGATATAAACTCTTTCGCCGAGAGCATCTTTTACAATATCGGTAATCAGCTCGGTCCAGATGGGCTTGACGCTGCTGATGACGATTACGCCATCATGTTTTTTCTCCTTCGAGGATTTGGCGATGGGGATTTTATCCCAGGCAGTCTTGAGACAATCTGTCAGTTCTTCCCGTCCTTGCCCAGGGAAGGACTTGATGAATTGTTCTTCACCATTGAGGAAAAACCCGATGTTGATATTTGTATTTCCAATATCTATTGCGATTATGTTCATAGCTCGTGCCTTATGATTCGTTTTTATCTGTATCTTTTTACATCATTTTTTTGCTGATGTCAATTTAATGTTGTATTAGTTGTTTACACAGATGTTTTTTTCTGTTATAGTTGTTGTATGGATAGGTTCGGTTTTCCAAAGATACAAAGAGATGCTTTCACAGTAGCATCACTTTTTGACCAGTCAGATGAGAAATCATATTGGCTTTCCAAGACCCCTTACGAACGTCTGGAAGCTGTTGAGTTGATGCGGAAAATTATCTATGGCTACGATTCGTCTGCCACCCGACTTCAAAGAGTTCTTGAAGCTACTCAACGTTCATCAGGTTGAGTATCTGCTAATCGGCGGATATGCGGTTGGTTACCATGGTTATCCGCGGGCTACCGCCGATATGGATATCTGGATTGCTATGAATCCAGCTAATTCGGAGAGGATAGTTGCTGTTCTGAAAGGGTTTGGCTTTGACCTTCCCGAATTGTCGCCGGAATTGTTTCTGAAAGAATGGCAAGTCATTCGCTTGGGTGTACCACCTGTCAGGATAGAACTCGCCACGACGGTTTCCGGTGTCAACTTCAGTGAATGTTACGCTGAACGGGTAGTTGATGTACTGGATGGCGTGAAAGTCAACTTGATTAGCTTAAAGCACCTGAAAATCAACAAAAAGGCCTCTGGCAGATACCAGGATTTAGCCGACCTCGAAAACCTTCCATAACTGCGAGGTGTTGAACGCTTGACAGTCGGCCATTTTTCTACTACTGGTCGTAGTCGGAACCCTTCTTCCCTTTAGAAGAATTGTCTTGTCTGCTTTTCTCTGCCTTAACCTTTTGCCACAATAGTTCGGTCAGTTCTTTTACTCCGTCTCCAGTAACAGCTGAGGTTGAATAAACCATTTTCCTTAATTTTTTCTTCAAATCCTTAACTTTTTTGCCATCTGGGTTAAGGTCAATTTTATTGGCGACGATAACTTCCTGCTTTTGTGCCAGCGCTTTGCTATAAAGCTGAAGCTCCTGGCGGATAGTTTTGTAATTCTCTGCAGGGTCGGAGCCGCCTGCTGGCATTATATCAAGAAGGTGCACGATAATGCGAGTCCTTTCAATATGGCGAAGAAACTCGATGCCAAGCCCTGCGCCTTTGTGAGAACCCTCAATTAAACCTGGTATGTCTGCCATAACGAAGCGGCGGAAATCGCTTAGTTCTACTATGCCGAGCACCGGCTCGAGCGTGGTGAATGGATAATCAGCGATTTTCGGCCTGGCAGCCGAGCAGCGGGAAATCAGTGTGCTTTTGCCGGCGTTTGGCATACCGACTATACCAACATCGGCGATGAGTTTTAATTCGAGCCGAATATTTCTTTCCTGGCCTTTTTCGCCGGGTTCAGCATATCTTGGGGTTTGGTTGGTTGGCGTAGCAAAGGCCTTATTGCCTTTTCCGCCTTTTCTGCCGCGACAGACACATACCTTCATTCCGACTTCGTTGATGTCTTTTAGGAGCAGGTTCAAATCGACATCGTAAATAAGGGTGCCCGGCGGGACCTCGATTACAAGATCTTGACCATTAGCTCCGTGTTTGTTGTTTGAAGAGCCGGGCCGGCCATTTTGTGCCTGCCAGTGGTGCTTGTAGGAGAAGTCCATCAGAGTATCGAGATTTTCCACTGCCTGAAAATAGACGTCGCCTCCTTTTCCACCGTCGCCGCCGTCAGGGCCGCCTTTGGGAACGAACTTTTCCCTCCGGAAACTGACACAGCCGTTGCCGCCGTCTCCTGCCTTGACCCAGATTTGTGCCTCGTCAATAAACATAATTCTCGTATGTCGTATTATGTCATTGCGAGCGAAGCGAAGCAATCTAAAACGTAAGGGATGAGATTGCCGCGGCCTGCTTCGCAGATCTCGCAGTGACAATTGGTGTATAAAAAAAGGATGGTTTTTACCATCCTTTTATTTCGCACAGTTTATTTTTAATTTCTATCAGACGACGTGGACTTTTCTGCCCTGGAATTGCACTGTTCCATCGGTGGTTGCAAATAGAGTGTAGTCCCTGCCCATACCGACATTGGAGCCGGGGAAGAACTTCGTTCCGCACTGGCGAACAATGATTGAGCCGGCGGTAACATTCTGGCCGGCGTACAGCTTTATGCCTCTAAATTGAGCATTGCTGTCTCTGCCGTTTCTTGTAGAGCCTTGTCCCTTTTTATGTGCCATAATTAGCCACCTTTATTCTTTTAATGTAGGGCCGAAATTACATATCTTTTATATCGTAATTTTAACCGCCTTGTTTGGATTTGTCCAGCGATTTTTTTAGATTTTGGAGAAAAATCAGCATTTTTGTTCGTCAATAGGCGGATTCGGCCTGCAGTATGGCCTTAATATCGTTTAATGGTATCAGACCGGCAGTAGCGAGTTTTATCCTGCCATCTGGGGTTATAAAGAAGCTGCAGGGCACGCCGCTGGTCCCATAAACTCTCATAAAGCCAAATGGTTTCGGCATATTGTCTTTTTCGAGAAGGATTGTATAGTTGATTTTTTGGTTCGTGGCGAACTTTATTACCAATTCCGGTTTCTCGTTTGTTATGGCAAGCATTGCGAGATTGTCTTCACTGATGGTTTTGCGCAATTCAATCAGGTGCGGTATCTCCATTCTGCAGGGTGGGCACCAGGTTGCCCAGAAGATAATCATCACGTTTTTGCCGTGGTAATCACTTAATTTGTGCTGTTTGCCGGTAGTATCGGTTAAAGTGAAGTCCGGTGCATGTTTGCCATACCAGAACTGGTGAGCAGGTCCCCAACCCCGTGCCGCTCTGATGATATCATTTAATGTTGTCTGTGAGCTGGTAGTAATGTTGGTGGATGATTTTGCAGGTTTACCAGGTCCTTCAGCAGTTGGTTGAGATTGTGTGGGTTTGTTGGGGTATTGCTCCGGTTGAATCTGCTCGTCAGGTTGTTTTTTGCACCCTGGCCAAATTACTATCGCAGCAAATATCATTATGAGAACAAAGGATACCTGCCAGATGGCCATTTTTTTGTCTTGCTTGGGCATCTTGTCTTTCTCCTGAAAATTGCAGTTCAACAGTATATATTATTTATTCCATAGGCCAAGATAAAAGTTTGTAAATTAGTGGTTTTGAACGGCAAATGTGGACGACATCTTTTTTTGACCTGCAATTGCAGATGTGCTAAAATCCCTGTTCTGGTTGAAAGTGGTGTGCGAATATTGGAAAATTCCTTTTATTTATGTGTTGTAGATTTGAGGTGCTGAAACATGAGTTGCAGGAAAGTCGGTTTTAGTGGTTCGGTCGTTTTAGTCGTTTCATTTGCTTTTGTATTGGTGTGTGTGGGTGCGGCTTTCGCTGATGTAAAGCTGCCGGCTGTAATAAGTGATAATATGGTTCTGCAGCAAGGCAGAAAAGTGCCTATTTGGGGCTGGGCTGAGCCGGGTGAGGAGATTAAGGTCAGCGTCAATTGGAATGGTACGAAGTGGTCAATAGTTACCGCGGATAAAGACGGCAAATGGATGCTCAAAATGGATTCGCCCGAGGCAGGTGGGCCTTACGAGATGACTGTCAGCGACAAAGACAATGTCGTCAAAATTAAAAACATCTTGGTCGGCGAGGTCTGGCTCTGCTCGGGCCAGTCGAATATGGAATTTCCCGTATGGCGAGCAGAAAGATGGAAGACCGGAGTTATTGATTTTGAGCAGGAGATAGCAGCTGCTGATTATCCGAAGATTCGATTGTTCACTGTTAAGCAGATATCGCAAGAGCAGCTACAGCCGGATTGTGAGGGCAGTTGGAAGTTATGCAGCCCGGAGACGGTTGGCGATTTTTCGGCAGTGGCCTACTATTTCGGCAAGGAGCTGCACAAAGAGCTTGATGTTCCGGTCGGCTTAATTAACGCATCGTGGAGTGGAACACCGGCTGAGGCGTGGACGAGACGGGAGATACTTGAGGCGGAGCCGGAGCTTGTGCCTATCTTGGAGCGGTATGAAAAGCTGGTTGCGGACTATCCACAGGCAAGGGCGGAATATGAGCAGAAATTGGACCAGTGGAAGGAAGCGGTTGAAAAGGCAAGAAGAGAAGGGAAGAAACCGCCGGAGAAACCAGTTTCACCGATAAAGCCGGGCAATCGGTTATCACCGTCGGGTTTGTATAATGGTATGATTGCACCACTGATTCCGTATAGGATTTGCGGGGTGATATGGTACCAGGGCGAGTCGAATGCTGAGCGGGCGTATCAGTATCGAAAGCTATTTCCTGCGATGATTAAAAACTGGCGCAGTGACTGGAAGCAGGGCGACTTTCCATTTCTGTTTGTTCAGCTTGCTAATTTCCAGGCAGTCAAGCCGGAACCATCCGAGAGTGACTGGGCGGAACTGCGCGAGGCGCAATTGATGACGCTGGCTTTGGCCAATACGGGGATGGCGGTGACTATAGATATCGGTGATGCCAACGATATACATCCGAAGAATAAAAAAGATGTTGGCAAGCGATTGGCACTGTGGGCTTTGGCCGAGAGTTATGGGAAAAAGCTGGTCTATAGTGGTCCCATTTATAAATCGATGAGTGTCGAGGGTAATAAGATTATTCTGCATTTTGACCATATCGGCGGTGGTCTTGTTGCCGGAGGGGGTGAGCCATTGAAAGGTTTTGCCATAGCCGGAGCAGACCGCAAGTTCGTTTGGGCCGATGCAAAGATAGATGGTGATACTGTTGTTGTTAGCAGTGAGCAGATTTCTGAGCCGGTTGCTGTTCGCTATGGATGGGCAGACAACCCGGTATGTAATCTATATAATGAGGAAGGCTTGCCGGCCTCACCATTCCGCATAGACGATTGGCCGGGCATTACAGTTGATAAAAAATAGGCCTGTTTAGCCAGCGGCCTTTCCCGCATCTTATAGGAAAGGGCCAGACAATGAGTGAGTTATTGAAAACAATTTTGGCTCAAGCCAAAGAATCCAACTATATTTTGCTGATAGGTATCGCGATTTTGGCAGGGATAGTCGGAGCGAGGATAGTCCAGAAACTTCGCATTCCCCAGATTGTAGGGTACGTCGCTATTGGAATGATATTAGGCCCTGTGTTAGGCATTATTCCTCAGGCGGCGGTTCAATCGCTGGAACTATTCAATATGGTTGCGTTGGGGATTATTGGTTTTTTGGTCGGCGGTGAGCTTAAACGCGAAATCTTTGTAAGGTTTGGCAGACAAGTTCCTATTGTTTTGCTTTTTGAGGGGGTGACGGCGTTTCTATTGGTTGGACTATTTACCTTTTTTGCAATGTGGTATTTTTCTGATTGGCAAACGGCTTTAGCAGTCAGCGTAGTTTTCGGAGCTATCTGTTCAGCTACGGACCCTGCCTCAACTATAGCTGTTTTATGGGAATACAAGGCCAGAGGACCATTGACTTCGATGTTGACCGCCATTGTTACCCTCGACGATGCCCTTGCTTTGGTGTTGTATGCGATAAGCATAAGTGTTGCCGGGGTAATTACAGGACACCAGGAATCAGGATTTTTAATTGCATTTTCTCATACGGTTTATGAGGTATTCGGAGCGTTGGTGTTGGGCTTAATTTCGGGAATACTGCTGATATGGGTTTTGAAACGAATCGGCGACCCGGACAAAATGCTTGTTTTTGTACTTGGTGCAGTACTGCTAATTCTCGGTGTGGCGATAAGCCTTCGGATGGATGTTATTCTTGCAGCAATGGCGTTGGGTGCAACATTGGTCAATGTTGCACCATCAGTAACCCAGACGGTAGCTCAGGCGGCGTTGGATGTTCTGCATAAATTTTTCGCGCCAATATATATCCTTTTTTTCGTTCTTGTCGGGGCAAGAGTGAGTTTTTCTCACGTTAATAAGATGATTTGGGTGCTGATTGCTGCTTATGTTACCGGCAGCATCAGCGGTAAAACGCTCGGTGCATATTTGGGTGGAGTTTGCTCTGATGCTGTAAAAACAGTCAGAAATTACCTGGGCTTTTGTCTGTATCCGCAGGGAGGTATTGCGGTGGCCTTGCTGATTATCGCAAGTCACAGGTTTGAAAGTAATATAAGTGCCGTAATGCTTTTAGTTGTAATTATAGGTGCATTTATACTTCAGATGATTGGTCCGATAGGCGTTAAGATTGGAGCTGGCAAGGCTGGGGAATTGGGCCTTAATGTCACCGAAGAAGACCTTATCAAAACCCGCAAAGTCGGCGATGTAATGGCGACAGCGGTGCCCGTTATTTCTGTAGGGACATCTTTGAGCGAGGTTATAAAGCTGGTTGGTGCTACCGACAGTTCATACTACCCCGTTGTTGGCGATGATAAAAAGCTAATAGGTGCTATTACGCTGGATGGTATCCGAAATACCTTTGCAACGCAGGAATTGAACGATTGGCTGGTGGCTCTTGATATTATGGAGTCGGTTGCTGCCAAGGCAACGCCGGATATGGCATTATCTGAGGCGTTTGAGCAAACAGGTCGGCTGCATTTAGGGCATTTGCCGGTTGTAGCTTCCAGTCAGAATAATGTATTTGTCGGTGTTTTGGATTGTAGAGCGGTTCGCCGACAGCTTTCTGCGGAGGTATTGTCACGGCAGCAAAAAGCTGATAATATAGCAGTAAGCCAAAATGCATGATTTTGCACAGAAGCGATTTTTTTTTCCGAAGAAAAAACGGCTTGTTAGTAACAAGCAATTCAGGGCCGTCTTGGCTCGGAATTTGCGTGTCGGTGATGATTTGCTTACTCTTTGTATGGCGGAAAACGATTGCGATTATGCTCGATTGGGTGTATCTGTTGGCAAGTCTTTCGGCGGTGCGGTCGTCCGTAATCGCTTGAAGCGGCTGTTGCGGGAGGCCTTTCGACAAAGCAAAGGCCGGATTCCGGCCGGGTTTGATTATTTGCTTATGGTTTCGCCTCGGTGGTCGAAAAGAATAAATGAAGCAGCAACTACTGGAAAGGCCGTAAAGTTGCCGACATTTGAACAGGTAAGGGCATCATTTTTGACTCTGGTAAACGCTGCCCAAAAGCGGGTAAAGATAAAAGGCGATAATCAGTAAGAAAATCAATAATCGATTTTTCAGGATAAGTTTTGAGTGAAAAAAACAAATTAATGCCAATAGGTGCAG
>CAZKYA010000101.1:0-6193 GCA_964556725.1 uncultured Pirellulales bacterium
TTCGGCCTCGGCGAACAGGCCATAGCGTTTCATTTTCTTAAATAGTGTTGTGCGGTTTATCGCAAGTGCCTCAGCAGTGGCTTGTCTATTCCAGTGGTTGGTCTCAAGTGCCTGGCGGATGATATTTTTCTCCGGCTCGGCTAATGCCTGTTTCAAGCTCATTTGTTTGTATGTCTTTTGCTGCTGGCTTGGCTCTTTCGTGATTGAATTTGGCAGGTCTTCGGGGCCAATGAACCTGTTTTTGCTGAGCAACGTCGCCCGCTCAATGACATTCTCCAGCTCACGGACATTGCCCGGCCAGGAATAACGCTCCAGATGTTCCATCGCCTCATCGGTAATGCCGAGCTTTTCTTTATTGTGCTGTGCACAATATATTCGCAAAAAATGCTCTATCAGCAAGCGAACGTCACCAACCCGCTCGCGTAAAGGCGGCAGGTCTATCGTTACTACATTGATGCGGTAATACAAATCCTCCCGAAACCTGCCCTGCCTTACTTCCTCATCCAGATTGCGATTTGAAGCGAGGATGATTCGTGTATCAACGGTTTTGGTTTTATTACTGCCGACCGGCTCAAACTGTCTGTCCTCCAGAACATGCAAAAGTTTGGCCTGTAGTCCCGGCGATGCGTTGGCAACCTCATCAAGAAATATCGTTCCGCCGTCAGCAGCTAAAAACTTGCCTTCTTTGTCACTGACGGCGCCGGTAAATGCACCTTTAACATGGCCAAAAAGCTCGCTCTCGAGCAGAGTCTCCGGCAGCGCTCCACAGCTCACCTCTACAAAGGGCTTATTGCGCCGGCTGGAGTGATGATGTATTGCCCTTGCCAGAACACTTTTGCCGGTGCCTGATGGGCCCGCCATCAGGATTGTAGTCGAGCTATCGGCAACGGCCTCAACAAGGTCAAAAATCTTAGCCATCTTATAGTTGTGGCTGATTATATTTTCAAGCCGGTATTTTTGTTCGAGTTGTGAGCGCAGTCTTTCGTTTTCGCTCATAAGCGATTGTTGTTTAACAGCTTTTTCCACTGTCAATCGCAATTCATCGTCAATGATTGGCTTTGTAAGGTAATCATAGGCGCCCAGCTTGATGGCCTTGACCGCACCTTCAATAGTGCCGTAACCAGTTATCACTATGATAACTGTTTGAGGATAGTTTCTTTTGACTGTATCTAATAATTCGAATCCATCACCATCCGGCAGATTAATATCCGTTATAATAAGACTGTAGCTGTTCTTTTGCAGTTTTTCCATAGCGCCCTTTAACGACTCGGCCCCACTGGTTTGGAATCCTTCCAGCGTCAAAAACTCACACAGTGAATCCAATATGATTCTGTCATCATCTATAACAAGAATACTTTTTTCTCTCATAAAGTTACCCTGCCGGTTTTATGGAATTCTTTCCTGATTATCCCCATTATCCCCCACTGGTAAATATACGGTGAAAATACTGCCTTTGTCAGGTGCGATCTCAGCGGTTATTCGCCCGCCATAACCTTCGATTATGTCCTTGCATATTGCCAGGCCCAATCCTGTCCCTCTATCTTTTGTTGTAAAGAACGGCTCGAATATAACATCGGTATTTTCCAGAGGCAGACCTGTTCCCGTGTCATGAAACACCACTGCGATGGCACCATCCTCCATCAGGCGTGTCGATATTTTGAGTTGCCCCCCTTGCGGCATTGCATCCAGTGCGTTCTTCGTAAGATTGCAGAATACCTGAAATAGATTGCCGCTTTTGATTCGGGGCATACCCGAGGCGTAATTGCGCAAAATTCGGATATTTAGAGCTTCTGCATCTTTAGCCATCGTTTTTAAGGCGTCTTCAATAATCTGCTCTATTTTGGTGTATTCCAAAGGCGTGTAAGTGATGCGAGTGAATTCCAACAGGTCGCTTACGATATGAACCATTCTCATTAACCCCTGACGGCACTGGGCGAGATACTCTTTTGGCTTTTCGAGATTTTCCTGCTCAACGATTCTCATCGCAAGATTAATGTATCGCAGTATCCCATCCAAAGGATTATTTAACTCGTGAGCTACCTTGGAGGCGAGCTTACCGACAGTAGCCAGCCGTTCAGCGTTAGCCAGTTGTCTTTGTATATTGACAGTTCCGGTTATGTCTTCGATTATGATAATTCCGCCGTCAGGATATGTCTCGGCCTTTTTCAAAGGCGCACAGACGATTCGAAACAGTTTTGTTTTGCCGTCCACCGTGTAGTTTATGCCGTCAAACCGAAGTGTTTTTCCAGCAGATATCGATGATTGTAACTGCTCTGTCCAGTTCAGGTTTGGCCTGTCGGGACTATCGGTTCCTTTGGCCAAAGATTTATCAATATAATCGCCTAACTCGATTAACTGGGCTGCTCGAGGGTTACTTTCAACAATCTTCAAATCTGCATCGAAGGCCACAATTCCTATCGGTAGAGACTGGATGATTGATTTACCAAGCTGCCCAAATCTTAAGTTGGACTCATCAGAGTTTTTACTGATTTTGTCACTTCTGTTTAGCTCGTTCGATTGTAATCGTTGGCGTTTCGGCATAACCAGAGATAATAGAACCTGTTCTTTGAACTGTCAAGTATGGACGTTGCAAAAAAACAACGCATTTGTTACTTTTTTCGGACAGTAAGAGCTGTTTATTTAGCAAGAAACGTAAGATTTTGTAAAATAAGCAGCTAAACAGCTTCGCCTTGTGCCAATATTCTGTCTATAGTGTGTAAAAACAACCTCTGGCGTTACCATTTGTCAACATTAGAATATACTTGTTGGCCGAGTCTTTTGATATTCTTTGGTTAATTTCGCTTAACCTTATGTTGGATAAGCACTTGTAAAAGTTAAAATAGGGTATTTGTCGGAACTGCTATCTGGAACATAATTTGCTGAAAACTATATTGCGACAGTTTAATAAGGACGGTAATGTTTGATTAAGATTATGCAGGGAGGCGATAGATGGGCACTTCCGAAAGGCGCAGGTTCAGGCGAGTGGGGGCAGAGTTAGACATTTCCTTCAATGAAGTTGGCGACGAAGTGAAGCAACACTATATCGGCCGCACTGTTAATATCAGTCCCGGCGGTTTGTATTTTCAAACATCAGCCGACACATTTGAGGCGCGTAACCTCCAACGAGGTGCTCTGTTCAAGGTCGAATTGTCAATTCCGCCGACAAAAGGGCTGCTTGAATTTGGGGGTAAGATTGCAGGTTTTGCAAAGCTCTTGAGAAGTTGTAAGGTCTCCGACCCTTTGTTACCTGACAATTATGGTGTAGCTGTTGAATTTTGCCAATCCCCAAAGCTGTCTGTATAAGGACTAAAACTTTGGCCAAACGCCTTCAAAGACCTCCGTAGCTGGGCCGGTCATATAGATGCAATTATCCTCCTTGCACCAATTCAAATTCAGTTCGCCACCTGGTAAATGTGCGGTGCATACTCGCTTTGCTCTGTCGGTAAGCACCGCCGCTATACAGCATGCGCAAGCGCCGCTGCCGCAAGCCATTGTAATTCCACTGCCCCGCTCCCAGGTCCGCATCGTTAATTCCGTCGGTTTATCAACCTGAACAAAATGCACATTGGTTCGGTTTGGGAAGAGCTTATGGTTTTCGATAGCTGGCCCGAGTTTCTCAAGCTCAATCAGTCCCGTGTCATCGCAGAAAAATACTGCATGGGGATTGCCCATTGATACACAAGTCATAAGCAATTCCTGACCGAGGATTTCAATTGGCTGTTCAACAACTTTTTCACCAGGCAGCTTCACAGGGATATCTTTTGGCGTTAGAATCGGCCGGCCCATATTTACGCACACCTTTTCGACCTTGTCACTGTCGTTGATTATCAGCCCAATGGTCAGAATTCCATTGCCGGTCTCTATCTTCAAAGAAGCGGGACAAGTAAGCTGACCTGGCACAGAAAACGCTCCCCCCGCTTTAGCCAGCTTGTGCTCGTACACATATTTGGCGACGCATCGAATACCATTTCCGCACATCTCTGCTTCTGAGCCATCGGCGTTGAAGATGCGCATTCGCGCATCAGCTGATTGAGATGGACATATAAGAATCAGGCCATCGGCGCCGATACCTTTATGGCGGTCGCTGACGATTCGAGCAAGCTCCGCTGGATTTTTAACTTTTTCCTCGAAGCAGTTGACATAAACATAGTCATTGCCAAGAGCGTGCATCTTGGTAAATCTCATTTTGAATCTCCTTGTAGAGACAGCTTTCAATATACGGGCACAGTGGTCAAAAATCAAGTTCGAGTCGCTAAAATAATTCTCCCGCAGTCTTAGGGGCGATTATTTGCTTAATTGTTTGCTTTACATTAGTTCTTATTTTTATTAAAATGAAGTTCCGGCTTGATGTTTTGCTGGAAATTTTTATAGGTGAATAACAAAAAAATTAACCGCAGAGGGCGCCGAGGACGCAGAGAAACCAATCATCAATTGATTTGGGCAGGTTATGAGTGAAGAACTTTCGAAAGTTTATGAGCCGCAAATGATAGAGAAGCTGGCAAATGAGATATGGCTTGCCGGCGGATATTTTCATGCTGAACCGCCGAGCGATGACAAAGATGAAAAGGTCTATACCATCGTAATCCCACCGCCTAACGTAACGGCGCCACTGCACCTTGGCCATGCACTTAATAACACGCTGCAGGATATTCTGATTCGATTCCGCCGGATGCAAAAATATAACACGCTATGGATGCCGGGGACTGACCATGCTGGCATCGCCACGCAGACGGTCGTTGAGAAACGAATCCTGGCAGAAGAAGGGAAACGGCGGACCGACTTCGAACGGGAAGAATTCGTCGGTCGTGTTCAGGCCTGGAAAGATGAGTACGAAGCCACAATTATAAGTCAACTAAAGGCGATGGGCTGTTCCTGTGATTGGCAGCGAACGCGGTTTACAATGGACGAGGTGTGTGCAAAGGCGGTGCGGGCTGCGTTTTTTAAGCTCTTTAAGGATGGGCTAATCTATAGAGGCAAACGCCTTGTCAATTGGGACCCTGCTACGCAGACGGTCCTGGCGGACGATGAGGTCGAGTATGAGACGGTGCAGGGACATTTCTGGTATCTGCGCTATCCGCTTGTTGAGCCGGTAAGTATCACGGCCTTCCAGGCCGTGGATAAATACAGCAATGAAATAAAAAAGCGTTATGGTGCGTATCTGCCACACTGGAATCGTACTGGTGATACATATGCCGTGACTTTTCGTTTGGAAGATGCGTTGCCTATGGAAATTTTTGAACGATTGGCAAGAGAACGAGATGAAAAAATAAAACAGGCTGAACGTCAAGAAGATGAGATTAGTGAAGAAACAAGAAAAGAAATAACATGTCTGTACAGAGAAAAAGTGGAATCATACCTCGATGAAGGTCACGGAAAATGCCATCTGGCAGATGGAAAAATAGCAAGTATTGTTCAGGCTGCATTTAAGTATTTTGACGGTGAAAGATATAATCTTATTGCCTGGGCTGTAATGCCAAATCACGTACATACAATATTAAAACCTTGTGAAGGATTCGATTTACCGAACATCCTGCACTCCTGGAAATCATATACGGCTAATAAGGCAAATGAGGTTTTGGGGCAAACAGGAAAATTCTGGCATGTAGAATATTATGACCATCTAATACGTGATGAAGAGGATTTTTACAACCAGGTTGATTATATACTCAACAATCCGGCTAAGGCAGGGCTTGAAGAATGGCAATGGGTGGGAGTAAATGAAGATGCAATGCACGGGCAAGATGCCCGTGTTACACATGTTACCGTTGCCACGACCCGGCCGGAGACGATGCTCGGCGATACGGCTGTTGCGATGAATCCAGCAGATAAGCGTGCCAAGTATCTGGTTGGTAAAAAGGTTCGACTTCCAATCGTAGGCCGGATTATTCCTATCGTAGCAGATGAGCATGTTGTGCTGCCCGACCCCAATAGCGAAGATGAAAAGGCAAAGTATTCCACCGGCTTTTTAAAAGTAACGCCGGCCCATGACCCAGACGACTGGGAGATTGGTCAGAGACACGGCCTGGAAGTTATCAACGTTATGGCGCCGGATGGGTCGATTAGCGATGAATATGGCTGGACAGACTGGGAGGATATTAAAAATCCCGATGTTGAAAATCTTGTCGGGATGGAAACTTGATTCTTTTTTTATTTCAACCATTCTCACAACCCCCTAACTTCTTTTTTGAAGCCT
>CAZKYA010000101.1:6203-7425 GCA_964556725.1 uncultured Pirellulales bacterium
GGGATGGACCGGTTCGAGGCGCGTGAGGCGATTGTAGAATGGTTTCGCCAGGAAAATCTCTTGGAGGATGTTTGCGAGTATGCTCATGAAGTCGGACACAGCTATCGCAGTCACGTGCCGATTGAGCCGTATCTGTCCGACCAGTGGTATATCGAAGTAAAAAAACCGATTGACCATCTTACGAAAAAATTTGGGAAAGGATTTATCGAAGGAACTAATGTGCCGGTAAATTCTTTAGCTGGTCTTGCCTTAAGGCCGTTATTTGATGGCCGATTGCGTTTTACTCCTGAGCGTTATGCTAAAACCTACCAGAACTGGCTGGAGAATCTTCGCGATTGGCCGATAAGCAGACAACTTTGGTGGGGACATAGAATACCGGTCTGGACAATACATTTTGAAACCGCATACGTTGAGAACATACTTAAACTGGGCGAGGGAGAAACACAGCATATCAGAGAAATTGAACAAGGACTCTCAGAATTGGCGAACATCTGTGGTGTTAAAGAAGATATCGTCTGGCGTAGATCAGATGAAGACCGCTATAGGTTCTATGTCTGCAGTTGCGCCCCAGAAGCTGATCGGATGATGGATTCTCTCTGCAAAGTCGTCAACTTTAACAAGTTGATAGAGAACGTAAACGCACCAATAGACTTGTTGACAAAGCGGCTCGAAGATCTTCGCACGGAAGAAAGTAACTTCAAAACAGAGTTTGGCGAGGGCGCATATAAACAGATGGATGAACTTCGAAGCAGGCTTATCAGGTCTTGTGATCGCGACCTAGATGTCTTGGACACGTGGTTTAGTTCTGCGTTGTGGCCTTTTAGCACGCTTGGCTGGCCGGATGATACGCCGGAATTAAAAACCTTCTATCCTAGCGATGTGCTTTGTACCGCACGCGAGATTATTACGCTTTGGGTTTCACGTATGGTTATGATGGGGCAATACTGTGTCGGTGATATTCCTTTCAAAGATGTCTATATCCACGCTATGATTCAGGATGGTGAAGGACGTAAGATGTCCAAGAGCTTAGGCAACGGCATCGACCCGCTGGTGGCTATCAACAGTCACGGGGCCGACGCGATGCGGTTCACATTGGCCAGTATGACCACCGATACGCAGGATATTCGTATGCCGGTTGTGCAGATGACACTTCCTGACGGGCGTGTAGAAAATACATCGCCAAAATTTGATATTGGCAGAAACTTCTGCAATAAGCTCTGGA
>CAZKYA010000102.1:0-7338 GCA_964556725.1 uncultured Pirellulales bacterium
CGAACGAAAAGCTCGACAAAAACGAAATAACATCAATAGTCAAACGCGAGATAGGCCATCTTCCCGCCAGGCAGGGACGGGCTATAGTGATGCGATATTTAGAGCAACAGGATTACAAGGATATTGCTGAAAAATTACGTTGCACTGAAGCCGGCGCAAGGTCGCACATATCCAAGGCAATCGGCACTTTGAAAAATAAACTTGCAACTCTGGCAGAACGAGGGCAATAAAAATGAACGAAGAAAGAATCGAAGAAATCCTGAAAAATATCGGCAGTGAAGATGTGCCGGCTGATGTGCACAAACTCGCAGAAGAGACATCGAAAGATTTTACAAAAACTTTTGCTACTCTGCGAAGTAGCGAAGCTCCTTCGCTACGAAGCACGAGAATGCAAGCAAGAAAATTGAAACATAATGTTTTATGGGAGTATTTTATGAAAAGCAAAATAGCAAAATTAGCTGCTGCCGCGGTAATAATCATCGGTGTCTTTGCAGTAATCAACTCCTATATGGGCACCGGCAGCAGCGTGGCCCTGGCAGATGTCCTCGAGAAAATCGAGCAGGTGCAGGCATTTATGTACCGGATGAAAATGGCAATGACAGGAAATATGATGCCAAATATGCCAACAGGAAAACAAGAGATGGAGTACGCGGTCATTATCTCAAACGAATTTGGCATGAAGATGGATGTGACTATGACTAATGCCGACGCCGGCCAGCATATAATGACCCAACAAATGTATGTTCTTCCAGACCAGAAGGTAATATTGATGGTCATGCCGGAGCAGAAGAAATACACCCGAATGGAATTCGATGATGATTTGCTTGCCAGGATAAAAAAGCAGAACAATGACCCGAGGGAAATGATAAAGCAAATTATGAACTGTAAATACACTGATTTAGGCAGGTCAGTGATTGATGGCGTAAAAGTAGAGGGTTTTCAGACAACCGACCCCAAGGTTATGGCAGGTATGGCAGAAGATGTGAACATAAAACTATGGGTAGATGTCAAAAGCTGGCTGCCTGTCCGCCAGGAGCTTTATGTCAAGGTTAATGAACAGATGGAGATGCACGGTGTTGTTTATGATTATCAGTGGGATATATCGGTCGATAAAAATGAATTTGAGCCGGTTATCCCGGAAGATTACACTGCCTTTCCAACTGATGGCATGAAGATGCCAAGTATAAATGAAGAAGGTGCAATTGAAGGTTTGAGATTCTTTGTGGAACTTACCGGCAAATATCCAGAGAACCTTAACATTATGACTCTTATGCAGGAGTTTAATAAGCTAAAAGACGGCCAAACACCGGCTGCAAAGCAGCTTCAACAGGAACTCAAGCAGCCCCGGTCAGATGAAGAACAAGCGGCCAAAGTGATGGATATGATGCGGCCGATTCAGTCGCTCGGTATGTTCTATATGACGCTGGTGCAGGACAAAAAGGAACCTGCTTATTACGGCCAATCCGTCGACCCCAATGACGCTGATGCAGTGCTGATACGCTGGAAGGTTTCTGACGGCCGGTACCGGGTAGTTTTTGGTGATTTAACAACCTCGGATGTTACTGCTGAGGAATTGGCTGAGCTTGAAAAGTAGCTGTTAGAACAATAGATATAATAGCAAGAGCAATTAGGCCGAGCCCCCGTTTCTGTCTTCGACAGAGGACGCGGGGGCCCGGCCTTTTTCATTTACTATTTTTAAGATTGTTTTATCTCGAAGTTGAGAATGACAATCCGTCAATTGAAATGCAATTCGATAATGTCCTTGTCGCTGAGGACGTGGTTTAGCTGGACGCTCTGGCCGGCATAGACTCCGGTGCCCCATATTCTTGCAGATTTAAGTTTATCGGCCAACTCCCTGTGAATCGCTGTTGCCAGGTCCATAACAGTAGCTCCTGCCGGCAGTGTAAACGGCTCATCCATATCGGGTTTTTTACCGGGCGGTTTGGCATAAACACGTATGATATTTAGTAAGCTAAACATAATCCCGGGCAGCTTTTCGAGACCGGCGCCAGTTTCAGCAGAGACTTCGACAAATTCAAAGCGGTGCTTGCACGATTTTTTCAAGGCCTTAAGGGCCCCGCGTTTTGCAATATCAGATTTTGTGCAGATGCAAAAGGCCCTTTTGCCAAGTAAGTTACCCTCCTGGTCAACAGTCGGAGTTTCGGCATCGATGAGCAAGCTTCTGGATTCTAAAAAATCCAGGCAGATGCGCATTTGCCCTGCGACATCGCCGGACAGGTCGATGACAATAGCAACCACGTCACAGTTACGGTATGTGCCGACCTGCCCCGGCGCAACATAGTCAGCGGTAATCGGCGGCATATCGACAAGCTGAATCTGGACGTTCTCAAATATTACCATTCCAGGCACAGGGATAGTTGTGGCGAAAGGAAAATTTGCGACATTGACCTTTGCATTGGTAAGGGCGGCAACGATGGAGCTTTTGCCGCAGTTTGGTGTGCCTAAAAGAACAACCTGGCCTACGCCGGTTCGCTGGACATAGAAGACATCGACGTGTTTGACTTTCCCCTTCTTTGCCGGCGCTTCTCTTAACTTGCTGAGCTTTCTGCGCAGGTCTGCCTTCAGGTGGTCAGTGCCCTTGTGCTTGGGCATCACCGCAAGCATACGCTCAATCGCCAGAATCTTTTCATCCGGCGTCGTCGCCTCGCGGCACCACTGCTCTGCCTTAAAATATTCCGGTGGTAGATTAGCTGGCATTTACTTCTCAAACCTAAATCTTTAGTTAAAATTGCCAAAGCTGTTGGGTTCTCTCTCTTGTTCCCAATATTTCTGGTATTTTATTATTTCTTCTTCAAGGTCATACTTCTCTCCTCGAAGCTTGGCAACATAAGAATTCATTATAATATCCGACATATCATCGGGATGATATATACCCAGTTCATTAAAGTACTTGGCCAATGAACCTCCCCGCCACAGCTCCCAGTTGTTTCTCATCCACATTCCAAGACTGAGATGACCGAGTGAAAAGAAAAGTACTCGTCTTTGTAACTTCGTCAGTTTGTCTGGGTCGGCAGCAAGCAGCCGCTTTGCTGCTCCTGACAATCCTCTATCAAGTTCGTTGTGGCAGTCTTCCAGATCCTTGGGAACATAGAAACCATCAGCAGATGAATCATCTTCCGTCGGCCTGAATGATATATCCCAGTAGAGCTTGTAGTAGCCAAAGGCCACAGCAACAACCAGAATGGCGATTAAAACATATAAAAAGCGTCTTGCTTTCTTGCTCATAATTTCAAGAAACCATTAGCCCCAACTCTATTCAACACACAAACCTTCTACTCCGCGACTTTTTCCGCTACTAAGTCTCCAACCTGGCTTGTGGAATAGCCCATTTTGCCCGCCTGCAGCGATTTGAGCTTGTTGGCGGTTACGAACATCACGGCTTTTTCCGCCGCATCTGCCGCCTTTTCTTCACCTAAAGTAGCAAGCATCATTTGCATTGCGCATATAGCGGCCAAAGGATTTATAACTCCTTTGCCGGTATATTTCGGAGCGCTTCCACCGATAGGCTCGAACATACTGACGCCCTCCGGATTTAGATTACCGCCGGCCGCGATGCCCATACCGCCCTGAACTATTGCGCCGAGGTCGGTGATAATGTCGCCGAACATATTGCCGGTTACGATGACATCGAACCATTCGGGGTTCTTGACCATCCACATACAAGTTGCATCAACGTGATAGTATTCCCTTTTAATATCCGGATAATCGGCTTTGCCCATCTCGTGAAAGGCCCGCTCCCACAAATCGTAGATATAAGTCAGCACATTGGTCTTGCCGCACAGAGCTAAGGTATTATTATCGCCTTTGCCGCGTGCCTTTTTGCCGTATTTGCGGGCGTATTCGAATGCGTATCTCAGACAGCGGTCAACCTGAAAACGCGTATAGACCGCTGACTGCACAGCTACTTCCTGCGGCGTTCCTTTCATTGTAAATCCGCCTGTGCCGGTGTACATGTCGCCTGTATTTTCACGGACAACGACGAAATCAATATCGTCAGGCCCTTTATTTTTCAAAGGTGTTTCAACTCCCGGATAGAGCTTAACAGGCCGAAGGTTTATATACTGGTCAAGCTCGAAACGCGCCTTGAGCAGTATCCCTTTTTCGAGGATGCCCGGCGGCACATCCGGATGGCCGATTGCTCCCAATAAAATCGCATCGAATTTGCGAAGCTCCTCGACCGCACTATCCGGCAGCGTCTCACCGGTCCTTTTGTAGCGTTCCCCGCCGAAATCGAATTCGGTCAAATCAACTTTGAATTTGAACTTTTGCGCAGCTGCTTTTAATACCTTTATCGCTTCAGCAATTACTTCCGGCCCGGTCCCATCACCAGGAATTACCGCAATTTTATACACTTTCGTTTTCCTTTCTTTCTAAAAACCACTGATTTCACAGATTAACACAACCTGTCATTCCCGCGCAACTTGTCCTGAGCAAGGTCGAAGGAGCGGGAATCTATGTTTTTCGTATAATTTACAACTTCAAGTAACTTTCTACTTTTCCAGAATCCTGCTTATGGCCTGTATCTTCTCTTTGTAGGAATCTCTTTCTTCGCAGAGGATTTGGGCCTTTCTGTATAAGTTCTCGCGTGTCAGCTGTATCAGCTCAAGGACAAGCTCTTTCTCGCTCAGTCGAACCTTCTTTTGAAGCTGTTTCAGCCGGTTAGTGATACTTCTCTGAATACCTTCGAGCTGATTTAGCGTAATACTGTCATCAGGATTTTGTTTGGGACTCATTTTTTCAACCTCCCAAAAATTCTCTTAACGTTTCCAACAAAAAGAATGTCATTGCGAGGAGCGCAGAGACGAAGCAATCTCATATTTAGCCCCGCGTTTTACGCGGGGTTTATTCTCCCTTGTCAAGTCAGAATGCAATAAATCTGATTCTACCAAATTCTTCACCTATTAATTCAAATAATCCGTGTTAATCTGTGTTAATCCGTGTCTAACTTATCAATACTTGAATCTGTGAAAATCCGTGTCAACCTGTCCTGAGCTTGTCGAATGGATCCGCGGTTTTCTTTACTATGTGTCCCAGCAATCCGCCGGCGTCGATTATCTCCAGTGCAAAGTCCGGCAGCGGCCTAAACTTAATATCAATACCGCTCGTCTTATTTTTTATCAAGCCAGCTTTGAAATCTATTTCAAGCTCATCACCGTTTTTGATTTTCTCCAGTGCATCCGGCGATTCGATAATATAAAAGCCATTATTGATGGCATTTCGGTAGAAGATTCGGGCGAAGGATTTTGCGATGACGGTCTTTACATCTGCACCTCGTATAGCCCAGACAGCGTGCTCTCTGGATGAGCCGCAGCCGAAATCCTCACCGGCAACGATTATATCGCCTTTTTTAACCTTTTTGACAAACTTTGCATCCAAATCTTCAAGGCAGTGCTTGGCCAGTTCTGCCTGGTCATCGGTATTCAAATACCTCGCCGGTATTATCTCATCCGTATTAATGTGGTCTCTCTTATATACGTGTGCTACACTCATAGCTCACCTCTTTCGCTCGCAAATTCTAAACTCTAATTTCTAAATCCTAAATAATACCAAAACTCTAAACTCAAATGTTCAAAACGATATTTATTATGTTTTGAAATTTATATTTTGGTCATTAGAATTTGTTTAGGATTTAAAATTTAGTTATTAGGATTTTCTCATAATAAACTTCTTTTCCAAAAATGCTTCAAGACCATCAAAAACATTATTTACTCTTGGTCACAATCGACCCGAATATATGCGTAAGCTCGTTGGCCTCATCTTCCATTTCTTTCCTTTCCTGTTCAAGCTCTCTATTTCCGCCGGTGTCGACAAGCTTGAGCCAATATCGGCTCTCTTTTGCTTCCTTTCGGCATATCTTGGCCCGCATAGCAAAGTCTTTCTTGCTTAGTGCCTCATTTGCCTCTATATAATTTGCTCCAATCGAACCCGACGCATCGATCAATTGTCTCGAATCCTCAATATTAGCTAATGTTTTCGGCAGCTTTTTTACAAACGCCCTGACTCTCTGCGCGAACCGTAGTGTCCTATCCTCAAGATCATACCGTTTTGAATTTTGTATTTCGGCCATTTGAATTTGTTTAGAATTTAGTATTTAGCTATCAGGATTTCTCACATTGTATATCAAAACCAAAAGTTCGTTTAGAATTTTGAACTTCGGTTATTTGAATTTGTTTAGTATTTAGTATTTAGATATTAGGATTTCTTAAAAGGTATCTCCTTGGGTCTGCCAATTTTCCTTCTACTGCACTTGCTGCTGCCGTCGCGGGACTCGCAAGATAAACTTCGCTCTTCGGATGTCCCATCCTGCCGACAAAGTTTCTGTTCGTTGTGCTGACGCACTTCTCACCTTCTACTTACAACTCATCAATCCTTCTTTGAATCTTTTCAATCAGCCTTTGATTCCCTTCAGTGGGCCCCAATGCTCCAACGCTTTTGAATAGTTCCACTGCCTTCTGCAAATACCCTCGCTCCTTTTCCTTATCACTCCGTTCTCTGTAAATCTTCCCAAGTTCAAGGTATCCTGCCCCCACGAAGAAGCGGTCCGGACTCTCAATTCTCTCGTTAATCTCCAGCGACTTTTGAATCATCTTTTCCGCCTTGTCAAGCTCACCCTTCGCTTTGTAATTCACACCGAGATTAAAATATACTCCTTGCAGCCCTTCATCATCCCCTTCCTCTTCAAAAAACCTCAGCTCTTTGAAAAGCATCTCCTCCGCTTTATCATACTCACCTCGCTCGAGATATATATGACCAAGTAGTGAATAATCACGTGCCATCCGCCATCGGTCGTCCAACTTCTTGTGAATATCAAGTGCCTTAAGACACATCTGCTCGGCCTTGTCAAACTCGCGTCGGTCCAGGTAAACATAGAAAAGATTCCCATAAGCACGAGCCATCCCTTGCTTGTCGCCCTTAGCTTCACTAATCCCCAGCTCCCTTAAATACTCCTGCTCTTCTAATTTGTCGTGGTCACCTTTCGCCTGGCAACACTCCCCACGCCGCTTCTTCTCCATCTTATTTCCTTTTTCAATGTCATTCCCGCAAAACCTGTCCCGAGCGAAGTCGAGGGAGCGGGAATCCATTTTCCCTTTTTCCTTTTAACTTTTTACTTTTTCCTTAACTCTGTGACCTCTATGTCCTCTGTGGCTAAAAAATTATTTGTATTCTCTGTGTCTATAAATACTTTCTTGGGTCGGTTAATTTGCCTTCGATGGCCGATGCCGCTGCCGTCGCGGGACTCGCCAAATACACTTCACTCTTAGGATGTCCCATTCTGCCGACAAAGTTTCTATTTGTTGTGCTGACGCACTTCTCACC
>CAZKYA010000103.1:0-7329 GCA_964556725.1 uncultured Pirellulales bacterium
ATTTTGATTTGAACTGGCTCTGGCTCAAATTGTGTATTTGACGGCTGAATCCTTCACCAAGAACCGCTATGCCGCCATATTCAGTTCCCAGATGCGAATGATAATCCGTGCCATAAAAAAGTGTTTCTACACAGTTATCCTTCGAGACCACTCCAAAAATACCGCTCATATCATACCTCCTTGTATGAAATGCTTGAGAGTTTCTATTGCCCAAGCATTATTGCAGCATATTCGCATTGTTATGTATAAGCTCAAGTCCAAAAACCACGTTATTTAAGTACTACTTTGTTGGTACCGGTGGTGATTCTGCCGATTTTGTAAACCTTTTCGCCAAACCCGGTCAGCTTCCTTGCGATGGAATTTGCGAAGTCCTCGGCCACTATCAGGACAAAGCCGATGCCCATATTAAAGACCCTGTACATCTCGTTTTCCTCTATTGGCCCTGCTTCTTGAAGGAATGTAAATATCTTATGCTTCAGCCAGCTTTCCTTTTTTATAACCGCATTACAGTTTTTCGGCAGCACCCGCGGAATATTTCCTGGCAGTCCGCCTCCGGTTATGTGTGCCATACCATGGACGACTTTTTTGACCTTGTATTGGCCCAATAGTTTCACTATCGGCCGAACATAAATCCGCGTCGGCTCAAGCAGCACATCACCCAACATAGCACCATCAAGCTCATCTAAAGTATCGGTCATCTTCAGATCTTTCTGCTTGAAACAGATATTTCGAACAAGTGTGTAACCGTTGGAGTGCAAACCACTCGAGGCCAGGCCTAAAATAATGTCACCAGCTCTTATGCTATTTGACGTAATGATTTTTTCCCGTTCCACCACGCCAACTGCAAAGCCCGCCATATCGAAGTCGTCTTTAGCGTAGGTATCCGGCATCTCAGCGGTCTCTCCGCCAATTAGAGCGCAGTCGGCCGCTCGGCAGCCGGCCGCAATGCCTCTTAATAGCTCAGCTACAACTTGGGGCTCGACCTTGTGAACCGCCAGATAGTCGAGAAAAAATAATGGCTCAGCACCAGCGGTGAGCATATCGTTGACGTTCATCGCCACAAGGTCTATACCGACAGTGTCATACTTTTTTATCTTCCCTGCCAGCTGGACTTTGCTACCGACGCCGTCTGTGCAGGCCACCAGCACCGGATTTTTGTAATTTTTCGCAAACAGCCGTTCGTCGTAATCCAGCCGAAAAAATCCCGCAAAGGCATTTTTGGCTTCTATGACCCTCGGCCCGTATGTGCTGCCTACCGCCGAGAAAATATCTTCAACCATCTGCTCTTTAGTATCGATACTGACACCGGCTTGCTCGTATGTAACAAATTTGGCCATTCTTAAACTCTATTTTGTCTTCGTGGCGTAAACTATCCTGTGGATAAAGCAAATATCAAAGTGTAAATATCAAAATTACATATCAAACATCAAAGTTATTTTTTGCCTTTGAGTGTCAGAATGCTCGAAGCAAAAATTTTCGAATATTCGTCCAACTCATCCAAAAACCATTTGACTTCTTCTGGCTTGGCACGTTTGGTATCACGCAGTAGCGCAAACCATAATTTGCTCTCATTTGTTGATTTAAGAGAATTGTTAAAGAAGTTAGTAAAATCCTTTTTGCTACTTGCTGACTGACCCTCAACGTAATTTCCAATAATGCCTGTTCCACTCCTTAGCAATTGGTCTCCAATCCTTTTTGAAACATTATCCTTCGGCAGTCGGTCAAGAAATTCTATAAGTCTTAGAATAAATTTATATAATCTCTTCTTGAACTGATCTTTGAATTTTGATTTGTCACTTTGCATTTTTATTCTTAATTTTTAATTTTATTCGTTTTCATCAAACATCCGCAATTGATAACGCTCAAGAGTAAACTTGTTAACCACGCAATTCGGCGTAATAGGATATTTGCCGCTCCAGCAGGCGGTGCAATAATGGTCGGCAGGAAGGGCCGCACAGGATAACAGCCCCTCCAGCGATTGATAGCCGATACTATCGACCTCAAGGAAGTCTTTGATTTGCTCCAGGTTGCGATTATTCGCCAGCAGCTCCTCTTTGGTGGGAAAATCTATTCCATAAAAACAGGGAAATCTAAGCGGCGGACAGCTCACACGCATATGGATTTCTTTAGCACCGGCCTGTCGTAAGCTCCTCATCTTGCCTTTTGTAGTAGTGCCGCGAACGATGGAATCATCTACAACCACGACTCGTTTTCCGTCTACAACTTCTTTTACCATTGCCAGCTTAAGTTTAACTTCCAGTTCCCTTAATTTCTGCTCCGGCGAGATGAATGTTCTGCCTATGTAGTGACTTCTGACCATTCCCATATCGAAGGGTATTTTGCTCTGCTTTGCGTAGCCGATTGCCGCTGATGTCCCTGAGTCAGGCACCGGTATCACTACATCCGCATCAGCCGGCTGGTCTATTGCTAATTGCCTGCCAAGCTTTTTTCTAAACTCGTGGACGTTTTCACCAAAGAAGTAAGAGTTTTGCTTGGCGAAATAAATATGCTCAAAAATGCAGTGGGCCGGTGTAACAGTACCCGGCTCGACGAAAAATCTGCTGGAAAGACCCTTTTCATCCAGCCGAACGATTTCACCAGGTTCGACCTCGCGAACGAACTTCGCACCTATAGCGTCAAAAGCACAGCTCTCGCTGGCGACAACATAACTTCCGTTCTCTATTTGGCCGATGCACAAAGGCCGAAAGCCATAAGGGTCGCGAGCGGCTTCAATACGGTCGGAAAATAAAAACAATAGACAATATGCTCCCTGCAGATGGTTCAAGATATGCGCCAGTGGGTCAGGATTGCTGACGTGGGTCGGCTTGGCCAACAAATGAATAATTATCTCGGTATCGCTGGTCGTTTTGAATATACTGCCGTAGGCCTCGTATTCGTCCCGCAGAAGCATTGCATTTATAAGATTCCCATTATGTGCTACCGCAACCTGCCCGCGGGAGTACTCTGCCAGAAGCGGCTGACTGTTCACGGCCTTACTGGTGCCCGTTGTCGAATACCGCACGTGGCCGATGGCTATCGGATTTTGCAACTTCTCCAAAACACCTGAGCCGCTACGGAAGACCCTGCTTACCATGCCCATGCCGGTATAGCACTGAATGAATTCACCATCACTGGAGGCAATTCCCGCCGATTCCTGGCCACGATGCTGGAGACCATGTAAGCCGAAGTAGGTTTTTTGAACGGCTTGCGGGTCACCAAAAATTCCGAAAAGACCACAACTTTCCTTCTTTTGGTTCATAACATAACGCTATTACGATATCGATATTCTTTTTCCGGCTCTTAGCTGAAGTTTATCATTAGCACTTGCATTTTTCAAGCTAATCTCCAAGGTATTGTTTGAACCCTCTATCAGGAAAAACTCACCTTCTTTGGCCGAATCATAATTCCGATGGTATTTCATCGTATATTTCTTATCACCCGTTTTTACAGCGTATTCGTCTTTTTTATCCAGTTTAGCTAAATTAGTTATGATGTTTCCGAACCTGTCGATTCTTACAACCATTCCCGTTCGCCCATCGAGATAAAGCTCCTGTTTCTCGATTTTTTCTATCTTTTTGCCTATTGTATCAAACCTGCCCATATCGATGTTTGCAGCCGCTTTTGCAAATACATCTCTGCCGTGGAATGTTCTGCTGGCGTCAGCCGGAACAGGAATTTGCCTTATATCCTGTACTTTCTGTTCACCAAGCGTCTCCCAGAGCAGGCCGTTATCCGGCGCTACAAAATAGAAATTTTCCGCTTTTACCGCCAATGCCTTTCTTTGCGTCCCCACACCAGGGTCAACCACGCAGCAAAAGACAGCTCCTTTCGGAAAGTATTTGTAATTATTTTTCAGAATCCACGATGCCTCAATGATGCTGTGATGCGTTATATTATGACACAAATCAACTATCTTTGCATCGCTGTCGATACCGTAAATCACCCCCTTCATCACACCTGCATATTCACTTTGGCCAAAGTCTGTTAACAGAATTATCATATTAAACCCTTGGCGGGACTAATTGTCCTGGGGATACATAAATTCAGGTATTCTGCGAACTTTTCCCTCTCTGTCAACACAGGCAAGGATACTTGTGCCTTCAGCTAAGATAACGCCATCTCTTTCACGTGTTAGCTTGTAGCTGTGTTTGACCTTGCCGGCGGTTACGCCTGTACAGCTCGTATGCAATTGCAGTTTTTCGTCGTAAAAAGCGGGTCTACGGTATTTAATATTCAGTTCAGCCACAACAAAGAATATGCCTGCTTCTTCGAGGTCTTTGTATGCCAGGCCGTTAGCCCGCAAAAGCTCGGTTCTACCCATCTCGAACCACACTGGATAGACGCTGTGATGCACCACGCCGGCCTTGTCAGTTTCCGCGTATCGCGGCACGATAGTTATTATATGGCTCTGGATAGTTGTTCGCTCAGGCAAATCCATACTCACCTTGCGCTAAAGGTATCACAAAACAGACCACAATATTGGATTTTATCACTTAAATGCAGTTAATACAAAAAGTTCTTCGATTTGTGTTGTATAAAAATGCAGTGAAAATGGAAAATCCCTTGACGGATTCGACTTTTCGCGAAATAATTAAATTTTTCTAAAAGGTTTTGATACCGTTAATCTGCGAAAGGGCAAATTATGAATAGTAATCTTATTAGTGTAAAAATTTTAGCTTGTCTTTTGATAATCTGTGCAACCTGTGGCTTATCCTGCCGACGTAAAACGCCAGAAGTCAAACCCTCTCCCGGACCTAACGAAACAAAGGTCGAGCCCAATGTCGCCGGAACGCGCCCGGACAGCATAGCCGTTACCATCAACGGTGTTAATATTACCGAAGGCGAAATAGATAAAATGATCCAGCCGCAACTCACAGCAATAGCAGCACAGAGTCAAGAGCGACCGCCGGAATTTATGGGGCAAATGAAAAAAATGCTCAGACAGCATGCCCTGGAAACAATGATTGTTGAACGACTAATAGACGAAAAGGCAAAGCAAGCCAATATAACAATCACCGATGAAGATGTTATTAACCAAATTGAAGAAATAGCTTCTATGCAGAGGCCACCGGTATCTCTGGAAGATTTCAAGAAAAAAATGGAGGGCTTTGGCCAAAGCTTTGACGAAATAAAACAGCGGGTTCAAAAAGGATTGACCTTTCAGAAAATTTTGGAGGCACAATTTGCAAACGAGGTAAATGTCACTGAAGAAGATGCCAAAAATTATTATGACCAGTTTCCAACCCGATACCAAACACCCGAACAGGTCAGGGCAAGTCACATTCTCATAAAGCCTGACACCAGAGACCCCAACACCGACCCAAACCAGGCCAAAGCAATCGCCAGAGCAAAAGCTGAGGAACTGCTCAAGCAAATCAAGGAAGGAGCTGATTTTGCCGAATTAGCCAAAGCCAATTCTGACTGCCCATCAGCAGCACAAGGTGGTGATTTGGACTTTTTCGGTAGAGGAAAATTGGTTCCGCCTTTTGAAAAAGCCGCATTTGAATTAAAAGTTGGACAGGTCAGCGACATTGTGGAAACCGAATACGGATATCACATAATAAAAGCTACGGACCACAAAGACGCCAGTGTTACAACGTTCGAGCAGGCTAAAGACGATATAATAAGGCAACTAACACAAAGAAGGCAGCGCGAGCTTGCTGCAAAGTATATTGAATCGCTAAAGGCCGAGGCAAACATTGTTTATCCACCCGGCAAAGGACCTCCACCGAGAATGCCTCCGGTCCGACCAGCACCACCGCCCCGGCAGGAAAAACCAGTTGAGCCACAGGTTACCGACGTAAACAACCAGCAGTTACTCTAACAGTTACTTTTTTGGCTTTTTTAAGAGTTTTGCCGGGTTGAGATTAGCCGATTCGATATCCTTGAAATACTTCACCGTTGCAACCTTCAGCTCATCCGTCGCCTGTTCGTCGCAGACAATAATGCCTTTAGGGTGCATTTGCAGGGCGCTGATTGTCCACATATGATTTACACTACCCTCAATAGCATGCTTCAGAGCGTGGGCCTTATTATGGCCGTTGACGATTATCATAACTTCCTCAGCATCCATAACAGTTCCTACGCCCACAGTCAAAGCGGTTTTGGGGACTTTGTTAACGTCGTTATCAAAGAATCGCGAATTAGCTACTATAGTGTCGTAAGTCAGCGTCTTAATCCTCGTTCTTGATGATAGTGACGAACCCGGCTCGTTAAACGCTATATGACCGTCCGGGCCTATGCCGCCGAGAAAGAGCTTGACGCCGCCGACCTTTTTCATCTTCTGTTCGTATCTTGCACACTCGGCTTCAAGGTCAGGCGCATTGCCGTTGAGAATGTTGATATTACCTTTTGGAATATCTACATGGCTGAAAAGATATTTATCCATAAATGAATGGTAGCTTTCAGGGTGGGTCTCGGGGAGTTTCACATATTCATCCATATTGAAGGTGATAACATTTTTGAATGAAATCACTCCCCTTTTATAAAGTCTTACCAGCTCGTTATACACTCCTATCGGCGAAGAACCAGTGGGTAGGCCGAGCACAAATGGTCTGGAAGCGCCCGGGCCAAATTCAATTATCCTTTTGGCAATATAATTCGCGGCCCATTTGGATGCTGTTTTATAATCTGGTTCAATTATTACTCTCATAAATTACTCCTTTCTTAAAATAGATTTGCCTTAACGTAGTTTTCCCATTCGATCGATAAGCTCGTCACCAAGTTCGGCTTTGGCATTGATGTGTTTTTTGATTTCGCAAACGAAACTATCTTTCTCAAATATGCCTCTGACTGATGCGAAATCGCTGTGTTTCGTTTGTTCATCGCCGTCGATGCCATATCCAATTTGTGCGGTATCGGCAAACTCCTTTCTGGCATCACTGTAAAGGGTGTTGTCAAGCTCTACCACAGCTTCTTTCCATTTCGTTGTTAGCTCAATGATGTCGTCTGCCATTATCTTATCGATGGTCTTGCCCAGCTGCTTCTCCAAAACACTCACCACCCAGCTCCACTCATAAGCCGGGTAATTGTCATACATTGATTTGAAAGCCCGCGTTACCTGCTCCAGAGTGTTGATAGCTCCATTTTCAATATCGCAGAGCAATTTTTGCACGACCTGCTCCGGAGCGAATAGGCCGGCTAAATCCACCCATTTGCCCGACCCTAAGCTGGTGTCCGGTTTTAGCGATGTCCGAAGCTCGTCAACATTCTTGAACCGCTTACCCTCCAGTCGCTTAATCAGACAATTACCCAGGAATTTATCAGTGCCTATCTGATATAATTTAATCCCTCTGTCCAGCGACGTATTCTTAATCTTACAACTGTGGT
>CAZKYA010000104.1:0-7265 GCA_964556725.1 uncultured Pirellulales bacterium
CTTTCTGCGAAGCCTGTTTATCAGCCAGATTTTATTTTTATTTTTGGCCAGAATCGGCCATAATAAAGTATATGAATCCATATCAGCAGATATTGAAATTGGCAATGGCCTTAAGACCTGTTGATATGTGCGGAATTGAGTGGGCCAGGGGAATTGGAATTTCTTATTAGAAAGAGAGGTCGATGAGGAATATAGTTCTTACAATGCTGGCAGTTTTGCTGTTCTGCGGCTGTGAGGGTAAAGAGCTGGGGCATGAGAGTAACCCCGAAGCCGAGAAAGCCGCCACGGGGTCGGCGGAGGTCTGGCTTGCATTAGTAGATAGTGGCAGATATTCGGAAAGCTGGGAACAGGCAGCAGGATATTTCAGGGCCAACATTACCAGAAATGCCTGGCTTTTGTATTTCCGGTCTTTAAGAAAACCTTTAGGAAGAATGATTTCCAGGGAGCTAATATCGAGGCAATATACGACATCACTTCCGGGAGCACCGAAGGGGGAATATGTTGTAATTCAATACAAGACAATTTTTGAGAAGAAAAGGGATGCTGTTGAGACAGTTATACCTGTGTTAGACAAGGATGGCAGTTGGAGAGTTTCCGGCTATTACATTAAGTAGCTGTACATAACGATTCGCTCGCCTTACGCATTGATGCGTAAAATCCATTATTGACGAAAAAACAGTGGTAGGTTATCCTGAAGGTAATAGATGGCATATAACGTTTAGCTTTACCTGTTCGCTTTAGGCAATACAAGATAAGAGATTAGAGAGATTTTGTTATGCTCAAAAGAACACACTCATGCGGGCAGCTTCGGCTGGATGATGCCGGCAAAAAGGTAACGTTGGCCGGCTGGGTCCATTCATACCGCGACCACGGCAATCTGGTTTTCTTTGATTTACGCGACAGATATGGCCTGACACAGCTTGTCTTTAATCCTGAAAGGCGGCCCGAGGCCCATAAATTGGCAAGAACCGCCCGCTGCGAATGGGTAATAGCAGCTAAAGGCGTTGTTCAGCCGAGAAGCGAAGGGATGGCAAACCCCAAGCTGCTTACAGGCCAAATCGAAGTGGCGGTTGAGCAGCTGGAAATTCTAAATATTTCCAAGACTCCGCCTTTTGAAATGGATAACGCCGAGAAAACCGGTGAGGAAGTCCGTCTTGAAAATCGGTATATTGACCTTCGCAGACCTGAAATGCAGCACAAGCTTCACATCCGACATCGCGTAACAAAAATTGTGCGGGACTATTTCGATGCGCTGGGCTTCTGGGAGATTGAAACGCCGATGCTGGCAAAAAGCACGCCAGAAGGAGCAAGGGATTTCCTCGTGCCAAGCAGATTGCTTCAGAACTGCTTTTATGCACTGCCGCAATCGCCGCAATTATTTAAGCAAATACTGATGGTTAGCGGAATCGACAAATACTTCCAGATAGTCCGTTGTTTTCGAGACGAAGACCCACGAGCCGACAGACAAGCCGAATTTACGCAGATTGACGTCGAGATGAGCTTTGTTGACAGTAATGATGTCATCACCGTTCACGAAAATCTCGTAGCAAAAATCTTCAAAGAGATTCTTGGTGTGGATGTAAAGCTGCCGATGCGGCGAATCTCTTACAAAGAAGCGATGGACAATTACGGCACCGACAGGCCCGATTTGCGGTTCGATATGAAGCTAAAAGATATATCAGATATTGCAAAACAAAGCACATTCAACGTCTTTACCAAAACAATAGAACAGGGTGGCATCGTAAAGGGACTCTGCGCACCCGGCGAAAAATATTCCAGAAGCGATATCGAAAAAACGTTAACCAATTTTGTAGTTGACTTCGGTGCAAAAGGACTTTCCTGGACAAAAGTCAAGAAGGAAAACAATCAGCTTTCACTTGCCGGCGGTGTTGCCAAGTTCTTTAGCCCCGAACAGCAACAGCAGATTATCGAACGCTTCAAAGCAAAAGATGGCGATATGCTTTTGTTTGTCGCCGACAAAGGAGCTGCTGCCAACAAGGCCTTGGCTCCTCTACGCTGCCGGCTGGCCAGAGAACTGAAAATCTATGATAAAAAAAGATTTGAGTTTCTCTGGGTCGTGGATTTTCCGCTGTTTGAATGGAACGAGGATGAAAAGCGATATGATTCTCTGCACCATCCGTTTACTGCTCCTGTGCCGCAAGATATTGAAAAACTCGATACAGACCCTGCCAATATTTGCTCACAGGCATACGATATTGTCGTCAATGGCAGTGAGATTGGCGGCGGCAGTATTCGTATCCACGACCCAAAGGTTCAGCAGAAGGTCTTTGACCTTCTGAAAATCTCGAGGCAGCAGGCCCAGCAGAGGTTCGGCTTCTTTTTGAAGGCATTGGAATATGGTGCTCCTCCGCACGGCGGTATTGCCTTCGGCCTGGACAGATTGATTATGCTGCTTACCGGCACGGATAACATAAGAGACGTCATCGCGTTTCCGAAGACTCAGCGTGGCCAGTGTCTGCTAACCGATGCTCCGAGCGAAGTTGACCAGAAACAGCTTGACGAGCTAAACCTGCGAACTCAAAAACATTCGCACAAACCCGTGCAGGAAACTGACGAGCAGAAATGAGTTTGTTTGTGCGTGCCTGAGTAAATGGGTATGCGAGTTCACACTTACACGCGTTTATTCGTTCTTTAGGTGTCGGCGCAATGCGGATTGGATTGAAGCGTATTTGGCAAAAGCTACTGGGGATTTTGCGGTTATCGCCTCTTTCGCTGGCGAGAAAGTGCCAGCTGGCGTTTGGGGCAGCGGTGGTCTTTGTCTTGACTCTTGCTCTTCTTTTCCCCTACATCTGGATGAGTCAGCTTACGAAAAAGGCCTGTCTGGACGCCGGACGAGCCACATCTAATATACTGATGCGTCGGCATTTTCAGATAGAGCAGTTCGGTGAAACATCTCTGCCGGCACTTGGTAGTTCCGGCGATGTGCTCGATGTTAACGTCTCTGATATACAGTGGGTTCGCTTCAAAAAAGAGCCGGATGATAAGCAGCTGCTGACCCTGACCGACGTGCAGAGGAAAATGCTTGAGTTTCTAAAAGCAGACGAGAACGAAGATGATAATGTTACCTTTGCCAGATACGATGGCGTTCTGCACAGCGATTACGTGCGGATTTTCAGGGCAACCGACAATTGTATAAGCTGTCATAATCCGCAGGGTTCTGCCAGTCCTTTTAATAAAAATGAGCTCATCGGCGCCGCGCTTGTTCGGCAGCCGGCCGGTGAAATCAGCAGAACAGCTTTGATGAATCTGTTCTGGATAATTGTCGCGGGTCTGATTGGGGGCACAGGAGCCGTCATCGCTTTTTATATGATAACCCAGCGGGTAATCCTTCGGCCTATCCGGCAGTTGCGGGCTCTTGCAAATAACGTCGCTGAGGGCAATCTTGATACAAGAAGCTCAATAAAAACAGGCGATGAATATGAAAAACTCGCTAATGCGTTTAACAATATGCTCGATTCTCTGCAGGCCACGCAGGAGAAACTCCGCCAGGCAAATAAACAGCTCGACGCCAAAATTGCTCAGCTGTCGGAGAGAAACATTGAGCTGTTTAAGGCAAACAAAGTAAAGAGCGAATTCTTGGCTAATATCTCGCACGAATTCAGGACGCCGATGAATGCCATATTGGGATTTGCACAAGTCTTGAGGGGAAATCAGAAGCTGTTAAAGCACGAAAAAGCCCAGAGATACGTTGAGAATATTATCATTAGCGGCAACCGGCTGTTAAATATGATAAACGACCTGCTGGACCTCGCCAAGACCGAAGCCGGAAAACTTCAACTGCATATAGAGAGGGCTTCTGTGCAGGAGATTTTTAAAGCACTTGTGGCTTCGTTTTCGCTGCAGACAAAGGAAAAGAAAATCAAAGTCAAGCTTACTGTCCCGGACGAAATCCCGCCTCTTATGACGGATGCCGGCAAGGTTCAGCAGATACTATATAATTTTCTCAACAACGCCGTGAAGTTCACGCCCCAGGAAGGCAGAATCGAAATTCGGGCACAGATGCTTGATGAAAAGATGTTGCGGATTGCGGTAGTGGATACCGGCTGTGGTATTGCCGATGCTGATAAGGAAAAGATATTTGAAAAATTCCGTCAGGCGGACGGCTCTATAACTCGCGAAACGACAGGCAGCGGCCTGGGCCTTGCAATCAGCAAGGAGTTGGCTAATATGCTCGCCGGCAGTATCGGCCTGGAAAGCCAAATAGGTGTTGGCTCAACCTTCTGGCTCGATATACCTGTTACACTCTCGGTAGAAAAGGAACAATCCGAATAAAACTGAAAGTCGGCCAGCTATAAAGAATAAGTCCTTGATTGCGTTTACCAGTTCTGTATAATAACCCTGTGCCAATTGGGCTCAAAAAGAACTGAAATTCGGGGGACAAGAAAACGTTCTTTGCTGAAAGATAGTTGCTGTGGGACTGTTTCAATGGGCAGAAAATTTGTAAGAGCGATTTTTCCGGGGTCGTTTGACCCGATTACGAACGGGCATCTGGATGTTATCAGCCGCTCTATCAAGCTTTTTGATGAGCTTGTCATTGCGGTGGCTACAAATCCGGTCAAAAACCAGCTCTTTACACCCCAGGAGCGGGTGGAGATGATAGCTGAGCTGATAGCTGATATGCCGGGCGTCTCAGTTGAGAGCTTTGACGGGCTGACGGTCGAATACGCCGCCCAAAAGAAGGCCGATGTAATCCTGCGAGGTCTTCGCAGTCTTACCGACATTCAGTATGAGTTCCAGCTCGCTATGACCAACCGTGCGGTGGCCGGAATCGAAACCGTCTTTGTTATGACCGGCGAGCAGTATGGCTTCACCAGTTCGACCTTGATTCGCGAGGTCGCTTCTCTGGGTGGTAACCTGACAAACCTGATTCCAGAAAATGTTCATAATCGTTTGCAAAAACGCCTCAACGCGCAAATCGCGAATCGCAAATCTCAAGGCCTCGGCCAGCGTGAGCCATCGAGCTGAGCGGTTCGTGACAGGCGATAGGCAATTTGCGAAGAAGTATGTTTACGGTTAGTGTCGAAACGCACTTTTGGGCATCGCACCGGTTGGCCCTGCCGGATGGCTCAAAAGAACCAGCGCACCAGCATAACTGGCTGGTTGCTGCCGACGTCGGCAGCGACAAGCTCAACAGCATGGGGCTTGTGATGGATTTCAATCGTCTCAAAGCGATGCTTGATGAAACCGCGGCAGAGTTTAATAATGTTGCGCTGGATGAAACCAAATATTTTCGGCAGAACAACTCATCCGCTGAGAACGTAGCCAGGTATATATATGGTAAACTGCGAACAAAACTGCCCAAAGATGTTAAACTTCGGAGCATAAAAGTTGTTGAGGAGCCGGGTTGTTCGGCAATATTCACCGCGGACAAAGCGGTCGAATAGAGGTAAAGAAACTCAATAATTTAGTTCTTTTAAAAGGATTGTAATTTTGCCGATATTTTGAAAGGAAGACACGGCCCTGCGCCAAAACCGGTTTTTTGAGCCAGACTTGTAACCGGGCGAGAAAAAAACTTTGCTGTACTTTATTTTGGTGCAGCCAGGGAAGGATTTTGGTATAATGGCTCTGAACTGATACTGGTTTAGGGAATGGGACAATGGAGTTGGATACTCGTTAATCTCTGTGAGCATCAGGGACCACAATAATTATGCAATGTCAAATATGTAACGAAAATGACGCGACTATTCATTTGACCGAGATTACCGATGGCAGGCGCACAGAAATGCATATTTGTGAGCATTGTGCTGCCGAGCAGGGTTTAGCGGTCAAGAGTCAGATTCCCATAAATGAGTTGCTTAGCAGTCTGCTTGCTGTTCAGCCGACGGACGATGAGTTGTCCGGCCCTTCACAGCAGCAAAGGTCATGTCCGCATTGTAATATCACGCTGGAGCAATTTCGCAAGGAAGGTGTTTTAGGTTGTCCCTATGATTATGAGGTTTTTGAGAAATCGCTGCTGCCTCTTATCGAGAGAGCCCACGATGGCAGAACCACCCACTGTGGCAAGCTCCCTTCAAAGACGCCAAAGGATACAAAAAAGCAGGTAGAGCTTTTGAACCTGCGTCAACAGTTGGAAGCCGCTGTGCAGAGTGAAGATTACGAGCTGGCTGCCAAATTGCGGGACAAAATAAACAAAATTGAAAAGTAAAAATGAGAAGGGGGTGTAATAAATATAAGATGAAGCTGGCTGATATAAGTAATGATATAAACGAATGGTTTGGCGGCTCCGGGCCGCTGGCGGATATCGTTATATCCTCACGTGTTCGCTTGGCCAGAAACCTCGCTGGCCACAAATTTCTGAGCCGTTGCTCCAATAACGAAAAATCTGAGATACTCAAAAAGCTAAGGGATGTCCTGATGTTCCTTGACCTTGGCGACAAGGTCTTCTATATCAGCGTGGACAAAGCCCCCGCTCTAAACAGACATTTGCTGGTAGAGCGACATCTTATCAGCCATAACCACGCCTTTGGTAAAGGTCCCAGGGGTGCCGTTATTGCTCATCGAGAATTTTTCACCGCGATGATTAACGAAGAGGACCACCTGAGAATCCAGGTGCTAAAAGCCGGCTGCCAGCTTTCTCAATGCCTCGAGCAGATAAACAAAATCGACGATATGATAGAGCAAAAGGTGGACTACGCCTTCAGCCCTCGTTATGGATATTTAACTGCCTGTCCCACAAATCTTGGTACGGCAATTCGGGTCTCGGTAATGCTGCATCTGCCGGCCCTGAAAATGACAGGTCAGATAGAGAAGTTCTTTAATGCCACAAGGGATATGAGTTTAGCCGTGCGTGGCCTTTTTGGCGAGGGCACGGAAGCAGCAAGCGACTTCTATCAGCTCTCAAACCAGGTAACGCTCGGTGTTTCAGAAAAGACAATCGTCTCGCAATTCGAAAGCACCATTATCCCTGAAATAGTCGAGTATGAAAACACTGCTCGAAATCAACTGCTCTCCAAGCAGTCTGACCTTCTCGATGACAAAATATCTCGTGCGATGGCGTTATTGCAAAACGCTCGTTTGATAAGTTCACAGGAGGCGCTGTTTTTGCTGAGTCACTTACGGCTGGGCATAAATATGCGCCAGCATATGGGGGCTTCAACGCCTGCGATAGACCGGCTTTCCAAACTCAGCGACTCAGATGGAAAAAATAATCTTTCCATTGCGACCATAAATCGGCTGTTTATGCTGACTTTGCCAGCTCATCTGCAACTAAACTACGGCAAACCCCTCGATTCCACCCACCGTGA
>CAZKYA010000105.1:0-7219 GCA_964556725.1 uncultured Pirellulales bacterium
GGGTCTATCGCCTTGACAAAGTCAGGGCCACCCAGTTCTTTAGCCGGGAATATCTTGCAGAGATTCGCTCCTTTGGAAAATTGGCTGATGATTTCAGTTACGCAGCCGCAGCCGGGAATAATTGGTATCCTGCCCTTAAATTTTTTGTAGCTATCGTTGCTGAAATTACCTGCCGAGACGAGATAGCACGCGCCGGCTTTCGCAACCTGCTCAACCGAAGGCAGCGGGTCCTGCGGATTGGCCTTATTATAAACATCAAGCATCGCCGATGAGTCAATCAAGCTCGCCACACCTGCAGCAAAATCGGGCAGCTCCTTGCGCAGCCGCGTCAGCTTCTCCAAGGGTTTACTTATCCTGCAGGTTACTTCCATATTATTGACACCGGCTTTGATAAGCGCCTCAGCAGTCTTGACGATGTCGAGCTTATCCTGGTTAAACACGAGGATAAAGCCATCTCTCAATAGTGTCGTGATTGTCTTTTTAATTTCCATATTGTTGTACTCCGTGATATGTGTCCCGTAACTTGAATGGCGAATTTTAAAGTCTTCTTAAGTGAAAACCGCCATCGACGTTTATAATCTGGCCGGTTGAAAAATCCAACCTGCCCTCGGCGATTGCCCCGACTGCTTTTGCGATATCTTCCGGCTGGCCCCATCTTTTAATCGGTGTCAGTCCCTCGTCTATCAGCTTGTCATATTTATCTTTCACTACGCTGGTCATATCGGTTGCTATAATTCCGGGCCTGATTTCAAATACGCCGATGTTATATTCGGATAATCTATCCGCATACAGCTTTGTCATCATTGTAATGCCCGCTTTACTCACACAGTATTCTCCACGGCCGGGCGAGCTTGTATATGCCGAGATTGAGCCGGTATTTACGATTCGAAAGGAGCGGTCCGGGTGCTGTTTTCGCTGCTCAATCATCCACATAGCCACCATTTGGGTTAAAAAGTAAGGCCCTTTAAGATTTATATTCATCACTCTGTCAAAACTTTCCTCTGTCGCCTCAAGAAGGTCCAATCGTTTCAAAGGCGCAACTCCTGCATTATTTACAAGCATATCGCATCTGCCGAATTTGCTTTTTGCCAGAGCAATAAGAGCGCTACGGTCCTTGGCGCTGCTGACATCACCCTGCAAAGCCTCGCACTCTGCCTTAAGTTTCTTGATTTCTTTTTGCGTTTGTGCTGCTCTGGATTCATCTGGTTTGCCTTCTGCGGTAAAGTCAAAATGGTTGATTACAATGTCGTAACCCAGCGATGCCAATTCTTTTGCGATGGCCTTTCCAATACCACGACTTGCTCCGGTAACAATTGCTAATGGTCTGTCTGACATCTCGAAATCCTTTCTTTTGTCTATTTTTTCAAAAATTCATCAATTTCTTTTGCGGCTCTCATTCCGTCTGCGACGGCTGCAACTACGGTCGATGGTCCTCTGACGAGGTCGCCGCCGGCGTAAACACCTGGCCTAAAGGTTGCAAGTGAGTTTTCTTTTGTCTGAATAAGGCCGTTTTTTAATTCCATACCGGGAAAAATCTCACTGATTTCATCCGGCGTCTTCTGGCCTATTGCTTCCACCACAATATCCATATCGAGGTCATAGGCGTTTGATTCTATTGGCTGTGGTCTGCGCCTGCCAGTCTCATCCGGCTCGCCTAATTTAGTTGGACAAATCCTGATGCCTGTCAGTTTTCCATCCTTACAGTTTACATCTAACAATTGTGTCAGTATAAGAAAATGTATCCCCTCATTCAACGCCTGGTCGCGTTCATTTTTCCAGGCAGGCATCTCTTTGAAAGACCGGCGATAGATGATATAAACGTCTTTGGCCCCTAATTGTTTTGCAGTTACCGCAACATCAATAGCGGTATTTCCGCCGCCTGTTACGGCGATGCTCTTATCTTTGACATCCACTTCGCCCGGATGTTTTGCCTTCAAAAGAAATTCCAAGGCGTTCCATAGGCCGTCAACATCCTTATTAACAATGCTGACCGAATTAGCCAGGCCAATGCCGATGAAAGCAGCATCGAAACCATCAGCCATAATCGTATCCAGATTGAAGCTGGCATCTAATTTTTTGCCGAGTTTCTTTATGAATCTATCCGCAGGCACATCTTCAAATACGGCAGCAATTTCATTTTTCAACGAAGTGCCTTGTCTGTCTGATGGTATCGCAGATTCTATCATTCCGCCGAATTCGGTGCTTCTGTCAAAGACTGTCACGATGTGTCCTGCTTCAAGCAGTTTTGCCGCACAGGCCAGGCCCGCCGGCCCTGCACCGATTATCGCGATTTTTTTACCGGTTGATTTTTTGGGCATTCTCAGCTTCGACCATCCGTTTTTATTGGCTGCTGAAGCCAAGTATCTCTGTATATCAGCAATCGGCAGAGGTCCATCGCCGATAAATCCTTGCAAACAACTTCCCTGACATTGCTGTTCGACCGGACACAGCCACGCACAGACCTCGGGAAATATATTGGATTCTCTTAATACCTCGTATGCATCCTGCTCCTTACCATCGAGGAATAAGTTTATAAATTTCGGTATGTTGATACCTGCGGGACAGGCTATCTGGCACGTCGGCTCCTGGCACCCCCGACAGGCTCCGGCAAGCCGAAGAAGATTGTCCCGGTCGCTCATTCTACCCTGCCTGAATATCGGCCCATATACTTTGTTGTCCCGCACAACACAGCCGGTCATTCCGCCGTCGCGCATTATTTGTGTGCACCCGCTGCAGGCCACGCAAACTTTTTCCGGATGCATCCTGCTTTTCGTAATGATATCCTTTGCAAAATCCGGATATGCAAATGCCATTCTGCCGGCGCCGATTAAGCTGGTCAGACCGTTGGCTTTGCTTGCTGCCGCCACGTTGGCAAATAATGTCCTCAGCCAGCTATAGCCAGTGCCTACAATCGCGATATCTGGAAATTCCTTCTGAATTTCTCCAGCCAGATTGATAAGCCGGCTTACACCGATGAGCGGATGTTCCGGCTCTTCGTATCCGCCGACTATTGGCTCATTGAAAGGCCTGCCGATATGCGGGTTATAATACGGATTTGCCGCTGTGATGTTAATCAGCTTGACGCCGCGCTGCTGCAAAAAAGCGATGAGCTTCTTCGGCTCTGTCAGGTCTGGATTAGTGTAATCGTCTTTATCGACAGCCCAGCCGAAAGGATAGGGAATTGCATCGTAAACACCTAATCGTGTCGTAATCGGCTTGTCTTCACCGATCTCATTATGGATTTTATCAATAACTTCGAGCAGAAATCTGGTGCGGTTTTCAAAGGAGCCGCCATATTTACCTTTTCTCTGGTAGCAGGCAAATAACTCGTTAATCAAGTAGCCATGACATGATTTAATATCGACCGCATCAAATCCGATTTCAAAAGCAATTCTGGCCGCCGCTACGTATGCATCCTGAAGTTCATCCAGGTACTCATCGGTTACGACAGGCCAATCTTTTGGTATCTTACTGTTTGATTTCGGGTTGGGTTTTTGCTGAGGGACCATCGCATCACGGTATCGGTCGCGCTGTGCAATCATCGGCTGTGCAACGCCTTCGGGCTTGCTGTATCGTCCTGAATGGGTTAGCTGTGCAACGATTACAGGTTTATGTTCTTTGCCCATACTCGCAGCCGCGACTTCGCGTATTGTTTTGACCATCGCAGCGAAGCTGCCTCTATTATTTTCATTGAGCCATAATTGTCTCGGGTTCGCCCTGCCTTCTGGAACAACCGCCGTTGCTTCAGCCCAGATTAGCCCTGCCCCGCCTGCGGCGAATCTTTCATATCTCCGCAGCGTCAGCTTACCCGGCCGACCCTCGGAATCGCCATCACAGCCCTCCATAGGATGCACTGCAAGTGAATTAGGAATCAAAAGTTCGCCAATCTGTACCGGCTCAGCGAGGATACCAATGTTCTCGATAGCATCAACCTGAATTCCAAGACGTTTGTTTAGCTGCTTCAAATCCTCAATTGTGCTTAGCTCAAATTCCCACATTTCTCACATCTCAACTACGGCTTATCAGCTTTCAGACTGTAATTTTGTTTTGAGGAACCTGGCTGTGTAGCTTTTTTTGTTTTCGATAATTTCCTCGGGTGACCCTACAGCAACGACCGTGCCGCCGGCATCGCCGCCCTCGGGACCAAGGTCTATTATATAGTCGGCCATCTTGATAACGTCAAGATTATGCTCGATTACCACAACAGTATTACCGTAATCTGTCAGCCGCTGCAAGACATTTAAGAGGTTATGAATATCGGCAAAGTGCAGCCCGGTGGTCGGCTCATCGAGCAGATATAAAGTGTGCCCCGTGGCTGCTTTGCCCAGTTCGGCGGAAAGCTTTACTCGTTGAGCTTCGCCGCCGGAAAGTGTCGTTGAGGATTGTCCCAGTTGCATATAGCCCATACCAACATCGTTTAGTGTCTGCAGGATTCTGACTATCTTCGGAAAATTCGCAAAGAAATCGAGAGACTCCTCAATTCTCATATCAAGCACATCAGCGATATTTTTGCCTTTGTAGGTAACCTGCAGTGTCTCCGGATTGTATCTTGTGCCCTTGCAATTCTGGCAGGTTACATAAATATCCGGCAAAAAGTGCATTTCAATTTTTTTGGTTCCCTGACCGCGGCAGTATTCGCAGCGTCCACCTTTGACATTGAAGCTGAACCGCCCGGCCTTATAGCCACGAATCTTCGCTTCTCGTGTCATACTGAACAGCTTTCTTATCAAATCAAAGACACCTGTGTATGTCGCTGGATTGCTCCGCGGTGTTTTGCCGATGGGTGACTGGTCTATTTCTATAACCTTATCAATTTGAGATGTGCCAAGAATTGTTTTGTGCTTGCCCGGCTTGTCATGAGAACCATAAAGCCAACGCCTGCAAGCTGGCAGTAAAATTTGGCTGACCAAACTGCTCTTGCCGGAACCCGAAACGCCCGTCACACAGCTAAACACACCGAGTGGAATCTTTACATCGATATTTTTAAGATTGTTCTCACAAGCCCCCTTTACCTCGATGCATCTTTTCACGTCATATTTGCGTCGCTGGGCCGGCAGAGCTATCCTCTTTTTGCCACTGAGGTACTCGCCTGTCAGCGATTTTGCACAGCGCGTTACGGTCTCAAAACTGCCCTGAACAACAACTTCTCCACCCTGAGCGCCTGCTGCCGGACCAATATCAATAATATGGTCTGCGCTTTTGATAATATCCTCGTCATGCTCGACAACAATGACCGTATTGCCGAGCCGGCTTAGCCGTTGCAGTATCCCCAGCAATCGATTATTGTCCCGCTTGTGCAGCCCTATTGTCGGCTCATCAAGCACGTAACAGACCCCGACAAGACCGCTGCCAACCTGTGTTGCCAGACGAATCCGCTGCGCCTCGCCGCCTGCCAGAGTGCCGCTTCTGCGGTCCAGCGTCAAATACTCAAGCCCAACATCAACCATAAATTTAAGCCGGGCATTTATTTCCTTTAACACCTGTGATGCAATCATGGATTTTTCTTTGTCCAATTTCAATTTGTTGAAAAATTCCTGTGCCTTTTCGATGGAGAGAGTCGTCAATTGATGTATGTTCTTGCCTCCCACTGTCACTGCAACGGCTTCCGGCCGAAGCCGTGCGCCCCCGCAGCTTCGACAAGGCTGCTCTGAAAGATAGCTGGTCAGTCTCAATTTGACGTATTCGCTGGTGGTGTTTTCCCATCGCCTGGCCAGATTTGGAATAACGCCTTCGAACCAAAAGCCATATTTTTCTTCGTCATCCGGGCCCGTCCCATACATCAATATCCTTTTGTGCTCTTTTGAAATTTGCTCAAACGGTATTGTTTTACTGATGCCAATATTGCGGCAGAATCGGTTAATCAGCCGGTTATAGAAAATATTCATCCTTTTCCCGCCCTTGCGCCAGGCCTCGACAGCTCCATGCTCCAGCGAGACACTTTTATCCGGCACAATCAGGTCGGGGTCAAATTCCAGAATCGTCCCCAGCCCATCGCAGCTTTTGCACGCACCGTAAGGGCTATTAAAGCTGAAAAGCCGGGGTGATAATTCCTCAAGCGATGCCTGCGGATGCTTCGGACAGGCAAATTTCTCGCTGTAGATAACCTTCTGCCACTTATCGTCTTTGCTGCTTTTATCCTTCCCGGCTCCGGCACGCTCTGCCGTGACGAGGTCGGGCTCCTGCAGAAGCACTAAAAGTATTCCATCAGCCAGTTTCAGTGCCGTCTCCACCGAATCTGCTAACCGAACGCGAACCCCGTCTTTAATAATCAGCCTATCAACAACCGCTGCAATGTCGTGCTTTTTGTTCTTGTTCAAGAGCGGGACATTACGCACATCGTAAATAGTCCCGTCGACGCGCACACGAACAAAGCCTTCGCGCTGTATGCCGGTGAAAATATCTTTGTGCTCGCCTTTTTTGCCGCGAACCAGCGGGGCACAAATCTGAATCTTCGTGTCCTCCGGCCGGGTAAGTATCGACTCTACTATCTGTGAAGAGTGCTGGCTGGTAATCTCTTTACCACATACCCAGCAGTGCGGCTGACCCACACGGGCAAAGAGCAGACGAAAATAATCATAAATCTCTGTGGTAGTAGCCACTGTAGAGCGCGGATTGCTGCTGGCGCTTCGCTGCTCAATGGCAATAGTAGGCGGCAGGCCTGTGATATCAGATACCTCCGGTTTTTGCATTTGTTCGAGGAACTGTCTGGCATAGGCACTGAGCGACTCGACATATTTTCTCCGCCCCTCGGCGTAAATGGTATCGAAGGCAAGAGAGCTTTTTCCAGAGCCGGAAATCCCCGTAATCACCACCAGCTTATCACGTGGGATGTCAAGATTGATATTCTTGAGATTGTGCTCCGCAGCACCTGTAATCCTTATCATCTTTTCCATCCGCTTGGCCATATTACGTTGTTATGGGAATACTGTAATCTTGTTAAATTTTGACAATAACACAAACTAACAATTGTAACAAAATACCACGTAAAGTAAAATGTTTTTATTTAGCGATTTGCCAATCCTGCAGAAGCAGGAATGCATGAAACAGTATGCAGATAAAGAGGTTACATGACTGGGACTTATCTTACTCACAGGCAATCACCCTTCAGAAACAACTTTGTGAAAAAGTGCAGTTGGTCGAGTTAAAAAGTCAGCCCCAAACCATAGCTGGTATCGATTGTGCTCTCAGTAAAGACGGTCAAAAAATTATCGCTGCAGTC
>CAZKYA010000106.1:0-7178 GCA_964556725.1 uncultured Pirellulales bacterium
TCGGAACAATCTCAGTTGACCGCGTATATGATAAGAACGTGTCCCTCGAGGAAGATATGCGAATGTTGAGTATCGTGGCGAGCATGGTTGCCAACGATGTGAGAACCAGAAGAGAAGAAGCTTTGCGCCGGCAGGAACTTGAGGATGAGAATCTGAGATTGCGCCACGAGCTGGAAGATAGATATCGGCCGGAAAATATCATCGGCAACTCCAGTACTATGCGCGACGTGTACAGGCAAATTCACCAGGTTGCCGGTAGCGACACAACGGTCCTAATTCGAGGAGAATCCGGTACCGGCAAAGAATTAGTTGCTCATGCAATTCATTATTCAAGCCGAAGAGCAAAAGGACCCTTTATTAAAGTTAATTGCGCTGCCTTAAACGAGAATCTTCTGGAAAGTGAACTGTTTGGCCACGAAAAAGGTGCTTTCACCGGCGCCATCCAGAGCCGCAAGGGTCGGCTTGAAGAAGTGAATGGCGGAACATTGTTTCTTGATGAGATAGGGGATTTTGCAGCAGCTACCCAGGTTAAGCTTCTTCGCATTCTTCAGGAACGCCAGTTCGAACGTGTGGGCAGTAACCGCACCATAAAGACAGACACAAGAATTATAGTGGCTACAAATCGCAATCTGGAAAAAGCTGTCGAGCAGGGTATTTTTCGACAGGACCTCTATTACCGGATAAACGTATTTCCTGTTTTCCTGCCCCCATTACGTGAGCGGAAAGATGACATACTTTTATTAGCTGATTACTTTGTTGAACAATATTCGAAGAAAATGGGCAAAGATGTCAGACGAATCAGCACTCCAGCAATAAATATGATGGTTGCATACCATTGGCCGGGCAACGTGCGGGAACTTGAGAATTGCATCGAGAGAGCAGTGCTATTGAGCAGTGATGGTGTTATACGGGCTCATCATTTGCCGCCGACGCTACAAACTTCCGATGCCTCGGATACCGTTGGTACGGGTTCGTTGAAAGAAAGAGTCAGCTTGTTTGAACGCGATACAATCGTCGATGCACTTAAGCGGTGCAATGGCAATTTAGCCGCTGCAGCACGAGACTTGGGCACCACAGCCCGGATTATAAGATACAAAGTCAATGAATTAGGAATAGATTACAGAAAATACCGCACGAATAAAGGTTAGTTTATGGCAGCATGGGCAAGTACCGGTCTTAAAGGTTTAAATGAAATTCTTTCCGGCCTTAACAAGGGCGATAATGTTGTCTGGCAGGTCGACAGCATAGAGGACTATCAGCGATTTGTTACACCTTTTATTACCAGAGGTTTAGCTGATAACAGAAAAATTGTCTATATGAGATTTGCGGACCACCCTCCTCTTATTCAACCAGACCCCCATATCACAATCTACGCCCTGGACGCCCAAGGCGGCTTTGAGAGCTTCTCCACCCAGGTTCATACAATAATTACACACGAAGGCCCGGAGACTTATTATGTGTTTGATTGTCTATCTGATTTGCTGAACGCTTGGGCAACAGACCTAATGATAGGAAACTTTTTCATGATTACCTGCCCTTACCTTTTTGATTTGGATACTATTGCATACTTTGCACTGTTGCGGAGCAACCATTCATTCAAGACCATCGCACGCATTCGCGAAACTACACAGTTATTAATAGATGCATACAACTTCGAAGGAAACTACTATGTCCATCCACTGAAGGTATGGCGTCGTTATTCTCCAACAATGTTTCTGCCGCACTTGCAGCAGGGAGAAAATTTTTCTCCTATAGTAAGCAGTATGGATGCCGCCAAGTTGTTCTCATACTTCGCCGATAGAGGCCTGAAAGGGTCTGCCAGAGCATTGGATTATTGGGACAGACTTTTTATGAAAGCGGAAAGTTTGCGGCCGGAACCTGAGGATTCTCAAGAAGTCAAAGATACTGTAAAGCAACTATGTAGAATAATGATTGGCCGCGAAAAAAGAATTTCAAAACTGGCACAAGATAATTTTACCCTTGATGATTTGATAAATATTAAAAACAAACTGATTGGAAGCGGCTTCATCGGCGGCAAAGCTGCAGGCATGCTTTTGGCTCGAAAGATTTTGTCGAAGGATGCTTCATTCAATTGGAACGAGCGATTAGAACCCCACGACTCGTTCTATGTTGGCTCAGATATCTTCTATAGCTACATAGTTGAAAACGGCTGGTGGAAGCTCTTTATGAAGCAAAAAACCAGAGACGGTTACTTTAAAGTAGCCCCCGAAATGAAAGAAAACTTACTTCGGGGAAAGTTCCCTGATGAAATACGCGAGCGTTTGCAGGAAATGGTAGAGTATTTCGGCCAGTCTCCCATCATTGTCCGCTCGAGCAGTCTGCTGGAAGACTCTTTTGGAAACGCCTTTGCCGGCAAATATGAAAGCCTCTTTCTGGTCAATCAGGGCAACCCCGAGGAACGTTATGCCGAATTTGAGAATGCTGTTCGGAGGATTTATGCCAGCACTATGGACGAAGATGCCCTGACATATCGATTGCAGAGAGGCCTGGACCAGCAGGATGAGCAAATGGCCCTGCTTGTCCAGCGAGTATCAGGTTCGTATCAAAGTCATTATTTTTTCCCTGACCTTGCAGGTGTTGGCGTTTCTTACAATACTTTTGTCTGGAAGGCCGACCTCGACCCAAAAGCCGGTATGTTGCGACTTGTTTTTGGCCTTGGCACAAGAGCAGTAGAACGGGTGGAAGATGATTATCCTCAAATAATTGCTTTGGACCAACCGCTATTACGGCCTTATTCCGATATCGAAGATGTTATGAGATTCTCGCAGCATAACGTTGATTTGCTCGATGCTAAAGAAAATATGTTAAGAACTATCAACTTGCCGAGTCTGCTCGAAAAAACCGACATCAGGTTAGACCTTCTGGCAAGCCCTGACCGCAACGCCGAGCAACGGATGAAAGAGCTCGGAGGCAAAGGCAAGCGTATCTGGGTACTGACATTTGAAAAACTCCTGTCACAAACCGACTTCGCGCAGACCATGCAAAAAATGCTTAAAATTTTAGAAAGTCATTATCAGTATCCTGTTGATATAGAATTTACTGCTAACTTCACGAAGAACACCGAACTAAAGATTAACCTGCTTCAATGCAGACCGTTACAGACAAAAGGGCCAACTGCAAGAGTAACGATACCTGAAAAAATCGAATCTGGAAAGATACTGTTCAAAACTCGCGGATATACTATGGGCGGCAGTATTTCACAGCCGATAAAAAGAATTATCTATGTTGACCCCGCAGCCTATGTACAGATGCCTATCTCGCAGAGATATGACATAGCCAGATTAGTAGGTAAGTTAAATAGGCAAATATCTAACAGGGAAACTACCTCTACACTCCTAATTGGGCCTGGCAGATGGGGGACAACTACACCAAGTCTTGGTGTGCCTGTTAGTTTTGCTGAAATCAATAAAGTCGCTGTATTGGCAGAGGTCGCTTACGAGGGTGGGAATCTAATGCCGGAACTTTCCTTTGGAACGCACTTTTTTCAAGACCTCGTTGAAAGCGATATTTTTTATGTTGCTATCTTTCCCCAGAAACAAGATGTAATATTCAACCAACGTCGTTTTTTGCAAATGCCCAACTTGCTAACCGAATTCCTGCCGGACAGCGGCAAGTACGCCGACACAGTCAGGGTATACCAAACCAACAACGAACAGTTACAAATCATGTGTGACATCCTGTCACAGGAGATTATTTGCTTCTTCACATAGAACAGCCGTATTGAGTTTCAGCAAGAAATGGAAGAGATGACCACTGAAGTATAAGAGGAGACCAACATATCGAGTGCTCGGATTAGAAGTACTTTCAAGAAGATAGACATATCTCATTGTTTTTCAACTCTAAGTTAAAGATAGATAAAAAGTCCTCCTTTGCTGAAGCTTCAGAGGACATCCTTTATAGCTCACCGCAGGTGAGCGGCGAAGGATGGAGGCGGGGGGATTCGAACCCCCGTCGAGCCGTTTTTATAAGTCCTTACGTAAGCGGAACTTAAGTTTTAACCTCTTTTCTTATAAGAGCTTAAATGATTCCCAGTTTTAATCAGGTTTAATCACGTTTCATCAGAATTTATCACCTCAAATACTCCCATATTACTCCCGCGAAAATTGGTTCATTATCTATAAATCCGTAATCCACAGGTCAGCATCATCGACTTTTCCTTTATCATTAACTCTAATTACAAAATTCCGACCAATAAGACTTGACATTCGAGACCTAATTGAGTATAATACCGCCCAAAATGGGGTTTTAGATAATAACATAACGATGGTAACGATAAAAGAAACAATTCCCGCTGTGTCCATATGAATAAGACTCAAACCCAGTAATGACTAATCTTCCTATATTGCAGAATTTACATCCAGGATATCAATCAAGCCCAGCCCCCTACTTCAACCCCGATAGAATCATAGTAACTAAAGGTAGTTTTCAAACCGGAGGGCAGCGCGAAATGATAGCAGCAATTTGCAGTGTGTATCCAAAAGCTCAAATAATTGAAAAACTTGACCTGCCTCATAATCGTGTTGAGCTTGAGGACGTAAACCCTCTAGAACTACATTATCAAGGCAAAAGAACATTGGTTTTTGGTATACATAAAAGCGCCCTGCGCTACAGCGATGAAAATGGCAACACCTGCCCAAACTATTGGCATTTTTCGCCCTATGGTTTCTGTCCATACGATTGTCAATACTGTTATCTGGCTGGAACACCTGGCGTAAAATACTCTCCTACAGTAAAAATCTTTTTGAATCTTCCGGAAATCTTGAATCACATCGATATGGTTGCTTCGCAGTTAGCTGAACCCACTGCTTTCTATTTGGGAAAGCTCCAGGATGCATTAGCTTTAGACCCTCTTACTGGCTATTCCCGTACAATGATTCCATTCTTTGCTCGGCAAAAACTGGGTAGATTAATCTTATTGACAAAAAGCGCCAATGTTGAAAACCTGCTCGACCTTGATCATCAAAGGCATACGATTCTTTCATGGAGCTTGAACCCACCTCAAGTGGTTTCTGCTTTTGAAGTAAACGTGCCTTCAATAGATGAAAGGATCACAGCTATGCAAAAATGCGCAGAAGCTGGTTATACCATACGTGCTGTGATTATGCCTGTCATTCCAATGGAGAGCTGGCAAAATATCTACGCTAATTTCCTGGAGAGTTTTTTAATGGTGGTACCACTAGAGCGTATTACTCTCGGACAACTTTGTAGCTACTCAGGCGCACTGAAACTTACAGAGCAAAAATTAGGCAGGAAAAATCCAATCTCAAACCAATTAGAAAAAACCAAGTCAAATGATGGCCGCATTCGATTTCCCTTCAAACAAAGAATCGCCGTTTATAGATATCTCATTGATACAATCAAACAATTCCAACCTAAGTTACCTATCGGCTTATGTATGGAGGAATACCGAACCTTTAAAGCCTTGAATATTGAAGGTACTATCGGCTGTTGTAATTGTGTAGTCTAATAATCAGAAACCATCTGCGCTAAATGCGCCTGAATTTCAATCATCAACTTGACATCGAGACAGCTTGGTTTCCTTTAGTGTTTCCACACGATGTTGAAAGGATAAAATTATGACCAAATCCTTATTAGAAATTGGATCTATTCTACCGCCTTTACTGGAACGACAAATTTCTCCTCCTTATAGAATCGTTGAACGCCATCTTGATTATCTACAAAAATGGCGGGAATATCTATTGTGGGTTTGGGCTAATGATTCAAGCAATGACATAGACAAAACTGATATACAGAGGGCTGTTGATGATCTTATATCAACAATTCTACTTATTGATTTTGTCAGGCAAATAGAAACTACAGCTATCCCTTCACTTGAAGAAATCCTTGAGACTGTGAATAAACCAACAGCTTATACTCTTTGTGAGACTGTTTATGATCAGGTATCCTGTCAACTACTTAAATGCATCTTCAGTCCTGACCATCTGAAGAGCCCAGACATTGAGCCGCGGAAGAATGCTAAATGGTCGTCACTTACTCATATCTCGGAAGCCACTGATGCATTCTACAGTTCCCAAATGCCGATTACTATTTTTGGCGACTTTCACCAGCTATGCATCGGCCGGCCAATGGCAGACAGGAATGCTCGTAAGAAAAGCTCGCAACGACATAAGAAAGGTATACATTACACACCGGCTCCATTGGTAGATTACCTTGTGTTCCAAACGCTTAAAAAGGCCTTTCATAAATTAGAACCCGAGCAGGCCCAGCAGTTGCGAATTCTCGATCCATCGTGTGGTTGTGGGGCTTTTCTGATAGCAGCTCTTCGATACATACTGATGTGGTTTAAGTGCCAATACAGCAGTAAGGGGCAATCATTACGTCTAAATCCACAAAAAACTCTTGAACTTCTTAAAGCAATGATATTCGGCACAGATATAGATGAACGTGCAACTCAGTGGACTCGCAAGTTGCTTTTGCTGACAGCCTGGCATTGCTGTATGAACAATGTTGTTAGTAAGACAGATGTTCAAAATCTAAGCATTCCTGACCTCAAGGAGAATATTATTTGCGGAGATTTCCTTCATAAGCATTCAAACGACAGCGAAAGGCCACTGCTAATGGATAACCCTTTTGACATCATCATCGGAGGCCCTCCCTTTGTGCGTGTCCAAGAACTTTATAAGTCGAATCCAGCATTGGTTAATGATTATAAACGGAGATTCAGAACAGCAAGGACCGGTCAGTTTGATTTATACATGCTTTTCATCGAAAAGTCTATCGAACTCTTGGCTGATGAAGGATATTTAAGTATGAGCGTATCCGGCAGCCTCCTTCGTTCCCAAAGCGGACACAGCCTTCGGAAATTGATCGCAGACACCTGCAATGTCAGTGAAATTATAGAATTTGAAGACAGCAACTTATATCCAAATGCTAATGTTCCAATAATATTACTTCTCCTAAGCAAAACTTCTGATAAATCCGTTACAAGACACATTCATGTAAAAGGAAAAGGTGGCTTACGCAGAAAGCTAAGCAATATTGATAAACATAATAATCTGTATATTGAGGCATGTAAACTGCCCGTGACAGCTTGCACTTCAGCGAATTGGATTTTGGAGTCTGAAAGTAAAACAAGCTTATTGTCCAAAATTGAATCGGTTGGCATTCCTCTTGGCAAGCTGCTGATTAAAATTCGT
>CAZKYA010000107.1:0-7167 GCA_964556725.1 uncultured Pirellulales bacterium
CGAAAATTAAAACCATTGCTTGATAAGCTGCTTCATCCAGCTTGAGAAATTGTAGAATTGTTTTTTCTTGACATCTTTATTGCGGGTTTGTATTTGTCCATTTCGCCGTAATCCACAGGATGCCTGACGGCAGGCGTTGGCTATGCCATGCCATAGGCGTGGCTCCCGTAAGGGATGGCCAAGCCACAGGTCCGCTAAATTTTATTGTGAAAAACGCCGATAACTGCTTCGTGTCCAGAAAATCGGTGGGTGAAGTAAGACATACGAGTTTTTGTTTATGGCAAGATCAAGTTCATCTAAAGGCAAATCCCTGGTAGTAGTCGAATCGCCCGCCAAGGCCAAGACGATAAACAAATACCTCGGCTCGGAATTTGAAGTGAAGTCTTCTATGGGGCATGTGCGGGATTTGCCGCCAAAGAATTTCGGTGTCGATATAGAAAATGACTTTGAGCCGACATACGATGTATTGCCCGGCAAAAAACGAACCGTGACGTCCCTGAAGGCAGCGGCAAAGAAATGTGATAAACTGTTTCTGGCCACCGACCTTGACCGGGAAGGCGAAGCAATTGCCTGGCATCTTGCACAATTGCTCGGCGTGCCGGAGGAAAAGACCTACCGTGTGATTTTCAATGCGATAACCAAGTCGGCTATAAAGGATGCCTTTGCTGAGCCGGGCAAAATTGATATGGATAAAGTTTTAGCCCAGCAGGCCCGGCGGATTCTCGACAGGATTGTTGGCTACCAGATAAGTCCGCTATTGTGGAAAAAGGTTGCCCGCGGCCTATCTGCCGGACGCGTCCAGTCAGTTGCGGTCAAGTTGATTGTGGAAAGAGAGAGGGAAATCCGTAACTTCAAAGAAAAAGAGTACTGGCTTATTCCGGCCGTTTTTACCACAGACTTATCCCGCACCAATTGGATTCATAGGGCCTCGGCACAGACTGACAGCGGGGATAGGTCTTTCTCCGAAGGGCAATTGGTGCGGGACGACTACCACCAGCAATGGCTTGATTTTATTACGCCAAAAACTGAAGGTGATAATCCACCTGCCGTTGCAGAACAGAATAAATGGCTTATAGAGCATAATGCTTTTAAGGCACAGCTTGCCAAAGTCGGCGACAAAAAATCTGAGGTCTCCAATAAGGACGAGGCTGAGCGGATATTTAACGCACTCAAAGGTGCAGAATTTAGAATCGCCGATATACAAAGGAAAGAATCTGTTTCTCAACCACCAGGTCCTTTTATAACTTCCACATTACAGCAGGCAGCCGCTAATCAACTGGGATTTAGCACGAAAAGAACTATGATAGTAGCTCAGCAGCTGTATGAGGGCATCGATTTGGGTTCGATGGGTTCTCTCGGGCTTATTACCTATATGAGAACGGATAGCACTCATCTTTCACAGGAAGCTGTTTCAGATGTGCGAAGTTATATCGGAAAGCACCTTGGTTCCGATTACCTGCCGAAAGAAGCTAATATTTATGCCTCCAGGAAAACTGCTCAGCAGGCCCACGAAGCAATCCGGCCAACCGATGTTGACTTTACACCAGCGGATATAAAGCCGTTTCTTACCAATGAGCAGTTCAAACTATATGACCTGGTTTGGTGCCGCTTTGTGGCCTGCCAGATGAAACCTGCGAGATGGGATGTAACGAATCTGAGTATCGAAGCTGAGACGTCGGTCGGCCGTTGTTTGTATAAAACCAGCGGCCGAGTGTTAATCTTCGACGGATTTACAAAAATCTGGGCGACTACATCAAACGAACAGCAGCTGCCGCCAACGAAAGTTGGCCAGAGTTTGGCGGTTGTCGATATCAAGCAGGAGCAGCATTTTACAAAACCACCTGCTCGATATACCGAGGCATCTCTGGTAAAGACACTCGAAAAAGAGGGCATCGGTCGGCCAAGCACTTACGCCACAATTATCAGCACTATTCAGGACAGAGGTTACGTCGAGCAAAAAAACAAAAAGTTCTCCGCCACCAACCTCGGCGAAATAGTTACCGATAAACTTAATGAGTTCTTTCCTAAAATAATGGACGTCGCCTTTACCAGCTATATGGAAGAACAGTTAGACAAAATCGAAGAACAGCACTTAGACTGGCTTGGTGTCTTAAAAGATTTTTACGGACCATTCAAGCAGAATCTCGAGACGGCGCAGGCAGATATGGAACGTACCAAAGCAGCTCCCAGTGAATATGAATGTCCAAAGTGTGGCCAGCAGCTTGTTTATAGAATGAGTAAAAGCGGCAGGTTCCTGGGCTGTTCGGGCTATCCGGATTGTGAATTTACCAGCCCTTGTGACGAAGAAGGCAAAATGGTCGAGCAAAAGGTAAGCGAGCATAAATGCCCCAAGTGCGGCAAACCAATGGTCGAAAAACGGGGTCGATTCGGCCCATTTTTAGGATGCAGCGGATATCCGGATTGCAAGACAATTCTCAATTTGGATAAGCAGGGTAACGTCCTGCCGCCAAAACCTGCACCTGAACCGACCGGGATTAAGTGCTATAAATGCAAAGACGGCAAGCTGGTAATCAGGCAAAGCAAAAAGGGGCCATTCCTTGGATGCAGCAGATATCCCAGATGCAGAACCATCATCAGCATCGAGCAATTGGACTATCTGAAACAATTGCAATCGGAGGGGAATTGGCCGCCTAAGACAATCGAGGGAGCAGACCAACTCCTCGGACTTCGGCGAGCTCAGTCGAGCCGAAGAAAAAAGGCCACGAAGGCACGAAGTCACTAAGAAATTTTGCCGCAGAGAGCACAGAGGACTCAGAAAAATCCAAAAATATTTAGCCTGCCGTTTTACGGCAGGTTTTTTCTTGTCCACGAAAAGCCTGCTATGAGCTTGTCGAAGAGGCACAAGAAATCAGATACAGATTAACACTGATTGTTCATTAACCGCAGAGAACGCTGAGGTCGCGGAGAAGTGCCAGCCGGTAGTCTTCGTCCGAAGCTCTTATCGAAACAAGTTTCTGCTAAAACTTCGTTCTCAGACAACAGGCCATCAGTGATGGCCTCATAACTTATATGCGGCTGGCTTGAGGGATTTTAGACACTGATTGACACGGATTCACACAGACTATATTTAGCCACGAAGGCACTAAGGCACGAATTTTTGACAGGATAACAGGACAATCTTGTCAATCCCGTCTAATAAAGAAATTAGCCACGAATCCATTCGACAAGCTCAGGACGGGCAGGCACAAAGAAAAATTAGACACTGATTGGCACGGATTATTTTTTGCCACAGAGAACACAGCTTACATTACAAACGATAATAATGAATATAAATTATTTAAAGAAATGCCAAAGATAATATATATCCTCGATGAAATATTTTTAAGTTTAAACAGACACACTCTCGAAATATTTTTAATTTACATTATTTAGGATAAGACTTACATGTTTTACACAGCGATTCGTACTGTGACCGAATATCCTCTAATTGTTCACCCCAATCTTCAACTATATGTTCAAGCAATTCTACATCATCTTTATTCGTGAAAGCTCTCTGTTCAATTAAATGCCTCACATGCTGCATAACCTTTTTCACATATGTAGTGTATTCCTCAAAGGAATTCTGAACGTGGTCGCAAATTTCTTTCTTTCGTCCGCTGATTTCATAAGCATATTTGTTGTCAATATTCTCAAGGCACTTCATATTTTCTTTAGCATCGGTTACAGCATCAGAAAAATTAGAATACAGAGAACGAATTTTTAGGTTGATCCTAGTGATCCAATCACGAGTCGTCTCACCCAAGTACTCATTTATGAAGATTGAGCGGATTTCATCTGATGTAAGTTTTTCTAAAACTATCTTACGTTCCAATCGCTCAAGAAATTCTCGTTGGGATCTAGCTGATATCCGTATCAACAAATAAACAATCAAAAACATTATAGCTAAAATTTCTAATGATAACTTTATCAACTCAACTCGTAGCATTATATCAGTTTTCAGAAAAAGCTTAATCATTGGTAGCGATGAAAAACCCACAAGAATAAAACCCAGAAAAGAGAAAGAAATCAAATATATAGGACGATGAATTGATTCCGTCATATAGTATGGAATATCAGGGGATGGTAAATCCGAGTACTCTCCTTTTGCTTTCAATCTCAATCTAAGATTTTTTATAATATAATAGGAAATCTGCATAGCATAAAAGAGACCAAATACAATATAGGGCCATCTGGCTATGAAATCAAAAGGCATATAATATACAACTACAAAGTTAAGAATACCAAATACACCTATTAAGATAATGACAGATATATATACGACACACATAAAAGCCTTAGAAAGCTTTGGCATCAATCTTACTTCACTTTGTGGCACCACATAAAATAATAAAACAGAAGCCAAAATCACCAACGAGAAGATGAAGTTGGCAATGGTAACAAAAGAAATAGAAAAAAGAGGCCAAGATTCTGGTGAACGCATAATACTGGATGATCCATCTAGCACTCGATACAACACGATTATGAGCAGAGCGGTAACAGCCCAAGTTGTAAAGCCTGAACTTTGACGTCTACTTAACGTTCGGTCGTTAAGTTTCATAATATATTCAAACCAAAATCGATTATCTAATTCGTTCTTATCCATTTTTAAATGCTCCTCTGATTAACCCGCAATTCCCGGCAATAAAAAACTAACGACTCCGCTTGCATCATCACTCACTTTACGCTTATCCAACAATTCGACTCTTTTGTTTCTTCAATAGTCGCCTTAATCTTCTGCCGACCATCGACTGTGCCAGTTAGCCGTTTTGCCTCCCTTGTAAATTCCCTGATGAAGATTTGCTTATCTTTATAATCTTTACCAAGCCAAAACCGTAGGGACTCCTCCTCTCCATCGCCTAGCACAACATACACCCCTGCATTTGACTTCGGGTCAATCTTTTTCGGTTCAACCAACTTCTCATATCCCAGCCATAAGAGCGCAGCTATGGAAGCAGCCGCTCCTACATCCCTAAAGATCCCTCGCCAATCAAAAGCCGCCGCAGTAGCCCCACAAAGCTTGTAAAACTCAATTTCAGCATTTCTATCGGCCATGAACTTCAGTAGCTCATCGGTTGTGACTGCCCCTGATACATTCGCTAGGGCTCCTGAAATGACAACTTGTTGCTCCATTTTATTCTCCTTTCTTCATTTAGATATCCCATTAAATAATCACAAACAACATCTCTCTCGCATTAGGTTACGTCCAAAACAGCAAACCAAATGCATGCTTGTGAGGCACTCTCTCGCACAGATGTTGTATCTCGTGAAGGACATTTCCTATCTCGCACTCAAAATCAAACTGTCGATGCATCTCCATCGCTTATTTGTAATTATATATTCTTTATCGTTAAACGCAAGGTTATTTAGTGCTTAATCGTTAGTCTTCAGTATATAACGAGTTATGCAGATCTACGATTACGACGTTCAAGGACAGGTTTTTTTGTAAAAAGTTAGATTTTTATTGAACAAAGAGGGGAAGCATCTCGATTGATTATTTATTATTGAATATTTACTATTGGGAATTGGGATTGTTCTCTAACCTCAGAATGAATAAATACTTGCATTTGGAACTTTTCGGATAAAAAATTTTATAGAAATCGTTAAATAGTTATTGAACAAATACTGAAAATTAGATATAATATAAACAAGATAGGGCCCTGCTTCGCCTAAAACAGGGCTTCGCAGGGCGAGCAGTGTGCTCTGGTAGTGCACGACCGCGTAGAACCCTGCTTCGCCCAACATAGGGCTTCGCAGGGCAGACTTATGGGGGCCCGGCTTCGCCTGCGGCTATGCCGTGGCAAGCAGGGCAGCAGCGGAGAACCGCAAGTTTCGTATCAGCAGATACACGTCAAAAAGTTCAAAATTCAAAGTTGCGGAGTCATTTTGTGTGAATATCGAACAAGGAATTTCGAATAATGAAGTGAGATTCTTCGCTTCCTCCTTCGCTGTTCTGCTTCGCTAAAGCTACGCAGAAACCAGCTTCGGAGGACGAGACGCTCAGAATGACAAAATTAAAAATGCAAAAATGCGGAGTTAAGTTCTCTAAGATTGCCACGTCGCTTTACTCCTCGCAATGACAAAAACTCCGTTAAATCCGCGTAATCCGTGGTTCTAACGCTTTGAGTGGTGATGCGGAAGGTTCTCATACCAATATTTCTGCCGGAGTTTATCTTCCGGCTGCTTATATGGCTATTGTTGCGTTATCGAAAGTTGCGCTACGGTTACGCTTTCCGCAAAATCCCCCTTACGCAGGGCAAATTCGCAATTGTGGACCCGGAAGATTACGAGCAACTTGCTCGGTATAAGTGGTATGCGATGCGAAATGGAAGGGAATACTATGCAGTGCGCAATGTTCCAGCAGGCAAGGATAGGAGGAAAGACTTGAGGATGCACCAGGTAATAATGGGCATTGCGGAAGGGAAATATATCGACCATATAAATCACAACGGCCTGGATAATCGAAAGGCGAATTTGAGAATCGTTACGAAGCAGCAGAACAACTGGAATAGGCGCAAGAAAAGAGGCAATAACAGCTCACGATACAAAGGTGTTCACTGGGTAAAAAGTGAGAAAAAATGGCGAGCGGGGATAACCTGCAACGACAGGACAATATTTATTGGTTATTTTGATGATGAGAAGGCGGCAGCGAAAGCGTATGATGACAAGGCAAAAGAGCTGTTCGGAGATTATGCAGCGCTGAATCTGACAGAAGAATATCGAATATCGAACCCCAACAAAAATAACGGGGCAAGCAAGGAATTTCGAATAATGAAGTGAGATTCTTCGCTTCCTCCTTCGCTGTTCTGCTTCGCTAAAGCTACGCAGAAACCAGCTTCGGAGGACGAGACGCTCAGAATGACAGAAGACAGGAGACAGAAGACAGATGACGGACGACAGGGCACAGACGAGAAAAACAAATCCTAAATCCGAATCCTTCGACCTTGCTCCCTTCGACAGGCTCAGGGCAGGCAGGACGAGTGCGCTCAGAATGACAGAAGACAGAAGACGGATGACGGACGACAGAGCACAGACGAGAAAACAGCCGCAAAGAAGATAAAAGTGAGCTAAAGTGACTAAAGTGAGCTAAAGTGACTAAAGTGAGCTAAAGTGAACTAAAGTGAGCTAAAGTGAACTAAAGTGAACTAAAGTGAGCTAAAGTGAACTAAA
>CAZKYA010000108.1:0-7151 GCA_964556725.1 uncultured Pirellulales bacterium
ATATTTTATAAGGAAAACCTACAAAACTTTGGTAAAAAAAGACGAGGGATTTACATTTAATATATCAATAGAACGTTCACGTCATAAGGTTCAGTTTAGCTATCCAGAATACTGGGATAGCATATCTCACAAAACTAAAGAAAAAATTGCAGAAATAATTGCATTTGAAGTTGGACCATATTTAGTATTTAACGCAACAATATGGCATGAAATTCTCACATGGTTTGGTGTCCACTTTATCGGAGTTGAGCCTGAGTTTAACTCATCGTTTTCATGGGAGGATATATATTCAAATCTTCTGGGGACAAAACTTGCTGTTGAGGCAATTAAAGATACCAAACATAATTATAATAAGGCGATGACATTGGCAATTGACCGTAAACTAAAAGAGCTGGGTGCTCAACCAAAAAGTATTGCAATATATGCATCTGAAAAAATGAGGGGAGAGTGGTATACCGGATATTTGCTTGTTGACACAATAAGAAAAAATATGGATATTGGTTTAGATGATGGTTATATTAACCCTGTTATTGTTCCTGGTATTTGTTACGGTGCGAAGCCTGAACCACTTGCTGTTCCTACTATAGACATACTGCAAATATATGGTTTTTCGATGAAATATGAAATATATCCAAAAGAGTGGGAAAGAGGCAAGATTTTGAGAACTATTTATCCGGATGGAAATGGGGAAAAAATCGAACCAGAAAAGCATTTTAACAAACTTATGTATTATATCAAAAGACAAGCAGTAAGAGAATACGATTGTATTATCGATTAGATTTGAAGTGAGTAACCCAGATAGCGACCTCACGAGATTAAAAATGGTTGAATAATGAAAAAAACAAAAAAAGATATATCGCGTGAACTTGGATTAGAGGCAGGCTACATCAGCGGTAAATATTTTCTTAAACTGGACCATCTTCATTATGGTTACTGGACCAGCGACATCGAAGTAGATATCGCAAATTTGCACCTGGCTCAGGACAAATATGCCAAATTCATCATCTTGCATATCCCCGATGGAGTCAAAACTATTTTAGATGTGGGTTGTGGCACAGGTCATATAGCCAAAATGTTACTTGACATGGGATACCATGTGGACTGTGTTTCTCCCAGTCCTTTTCTAACAAAACGTGTCCGAGAGTTACTGGGAAACAAAAGTCATGTGTTTGAATGTTTTTATGAAGATTTAAAGACGGATAATCGTTACGATATGATTCTGTTCTGTGAAAGTTTCCAGTACCTAGATATGGAACAAGCACTCACAAACACCAACAAGTTTTTAAACATTGGTGGTTATTCATTGATATGTGACGTTTTCAAAAAAAATACTCAGAGCAGCAATATTATGGGCGGCGGTCACAAGCTAACAAGGTTTAACGACCTCGTTACAAAATTTCCCTTCAGACTAATTGAAAACGTGGATATTACTGAAGAAACTTCACCAAATATGGATTTATTTAGCGATGCGCTAAAAAACGTTGTTTATCCTGTGATAAATGACGGTGTTTGCCTCCTTGAAAGCAGACACCCAATCGCTCTTAAAATTCTAAAGTGGAAGTATAAAAAGAAAATAAGTGAACTTTATAAGAGGTATTTATCCGGGAACAGAACCGGCGAAGACTTTAAAAAGTGCAAATCTTATCAACTTTTCCTTTATAAAAAGGCCGCTGAAGAAAGTAAATCACTTTAAGAGTTATATAAAGACCTTTGCATACGATTTCAGTCAAATAATGCCTCTACAAATTTGTCGGGGTCGACAAACAGCAAGAGACCTGCAACTAACTTCCACCCTTCAGCCCCGTGGCCAACCAAGAAAATGCTCCTGACCCCCTTTTATCCATCTTTGTTTAGAAAAGCACATCTTTCTGCAGGAGCTTTCGTATTTTTTGCCTTACCCGCCGAGCAAATTTTACCGCCTGTTTTGCTTCTGACAGTGAAATAAGCTCATATGGGCCGGGGTAACGCATTACTGTCGCATATTCAGTCAATCGCCTCTGTTCTTCAATTGTCAAAGAAAGACGTATGCTTTTAGGTATCAGTGAAACTAAAATTTCGATATCATGAGTTCGGGGAAGTTCGATTTCCAGCACAACAAGAAAGGCCTTGAGATATTTTTCCACACACTGCTGAGCGTGAAAACAAACCGTATCTGTCGGGCATTTATCACCCATTTTGAGCGTATGAGCCGCAGTTTTCAGGTCGTTATCAGCTTTGGTCGTCCATTCACGGGCAACGATGGCGGTTTTATCACTTTCGGGCATAGAGAACTTCCCCTTGATGGGCAGCAGGCCATTCAATAGTCCCAATAACATCCTTGCGCCATTCGAACTCTTCCGGCGTAACGACAATTACATCCTTCGCAACGGCAATATCGTGAAGTGCCACCCCAATCTCAACGGCTTTTTGGCGTTTTGAACCGCTTACAGGCATTACGATGAGCAGGTCAAGGTCGCTGTCCGGACCAGCATTGCCTGTGGCATAAGAGCCAAAGAGAATAATTTTTTCGGGCGAAAAGCGGCTGACAACTCGCTCGACTATCTTTTTTATTGCTGATTTTGTGCTTTTAGGCATCAATTTTTCCTTTTAACGGCAGTATTGTTCTATTTATTTTCAACAATAGGTTTGGGCGGTTTCGATGCCAATGGAGATTGTTGGATGGAGGACTCAGTTCTTCCAAGCACAAACCCCACACCACAAGACTTGCACCGCACTTTCTTGCCCATCATGTTGTTACGTACCGTGAACATCTTTTTACAGAAAGGACATTCGACCTGAATCATTCCTCGTCCTCCCACCCTATAACAGGAATCTTTGTTCTTAGTTGCTCATTTCTACACATTTTTAGCTCCTTGATAAGGTTAAAATAACCAATTTCATATAAAAATCAAGCACAATTTAAAATAGAGGGATAAAAGAGAACAGGAGCGTTTTTTGTTTTAGATTACGCAAACAGCGCTTCGACAAAGATATCGGGGTCGAACTCTGCGATATCCTCCGGCTTCTCACCTAATCCGACAAACTTTACCGGTATATCGAGCTGGTCTTTAATGGCAATGACGATTCCGCCGCGTGCCGTGCCGTCTAACTTGGCCAGGAATATCCCCGTAACGTTAATCGCCTCGGTAAATATCTTTGCCTGGGCGATTGCGTTCTGGCCGGTTGTTGCATCAAGAACCAGCAATACTTCATTCGGTGTGCCGGGGATTTTGCGGGCGACAACATCGCGAATTTTTATCAGTTGCATCATCAGGTCTTTTTTCGTGTGCAGTCGGCCAGCGGTGTCGAGAATCAGGATATCCGCACCTCTTGCGACAGCGGCTTCACAAGCATCGAAGGCAACCGCTGCCGGGTCGCTGCCGGTTTTATGTTTTATGATTTGCACGCCAATGCGTTCTGCCCAGATAGATAACTGCTCTACGGCAGCAGCCCGGAACGTATCACATGCAGCAACAATAACATCCTTTTTATCCTGCTTAAATATATAGCCGAGCTTGGCTATGCTTGTGGTCTTGCCTGTCCCATTGACGCCTGCAACGAGGATGACGGTCGGGCCTGTCTCGGCAAGGTGCAATTGCCTGTCGTGATGTGGCCAGTAGCTCTTAATATGCTCTTTGAGAAATGGTCTTATTTCGTCGGTCGTAGCGATTTGCCTGCTGCGGTAGGCCTCTCGCAGAGATGATATGAGCTTGTCTGTTGTTTCCACGCCAATATCGTCGCTTATCAGCGTCTCTTCCAGCTCATCGAGCAGGGTTTCGTCAATATTTCTGCCGAGAGTCAATACCGACGAAAGTGAGGAGCTGATTTTGTTGCGTGTTTTGCCCAGCCGCTCTTTGAGATATCCTGCCGTTTTGGTAAAAATTCCCATACACGCTCCCTCTCCGTAGTAGTTACTACTACGAAGGACGAGTTTCCCTTTTCACAATTCGACCCCCACGTCTTCCTATCGGAAGACAGGAGTGGGGGCTAAATACTATCTTCTAACCCCTATTCCCTAAATGCTATTGCTCGTTGATTTACACAGTTTCGCAAATATTCTTGTAAATTTCAAGCCCAGTCAAGATTTTAATTCTTCCCCAGATTAACAGTCAGACCAAAATAAATTTTTATTCTTCCTTTTTGCAAGCGGAATAAAAATTTTTCTTTGACAAACAAAGTTAAGCCGGTTAGATTTCATCATAGCACCCACCAATGGAGCTGAGGCTCATACCTGATTGGTGCAGGGTGGAATTTTGGTGACTAAATTTAACAGGGATGTTTTTGATGGGCAGCAGGTTTTTGTGCAGAGGACTGCTCCACAAAGGAGTGTGGTCTGGTGGCTCGCGACGTTGAAAGCATTTTCACTGATATACTCGAACGTGCAAAAGCACTTGACCCGGCTAACACCCGCAAGTGGTTCGATAACTTAACGGTCTTACATTTAGACGGCGGCTCACTCGGAATTGGCTGCCCCGATGAGGCAACCACTCAGTTTTTGCGTGATAACTGCAAGAACAGCTTTATGCGGGCTGCTCAGCAGATAACCAGCCATCTTGTCGCCGTAGATTTCAGCGTTGACACTAACCGAAAATCTGTACCTCGCTCACAGCCGACCGGATGCGAGCTTAAACTTCATCCTGATTACACATTTGATAATTTTGTAGTAGGACCAAGCAACCGCCTTGCCCACGCAAGCTGCATCGCGGTAAGCCAATCCCTCGGCAATACCTACAATCCGCTTTTTCTTTATGGCAGTGTCGGCCTAGGCAAAACCCATCTTTTACACGCTGTTTGCTTTGAAGCCAAAAAAACGTTCGATAGGGCGGTAATTCAATTATTAAGCTGTGAAGATTTTGTCAATCGCTTTATAAGAGCAATCGAGGAAGGTAACCTGGCGGGTTTTCAAAGCCAGTTTCGCACCGTTGATGCGCTGGTAATCGACGATATTCAGTTCCTACGCGAGCGCGAGCAGAGTCAGGAAGAGTTCTTCCATACCTTCAACGCACTTTATAATAATGGCAAGCAAATCATCCTCAGTGCCGACAGCCCGCCCGGCAAAATCCCTTCCCTTGAAGAACGGCTTACCAGCAGATTCAATTGGGGATTAGTCGCCAGAATCGACCCCCCAAGTTATGAGACAAGAATCGCAATCGTGCAAAAAAAAGCCCATCTTCGCGGCTTAAATATCTCTGATGAAATAGCCGAGTACATTGCCCGCAAAGTGCACGCAAACATCAGGGAACTGGAAGGCGCTTTGACAGCCATTTATGCAGTAGCAACCACAACCGGCAAAGAGATTACCCTTGAACTGGCAAAGACAGCCATCGAAGGACAAATTGATTCGGCAGCCAGACACATAAACATCACTGATATTATCGACGTGGTAACCAGGCATTTCGATGTTCGCCTCGCCGATTTGCAGAGTAAAAAACGCAGCCAGAGCATTACCGAGCCGCGACAGATTTGTATGTATTTAGCCAGGAATTTAACCAAACATAGTCTTGAAGAGATTGGCGGCCATCTGGGCGGCAGAGACCATACCACCGTTATGCACGCCTGCAGCAAAATAGACCAGGCAAAAGACACTGACCCAACAATCAAAGCCCTCCTCGATGAATTAACAAAGCAAATCACACAAACTACAAGCGAAGTATGAAGAGCGAAGTATGAAGTATGAAGGAAAGGAAGAATTATGAAAAGGGATTTGTGTGAGAGAACGTTTCAATTTGCTGTGCGCATTGTGAAACTATGCCAGCAATTAGATAGAAAACCTGGCGCAGGCCGAATTATCGCAGGTCAATTGCTTCGGTCAGGCACTTCGATTGGCGCAAATGTGGAGGAAGCGCAGGCGGGACAAAGTCGAGCCGATTTCATATCGAAATATTCCATTGCACGCAAGGAGGCCGGAGAAACACACTATTGAATTCGCATTCTTATCGCTGCTGGCATATTGCCTTTGCAAAAGCTTGAAACTCTGTTAAAAGAATGCAATGAATTGATTGCAATTTTAACCACGATAATAAAGAAAACAAAAGGGTTATAAGCATTAGCTCATAACCCTTTATTTGGTACAGATTTTCGTACTTTTTACTTCGTCCTTTGTACTTTTTTCGTCCTTCGTACTTCGCTCTTCTTACTTCCTGTGTTTTCTTAGCAGACCTAACGCACCAAACCCAAGCAGACAAATTGTCGCCGGCTCGGGTACGCCGTTGATTGTTACATCTCTCCATTCAACCATGTAACTTGGATTGTTCGGATTGTTGCCATTGATCAGGTAGGCATATACACGAATGTTCTCCAATGTGTCGGCACCACCCGTAAGAGTGAAAGGAAACGAATCATCTGGCGGACGTGGAACTTGTCCCTGCCCTGAAATCAGCTCATTATGAATCCAATATTGGGCAATACCCGTTGTTGCGCTGGTGGCATGAATAGTAATCTTGAAATCAATCCAGTCGTTCAGCCATGCAAATTCGGGGGTGTTATACGGTCCAGTATAGTACTTTGGATCAGGCTGTGTACCGGAAGTCTCCTGTGGATGAAATATCCATCTGATATCATTTGCTTGATCGCTGCCACCTGTCCATTGGACCGTAGCCAAATAGACGCCGTGACCTCCTCCTGCATACGGGCCAATATCGAACCACGCTCCCAGTTTATCAATCCCATCACCGAGATTATCGTCCCATGTATTCCAGCGTGCTTTGGCATTGATGTCAGCTAACTTGATCTGTCCCTGCATAGTGAAATCGGACGCAACTATGTTCCAACGATCAGGGACACCGGGATTCCTAATGGTATTGAAAAAAGTGTAGGCGGAGCCATACGTACCCGCAGCGCTAGTCAGTGAGCCGTCGGGTATATCAACGGTATAGGCAGCTCTGGCTGTGTATGTACCAGCCAGAATCAGCCCTGCCATTACACAAAAAATCAATAATTTTTTCACAAAATTTCTCCTCCACATTTTCTCGCATAGCTTTATAGCAACCATGCTTTGAACGCAAAACTTTTCTTGGTGCAAAAAGATGTGTGGGACCCTCCTTAGAATCTTTCTCACCGACCTCCTTAATTCTAACAATATATTATTATCAGACTATTCCACAAAAGTCAAGAAAAAAAAGCTAAAAGTGAGAAAATACCGTATTTATACGTATATTGGAAATTGATTATTT
>CAZKYA010000109.1:0-2201 GCA_964556725.1 uncultured Pirellulales bacterium
ATGAATGGATTGATTCAAGCTTTCGGTAATCATACACCACTGGACTGTAAGATTGCCCGCAAAATGGCCCGTATAAAGGTCTCCCGAGCAATCGGTCGAAAGCGTTTCATCCACCGACCAGCTTGCCGAACAATGGTCAAGAATGATATTCTGGCCCTTATAGATAGTCACGGTATCCGATTCCTGTAACGTATTGTCACCGAGTCGAAACCGCATATAGCGAATAATCACATGGTCAGCTGAGATTTTAAAATTATAATCCTTAAGACATATTCCATCTCCCGGAGCGGTCTGGCCTGCAATCGTGATGTACGGATTAGTAATTACCAGATTGGACAATAGTGAAATAGTACCCCCAACGCGAAAGACGACAATCCTCGGCCCACTGGCCTGGATTGCCGCCCGTAAACTGCCTGGACCACTGTTGTTGAGATTAGTCACTTCGTAGATTGTTCCGCCTCGTCCGCCAACAGAATACATACCAAAACCCTCAGCACCAGGAAAGGCCGGCAGCGGGTCAGCCCGAACACTATTAAACCCAAACACCAAAAAAAGAATGCAAATAACAATATTTCTCATAATCACCTGCTTAAAAACTTTCACCCGGAAAAAACTTACATTCTACTCATCACAACCAGCTGATATCCTCCTCAGATAACACCCGGAATAACGTATGTGCGTGGCGCATTACGGGGACAACATTTTGATATGCACTGCCTATGAATTACTGTAAACAATCACTCTCTTGTCAAATTATTAAGGACTGACTTGCCTGTATATCATATAATAAAACAACCTCCAGTTTATCGCACCAGACCTAAAATCTTCCCACTCTGGGCCACTGAAGAGACGTTCATCGTTACGGAAAATCACGTGACCATCGCTGAACAAAGCATGAATTCCATGAGAAGAGCGGGTTTGATGACTTATATCCGCTATGTTTCTAATAACATCTGACATATACGGGATATGTGGGTTCAGTCCTGTTAATTTCCTGGCGGTCTCCTTAGGAACATTGTAAGCAGTACCATGATAATGCCAGTACTCAGGATGGTCAGCATCCACCGGTGTCTTCGGGTCTGTCGGATAATATTCATACCCTACTCGCACCCACTGATTGTGCGTACCACCACTCTTATCATGAGTATTGTAATTCTGGGGCAGCCTACCCCATGGCGGGGGGTCAGTATAAGATTCAAATTTGTAAAGGTCCATCCTATTAGATGGACAATAAAAAACTTCCGGCTTACTTATGTATTTCCCCTCATATAAACAGGCCTGCCTCATAGGCTTCATCTTACCCAAACCCGGATTCCACGGGTCTTCTGCCACCCCCGGAGGAAAACGCCATACATTTTGTATTACAGTTGCATCACCACCGCGATACACAATATATGGATGCCCTTCGGGGTCACCACCATATAGATTCCCTCCGCTGGTATCACTATAGCCCCACCACGGCAAGGAATAGTCATAATCCCCAGTGTAAGCATGAATCGCTATACTGGTCTGCTTGAGATTGTTGGCACAGTACTGTCGCTTGGCCAACTCTTTGGCCTTGTTCAACGAAGGCAAAAAAATCGCCATCAAAAGAGCGATAATCGAGATTACCACCATCAACTCAACCAGCGTAAAACCTTCTTTTTTAGTTCTCATAACGGCACCCCTTTTAGCCTTAAAACACAAATTCAGCAATATCTTACTTACTCACTAACTAATTTACCAATTTTTGAAAGAACACATAAACCCAACCCCTTGAGTCTTTTTCGTCAATACTTACATACGAACATAAACCAGCTGACTCATCTTTTCCGCAGTAATCCAAACATTTTCTACAACTTGAATTATATCACCTCCAGTCTGCCTTTTCAAGCAAATTATTGTGCAAAAAATTGAAAATTCATCATCTTGCCATTTGCACCGGGCCTTGTTTTAGACTCGACGCGACCATAAGATTACAATCCGGCCCTATAGCCAAAAACGGCGATTTGGCTATTATTGGCATAATTTTAGCTCTGAATTATACCCCCGGAACTGCCGCGTGTGAGATGATTACTGTGTCCGCCAGCCGCTTAACATTACAGGCATTACCATAAGCGCCATCGCCTATGATACCAACGTAATTACCGCCCATTTTATAAGATGTGGATATAAAAATAAGATGTGGATATAAAAATAGAAAGAGCGCCTGCACCCCTTTC
>CAZKYA010000109.1:2301-7128 GCA_964556725.1 uncultured Pirellulales bacterium
AGAAACGAACTACGAGCTCATCTTGCCCAATAAAGTATCGCGGTACTTAATTAGGTCAGGTCTCTTATCGAGCTGCTATAGCAATAGCTATTCAGAGACAATAGTTACAAGCTGCGACAATCAAAACCGTCGTCGTTATTAAATCTACAACCCAGGGCGTTGTATTGCCCTAAGTGAGTTGTAGGTTAAGTGCTTTTGCTTAATGTTTCGATGTAGCTTATTTGCGACGACCGCAAAGCAATCATCACAAGACAATCAACATCTGAACTTTCACAAAAAGCAACTCACACACTTCTGTCTCAGGTCAAAAAAACCTGGACAAAACTAACTTATAACTCAAAACCACACCATTAATACGGCGTGGAAATGAAAAGGTCTCTTACTACTACTTCCGTCTTCTTGCAGCAATCAAGCCACCAATACCAAGCAATACTAATGTAGCGGGTTCCGGTATCAGCACAACACTACCAGTGTAGGTTAGGTTGTAAAGATAGGTTCCAGCACCATATTGCAGAGTCACGAGAGCACCTTCTGTTGCAGCGTGTGACCCAAGCGAATCGGTGAACGTATCGAAAGTACCAACAACAGTACCGTCAATAAGCTTAATATGTCCCGATGGAGGTGCAGCAAGTAAACTTAAAGCCAGAATTGCCGTAGAGTTCGTACCAGCCGGGTCAAGATAAGCACTTGCGCTGCCAACCTGAATCGGACTTACACCACTGGCACCAATCTGGAATTCGAGAGTGCCCTTGCCGTAATAAGTGCCATCGCCTCCAACATAAAGCTTCCTCGCTTTAATTGTAGAAGCACTACCTACTACGGTCAATGTGCCTTCAGCGCCATTTACGCCTGCAGTACCACCGGCACCGCCCACAACCAGATTTCCCTGTGTTATAGTCAGGGCGTCATAATCGATGGTTCCGCCGCTGATGGTGTAATAGCCAACACCTTTTTTCGCAACAGCATTACCCATACGGCCAATCAGGATATTGCCATCATTATACATCATGACGGTGCCTCCTGTCTGGTTCACCTTGGCGGTACACGTAACACTTCCCGAAACGCCGCCGGCGCCAACACGAAGCTCCTTGAAGCCGATGTAGCCACCCGGCTTAATCTCCAGTATTGGCACATTGCCACTTGTCGTGCCCAGACTTACCTTCGGGTTCCAGTCCGATTCATTAATGGATACTGTGCACACCGTATCGGCTCTGGAGATCTTTATCTCATTAGCATAGTCGTCCGGCGCGGCAGGGAGATTCGTGAGTCTATCGCTCGCCCAATAGGAGTCTGACCAAGAACCTGTATAAGGTGGTCCAGCAACAGTACCATACCACGTTCCTACAGTAGCCGCATAGCCACAACTGGCCATAAGGCCTAACAACATAACAATTAAACTCGATCTTTTCATCTTCTTTCTCCTAAACAACAACTTCTTAAACAGTATACAACCACTCATATGAGAGAGGTCTCTTACTTCTTCCGTCTTCTTGCAGCAATCAAGCCACCAATACCAAGCAATACTAATGTAGCGGGTTCCGGTATCAGCACAACACTACCAGTGTAGGTTAGGTTGTAAAGATAGGTTCCAGCACCATATTGCAGAGTCACGAGAGCACCTTCTGTTGCAGCGTGTGACCCAAGCGAATCGGTGAACGTATCGAAAGTACCCGTAACAGTACCGTCAATAAGCTTAATAGGTCCCGCTGGAGGTGCGGCAAGCAAACTGAGAACCAGCTTTGCCGTAGAGAGCTCACCGGCCATGTCAAGATAGGCATTGTTAACCGTAATCGGGCTTACGCCACCGGCACCAATCTGGAATGCAACAATACCGGTACCGGTATACCACGTGCCGCCTGTAGCAGGGCCGACTCCAACATAAAGTTTCGAAACGCTGATGGAACCGCCTGTGCCATCCACAGTAAATGTTCCAATTCCGCCACTTCCACCGGAAGGCCCTACAAGCAACTGGCTGTAAACATTTGAAACTATAGAGCCGCCGGATATGGTGTAATAGCCTGGGCCGCCTTTATATCCCACTTCGAGTTTTGAATCTTTACTGCTGGTGCCACTCAAAGTAATGGTTCCGCCGGTCTGAGTTACAGTGCCAGTTTTACCAGAGGCATCGCCGACCTGAATCTCTACTACCGAGGTGAGAAGTCCACCGCTTTTAACATTCAGGTAGGCCATTGTGCCAGAAGTGCCTACAGTAACCTTATTGGTGTTAAAAGTTCCCGCGTTGCCATCCAGGTCACAGGTTTTGCCTCCCGTAATCTTGACCTGTTCAGTGTCGGCAGGTACTACCATGGAACTCCAGATAGTAGCATCTGGAAGGGCTGTACCCGGAGCGAGCCCGCCAGGGCTTTGGTTGACGTTCCAGTAGCCTGTGGCAGCGTTCCAACTATTTGTGGCATATGCGCCTGAAGTCATAAGACACACTAACAAAACAATTAAACTTAATCTTTTCATCTTCTTTCTCCTAAACAAGTTGTTACAAATTCCTAAACAATTGTTACCATATTCGAGGTATTCTGACTCCGTCAGGCAACGCACCTGACATTAAATACCCCACACTTCTTAATTTACCTATTTTCTCTCCTTTCTTTAAAAAAATTACATAACCATTTATATCAAGGATTCTAAATAAATTGGGCAACTCACCCAACCTCAAATACCCTGCATCTCCTATCTTTACCAAATTATTGTAGGACAATAAAACGCAGAAAACAAGGGAATTTTGCGCATAAATAAAATTACTTTTGCGCAAGGCAAAATATCTAATATCAATTTCCTACATTGCCTACATTTCCCACGTCCTACTTTTTCTTGCTCGAATTGTAAAATAAAGAGAATAGGAAAACAAGGCAATTTTATGCAGAAATAAAATCGATTTTGCGCAAGACTTGTGCAACAGGACAATTCAAGCCCTTATCAGAATATAAAATGACAGATAACGATTCTCCCGTAGAGCAACTTTATAATGCTTTAAGTCCTTTGAATAAAGGGTCTTACAGCATATTTTGTTGATTTCGTTTTGAAAATGTTTTGCAAAAACCCCCATATTGGGCCAAAAACACGGATTGCAGCTCATCTTGGCGCTCGTCACGGCGGCTCGTCTCTGCGAAACGCTTCGCCGAAGCAGGAAGCGTGCCGTAGTCGGGAAGGCCAAGCGTAGCCAGGGTTGAAATCGGCCCCTAAAAGTTTTTCCCACCATTTTTGAAGCACTATCAGGGAAAACCGGCCATGTCAAACACTCTATTTTGTAAGTTCTTACCAACACTAAACTTATGACAGGACAATAGTAAGAAACTATCTCAAAATATAAAACGTCATTCCAAGCCCTTCGCTTCGCTCAAGGACAGGATCCGCGAGGAATCTCTTATTTTGGTCAATTTTTGGTCAATCAGACCCTTCGCTCCGCTCAAAGTAACGGTCTTGAGATGATTTCTAAGGTAAGTTGCTTTTGTCCCTGTTTTTTTGATGAAATTTCTGGTATAATTTAGTATAATATTAAATTGACGGAGGGCACGTTGTTGGAGGAAAAGTAGAACTATAAATTACTTGTTTTGGAAAGCATCAAGATGAAAAGAGAATTTCTCATAGGGGGGCTTACCGTAGTTTCATTGTTATGTTTTGTTCCTGCTGTCTTTGCCGCAGATGGCTTTGGCGAATATACTACCGGCGGAGAAAGCGGGACTGTCGTTGAAGTTAACAATGTAACAGATTTACAGACGTATGCAGAAGCGGTGGATACGCCATATATTATACTGGTCAATGGTGTTATTGACCTTGAGCCAATCGGCGGAAAACTCAGGGTTCAATCAAATAAGACTATTAAAGGCGCAGGCCTTGGTGCGAAAATCATCGGAAATGTCGGTTGTAAAAATGGCAGTTCCAACATAATTGTCGAAAGGCTGACCTTTACAAATCCTGACAAACTGGGCGAAGGAGACGGTCTAGCCATAAAGGAGGATATAAATAATGTCTTCGTCACCAAGTGCACCTTCTACGATTGTGCTGATGGTTGCCTGGATATAACCAGAGGCTCCGACAACGTAACTGTATCATGGTGCAAATTCTATTGGACTTACTTTGACACAGAGCACAAGAACACCATAAATCTTGTCGGCGGCGGCGTAGACCACACCGAAGACGAAGGTAAGCTCCACGTGACCTTCCACCATAATTGGTACAGCACCCTGTGTTATCAACGATTGCCCTCTGTGCGTTACGGCCGGGCCCATATCTATAACAACTATTACGATTGCCCGGACAATCTTTACTGCATCCGTTCGCGCATTAAAGCTCACTGCCTTATTGAAAACAACTACTTCAATAACGTGAACGACCCCTATTATGTCTACCTGCCAGAGCCCCCGCTTGGAAAGATAGGCGCAAGCGGCAATGTTTTTATCAACTGTACCGGTCAGATTGATGACGGCGGCGATGATGTCTTCACGCCGCCATACTCCTATACGCTTGACAGAGCCACGGATGTTCCGGTTATCGTGCAGTATGGCGCAGGCGCAGATGGTAACGATGGTTTCCTGCCTCACTGGTTTTTCGGTCCTTACGGAGATTTCGACCATAGCGACATAGTGGATATGAACGATCTTGAGCAGTTTGTTGAGTATTGGCTACTTACCGATAGTAATGAAATTGCCAACGCCGACTACTACGAAGATGGTATAGTAAATAGCTATGAATTCGCGCTTCTTGCTGAAAACTGGCGAAAATTGCCTCCCGATATTACCGCTCCGGCAGTTCCTGATAACCTGTGGGCCTCGGCTGGCAATGCAACGGCTGCCCTCGATTGGGCAAACAATA
>CAZKYA010000110.1:0-7109 GCA_964556725.1 uncultured Pirellulales bacterium
TTTGTTTGCAAACCCAGATTTATGACATACCCTTCAATAACCAATTAAAAAACGAGCCCTGCTTTTCTTGCCGCCTCTGCAAGCTCCTTGACTCTGCCATGAAACTTATAGCGGTTTCTATCAAAGCAAACACGCTTAATACCCACAGCAAAAGCCTGTTTTGCGACTGCCTCACCTACCGCCTGAGCGGCTTTTTTATCGCCAGCATTAGACAACCGGTCCCGCAGGGCTTTTACCCTTGTGCTTGCCGAGACCAATGTTGCACCTGCGGTGTCATCTATAATCTGTGCGTAAATATGTCTATTCGAACGAAATACCGACAGTCTCGGTCTTTCCGGTGTTCCAAAGACCTTTTTCCGCACGTGATATTTACGCCTCTGCGTTGCTTTCTTTATTTTCTCTTGGGCCGTTACCATAAAAAACAATTCCAACCGCTATTTTCTATTGATTACGAATCTGGCCCGCCAAACAGCGGGCTGGGTCTCTTTTCCAATATTAAATTGTCACCTTTTATACCGCTGCCGAAGTAAATGCTTTGCCGACCTTGCGCTGAATGTGCTCATCGGCATAACGGATGCCTTTTCCTTTATAAGGTTCCGGCGGTCTTATTTTTCGGATATCAGCCGCAAACTGTCCCAGCAGTCTCTTATCTATTCCTGAAAGGGTAAACCTGGCAGGAACTTCATCGCCTCTGGTCGCATCGACATTGATGCTTACCTTTATACCCTTAGGTATCACCCGTCCAACCGGATGTGAAAAACCGACCTGAAAAACCAGCTTTCCGTCTTTTTCTCTGACACTAAAGCCGGTGCCGTATATCTCCATTTTTCTCTCAAAACCTTTGCTGACACCAGCAACCATATTGGCGATCAAGGCGCGCATTGTGCCGTATAATTGCCTGCATTGTCGGTTTTGAGGATGTTTATTCTCGACCAGTATTTTCCCATCAGAATCATCTATTTTTATTTTGATAGAAGGGTGACAGTCCATCTGCAGTTGGCCGAGCGAACCCGAAACCTTAACAGACTGGCCTTTTTGCTCAACCATAACACCTTTAGGAATAATAACAGGTTTTTTTCCAATACGACTCATTAGCTAACCGTACAAAGTATCTCGCCGCCGACATTTTCTTTTCGGCAGCTTCTATCGCTCATTACGCCTTTGCTCGTCGAAACGATTGCCACGCCCATACCAGATAAAACTCGCGGCAACTCATCAACAGACGAATAAGCTCTGCAGCCTGGTTTACTTGTTCTTTTTATTTCGTTAATGATAGAACGGCCCTGCTGGTCATATTTCAGCATTATCCTCAATATCCCCTGTTTGCCATCTTCGATTCGGTCAAAATCTTTAATGTAACCTTCTTCCTTCAAAACAGCTGCTATACCATCGCAAATTTTCGATGCCTTAACGTTAACCTGCTCTTTATTTATTCGCGCTGCATTGCGAATTCTCGTCAACATATCGGCTATTGGGTCACTCAAACTCATAATTATCACATCTCGTATTTCATATCACGTATCTTGTTCCGATACAGTTTACCAACTTGCTTTTTTTACTCCGGGAATTTTGCCTTCGTTAGCTAATGTTCTAAAGCAAATCCGGCAGATTTTGAATTTGCGATAAACAGCCCTTGACCTGCCACAAAGCTGACAACGGGTATATTGTCTTACGCGAAATTTTTGTTTCTTTTCTGCCTTGTTTTCCAGTGCCTTAGTCGACATTCACATACTCCAATTCTCTCGTTCGGCTCGAGAGTTCATCCCTCACGCCTGCCTGCCCCCGCGTCTCCCGACGCAAGGCGGGACAGCGGGATTACTTCAGAATTTCTGAACGGCATCCCAAAGAGCTGCAGCAATTTCCTTGCTTCCTGGTCACTCTTCGCCGTCGTTACAAAGGTTATGTTCATACCCTGCTGAAACTCCATTTTTGCAGGATTGATTTCGGGAAAAACGCTCTGTTCAGCCAGGCCCATCGAGTAACTGCCTCTGCCATCAAAGCTGTCTGGACTAAGGCCACGAAAATCCCTTACCCGTGGAATCGCAAGATTAATGAGCCGGTCCATAAATTCATACATCCTTACGCCGCGGATGGTAACTTTCAAGGCAGTCTCCATTCCCTCACGAACTTTGAAATTCGAGACGCTCTTTTTAGCTTTACAAACCAAGGGCATTTGGCCGGTAATCATCATCAAGTCCTTTTTGGCCAGCTCTAAAAATTTCTTGTCCTGCGTTGCCTTGCCCACACCCATAGAAACAACGACCTTTTTGACCCGTGGCACCGCCATAGGATTCTTGTATCCGAATTCCTTTGTCAACTCCGGAACTACCTTTGACTTATATAAATCTTTTAAACGCGCCATACCTCGTATTGCTCATCATGCCTTCGCTTTTCTAACAGTTCCAATCTCTGTGCCGTCAGTGGCGACCCGCTTTTTACTGCCATCCTTATTAACCTGATAATGGACTCTGCTTGCTCTGGAGCTTTTTGGGTTTACCGGCAAGACATTACTTATATGTATCGGCTGCTCAACATGGATTCTACCTCCCTGCGGACTTTTGCGTGAAGGCCGAACGTGCTTTTTTGCTATGTTGTAACCCCGAACCACCACGCCTTGTTTATCAGGAATGACACGCAGCACTCTACCGGTAGCACCTTTATGTTCGCCAGCTATAATCTGAACCATATCACCTTTTTTTATATGTAGAGCCATAAAACCGTATCTGTCATTTCGCATCTCGCCTCACACCTGGCGAGATATAATTAAACACATTTAGATTACTTCGCCTGCTAATGAGATAATTTTCATAAAGTTCTTCTCTCGAAGCTCACGAGCAACAGCACCAAAAATTCTTGTCCCTACAGGGTTACCTTCGTTGTCAATCATCACTGCGGCATTGCTGTCGAACCTTACATAGCTGCCATCCGAGCGTTTCACAGGACTTTTGGTGCGAATAATAACGCATTTATGCACCTTCTTGTCATCCAACTGGCATGTTGGTAGTGATTTCTTTATAGCCACACAGACAATGTCCCCTATGGTTGCTACAGAGCGAGTGAACTTTCCCCTGGACCCGCTCTTTCCAAGAACCCTAATGCACAGCGCCGACTTGACCCCTGAGTTATCAGCTATATCCAACATTGTTTCCTGCTGAATCATTGTCTCGTGTCTCGTATCTCACATCTGTTTTACGTCTGAGCAGTCTTTCCCACAACCTTTACAAGACGCCAGCTCTTGGTCTTGCTATAAGGACGGCATTGCGCAATTTCAACAAGGTCACCAACGCTTGCCTGATTGTGCTCGTCGTGAACAGCAAGCTTTGTCCTGCGCTTCACATACTTGCCGTATTTTGGATGCCTTACTTTGAAATCGATGGCAACCTTGACGCTTTTGTTGCCACTACTGCTTATTACCACGCCAGTTTGAGTCTTAATGTTTGAATTTTCAGTTTTTATCTTTGAATCCATAGTTTTAAGTTTTTAGCTTTAAGCCCTTATGCTCATTCACGCATTATGGTTTTAAGCCGGGCAATATCACGCCTGACATTAATTATGGCCTTTGAATTCTCCAGTTTTTCGGTAACTGCCTGCGAACGCAAGTCAAACAACTGCCGCTGAAGCTCCTGCAGCCTGCTCTCAAGCTCATCCGGACTCATCTCACGATACTGCTGCGCTTTCATTTTACAAACCTTTTTTATAACGAACGTCTTCGCTTAATAAACCTGCACCTAATAGGCATTTTATGAGCAATTCTGACCAATGCCAGCTTTGCCACATCTTCATCCACCCCGCCGATTTCAAAGCAAACCTGACCAGGCCTGACTCTTGCTACCCAAAATTCCGGCTCACCCTTACCTTTACCCATTCGCGTTTCCAGTGGCTTTGAACTTACCGGTTTATGTGGAAATATTCTAATATAGACTTTGCCCTCACGATGCAAAAAATGAGTTGCCGCAACCCGTCCGGCCTCAATACTCTTGGCAGATATCCAACTCCTTTCCAATGCCTGCAAACCGTATTCGCCAAACGCTACAAAATTGCCTCTGGCAGCGTTGCCCTTCATTTTGCCGCGCTGGCTTTTACGATACTTAACTCTCTTCGGCATCATTGCCATTTTGTTCAGACCCTTACAAAAAACATGTAGCTGTCAGCACATGATTTCTTTTGCTATTTACTTTTCGCCACAGAGCCACCTTTTTCTGGATTCGTTTGTTCATTACTATCAGCATATCCCGGCGAGGCAACTGGTTTAGCTTCGCTGGCGGTTTCTCTTTTTTGTTCCGACACAGCTTCGGTTTCACTCATATCCCTTGATGCAGGGCCGATACGTCTTGGCTGACGACGTTGACGACGCGGTTTTTGCTCGACCTCCTCACCGAACTTGCCTTTATAAATCCAGACTTTTATACCTATCGCTCCGTAAGTTGTTCTTGCGGTTGCTATGGCGTAATCCACATTGGCATCGAGTGTATGCAGCGGTATGCTGCCGAGCTTTTGCGTTTCCTTTCTGGCCATTTCCGAACCTGCTAACCGACCAGCACAAATAATCTTAACTCCTTTGGCGCCGGCGTTCATTGCCAATTCGCAATACTGCTTCATCGTCCGTCTAAACGAGGCACGCTTGCCTAATTGCTCAGCAATTGATTCAGCCACCAAAGTAGCGTTCAGGTCCGGCTCTTTTATCTCAACAACATTGACTGCTACCGTTCGGCCGGTGATTTCTTCAAGCTCCTCCCGCAATTTATCTACTTCTCCACCCCTGGGACCGATGACCACGCCGGGTCGGGCACTGTGCAATGTTACTTTTACTTCATTACGCGTCCGAATTACTTCTATCTTTGCCACCGCTCCTTTAGGCATACTACGATTAAATTTTCTGTCAATATACCGACGTATCTTCTGGTCCTCGACAAGAAAATCCCCGTAGCTGGCCTTGGGAGCAAACCAGGTGCTTTGCCATCCAAGTGTTATTCCCGTTCTAAAACCTATTGGCGATGTTTTCTGGCCCATAATCTCTTACTGCATCTCTGCTTTCTTTTTATGTCTGTGTTACTGTTATATGTATGTGACAGGCCTTTTTGTGAATCGGGTGCGCTCGCCCTCTGTCTTTTGGCCTCCATCTTTTTGTGCCAACGCGAATTCCTGCATCATCGACCCTGGCACAGGTTACATAAAGATTATCAACGTCAGCCTGCTGCTCATCAGCATCGGCTACGGCAGCCCTTAGAACCTTGTCAATCATCTTTGCAGCACGTTTTCTTGTGAACTTCAGGATATCCATCGCATCCTGGACGCTTCGGCCAGCTATCAATTGCGTAACCAATCTCGCTTTTCTGGGCGAAATCGGAGCAAAGCGATAAGACGAACGCCAGTCAGCCAAATCGTTCTCCCGGACGGATAAAGCAGCAGCGAGGCGGTGGATATCTTCTCTGCGCGGCTCAGGTTTAAAAAGGCCTTTTCGCCAGTTTTCAACAGCTACGGCTGCTTGCCTCTCATTTAGCCCTCCTCTGACAAGCTGGCTGGCCAACTGTTCAGCACCCGTCTGCTTCTGCCGGCAAAGCTGTTTTAACTTATCAGCGCTTAACATTTGTCATATCTCGTCACTCGTGCCCCATCGCCCGGGTCACGCATACTATTTTATTTTCTTGCTCGAATGACCCTTAAATGTTCTTGTGAGCGAAAATTCACCCAGCTTATGTCCAACCATATCCTCGGTAACAAAAACCTTATTGAATATCTTGCCGTTGTGTATCAAAAATGTGAACCCAACAAACTCCGGTATAATTGTGCATCTTCTCGACCAGGTCTTTATCGGCTCCTTCGAACCGGAAACTGTCTGCTTGCTGACCTTGGCAAATAATTTTACATCAACGTATGGTCCTTTTTTAAGAGATCTTCCCATCTTTTGTATCTCGTATTGCTTATATCATATTACGTGCCTTTTCAGACACACAACGAACTCACAGGGCCAACTGTTTTTGCCTTTTACTCTTGTGTCTTCGAATAATCCTCTTATTACTTGGATTTCTGGGGTTTCTTGTTTTTCCACCTTTTGATAGTAAGCCGGTGCGTGAGCAGGGGTGCCGGCCACCGTGCCGGTGGCCTTCTCCGCCACCCAGTGGGTGAGCGACGGGATTCATCGCTACGCCTCTTACATGCGGCCTTCGGCCCAAATGTCGTTTTCGCCCGGCCTTACCAAGCCGCACATTCTGGTAGTCCGGGTTGCTCAACTGGCCGATTGTCGCCCGGCATTCCTTGCGAAGTATTCGCATTTCACCGCTCGGTAGAACAACAGTAACCCAATTCCCTTCTTTTGCCATAATTTTTGCTGCAATACCGGCGCTTCTTACAAGTTTCCCACCCTGGCCGGCGGTCATCTCGATATTATGGACCTCAAGGCCCGCCGGAATCGCCTCCAGCGGCATCGCATTGCCAACCTTAGGCTCACAAGAAGCACCACTTTCTACCTGGTCCCCGACTTTGATACCCAACGGCGATAACATATACCTTTTTTCACCGTCCGCATAGTGCAGCAGGGATATAAAACAATTCCTGTTAGGGTCATATTCAATCGTTGCTACTTTTGCAGGGACACCATCCTTATCACGCTTAAAGTCGATAATACGGTAAACTTTTCTTGCCCCGCCACCTCTATGCTTCGTAGTAATAACACCTTGATAATTTCTTCCACCGGCTTTCTTTATCCGCTTGCAAAGCGACTTCTCAGGTTTTCCGGTCGTCAGCTCAGCATAATCGTTCACGGAGCTGTTTCTGCGTCCTGCACTTGTTGGTCTATAAACTCGAATACCCATAATATTTTCTATTTATTATTGACTATTTACTATTTTTTATTACCTCTGAATTACTGCGCAATCAATCACCAATTAGAACAAATCTATATGATAATCCGGCTCTAAATATACAACAGCCTTTTTCCAGTTGGATGTCACACCAAAAGTTCTACCTCTACGGCGATACTTGCCTCTTCGGTTAGCCGTTCTTACTTTATTTACCTTAACATTGTATAGCGTTTCCACAGCCTTTTTTATCTGCGTTTTATTGGCTCTTTTGTTTACCTCAAAGGGATATGCACCTTTGGTGCTGGCAAG
>CAZKYA010000111.1:0-7081 GCA_964556725.1 uncultured Pirellulales bacterium
TGCCAGATGGATTGTTACCGAAGCTATGGTCGGCGTTGTTAATGAGGGGACAGGTAAAAAAGCAGGATTAAAAGGCTGGCAGGTGTTCGGCAAGACCGGAACCGCTAATATCGCAAAAAGCAACGAACGAGGTTATTCAGACAGCGATTATATCGCATCTTTTGTAGCCGGTGCGCCGGTAGATGACCCTGCTGTTATTGTCCTGGTCTCAATTTGCAAGCCAAACAAGAGACTCGGCAAGGGCTATACAGGCGGGGCTGTGGCTGCTCCGGTAGCTGCTAAAATAATGGAGAAAACGCTGACCTACTTGAGGGTCCCTGCTACCGGAGACGAGAGACGATGGACGAAGGATGATGGAATACGGAGGACAGTAGATAGATGACGGAATACAGACGATTAGAAAAAATTCTAATATCAAAATCCTAAATCCGAAACAAATCCAAATTACCAAAATACAAATGTTCAAAATAAAACCCTTTAATAAATTGGGGGGCTAAATATAAATGAACCCCTGACCCCACCAAAAGAACGGCGGGTAAACTCCAGTGGTGAGGGCTAAACGATACCACTCCCTTACGATCGCGGCTTTGTTTTACCAATATAATCAGCGTTGACGCAGGCTTTAAATATTTCGGCTAATGATAAGCCTTGTGACTAAGATTTTATAATATTTACATCCCGCTGTGGGAAAGGAATAGTTATATCGGCATCTTTGAGGGCCTTGAACACGGCAAGATTTACAGCATATTTTGTTTGAAAGTATTTACCGGACGGCACCCAGTATCGATAGGCAATATTAATAGAAGAGTCGGCAAATTCATCGATACCAATCTGAGGAGCAGGTTCATTAGCAACATCTGAGAATGATTTGAGTGCTTTTTCGATAACAGAAATCGCTTTTTCAGGGTCATCGCCGTAACTAATACCGACGCTTGCTTCTATGATTCTTTGTTTTTTAGAGCTGAAGAGAATTTCGCCGACAATATGTCGATTTGGAATAGTAACCTTTACGCCGTCCTCAGTTATCAAGGTTGTACAGGCGAGTTTGACTGCCTGAACGACTCCATCAACACCTTTGACAGAAATGGTGTCACCAACTACAAAAGGCCGTCCTAAAATGATAGTAAGGCCTGAAGCATAATTAGACAACGGCCCATGTATTGCATAAGTGGCACCAAAGACAAGGGCGCCGATAGCAGCAACAAAGGGAGTGACTTCTATGCCGAACTTGCCAAGGGCCAACACAACAACAAAGGCAATGATTATTATCCTAACCAAAGATGCCACAAAACCACTCAGGGTAACATCGAGTTTTTTCTTCTCGCACAGCTTTTTGACCAGCGAAGATACCCATTTGGCAAAATAAAAGCCCAACAGAAGGATTATTATTGCGCCTATTATCTGGAAGCTGTATTTGACAAGAAACTCAACGAGCGTATTAATAAATTTCTGAAGCGCTGTAATTTGCTCTTCCATAGTTACGGCCTCTACTATTAGTTTATGTATTTTCCTTCAAGATTGTAATCAACCTGAATCTGCTCAGCTTTACCGCTGAGGCACATTTAAGACAGAATATCAGTCAAGCCTCGAAAATTCAAGCTATTCTGCTTCTTTTCAAGTATTTATCATCCATAAAAGTCATATTAAAATGCGTTTAAATTACTATCTACGTCTCCGGCAAGAGAATTTATTCTGTTGTAATTCGAGATTTTCCGATATAGCCGGCGTTGATGCAGAACTGGATGATGTCACGAGCTAAAGGAGCGGCGTCGGATGCGCCGTGCTGGCCGCCCTCAACAATAACGGCGATTGCCAACTTTCGGCCAGCGTCATCTTTAGCGAATCCGGCGAACCAGGCATTATCCGGCTTTTCGGTTGAGCCGGTCTTTCCATAAACTATAACAGCCTGCTCGGTGAGCCCACTGTAAGCAAATTCCCTGTAAGCAGTTCCGCCCGTCTCATTAACGACAGCATCCATACCATCGTAAACGACGTTTAGAGTTTCCTTCGAAATGCGGAGGTCACTCTCCTCAAAATTCGAAATTCGAAATTCGAAATTCGAAATTTCCTTAAACAGCCGAGGCTGTTTAAGGATTCCGCCACGGGCGATGGCAGCCATTGCGTTTGCGACCTGAAGAGGTGTAACCCGCAAGTTGCCCTGACCAATCCCGAAAAATCTTCTCTCACCTTCTTCGAGCGGCGGCACATCCCCAAATTGTTGGATTTCGACCTTTGGCAAGGCACTTGAGATAACTCCCTGTGCCTGCCTAAAGTCTCGATTCTCGTTAGGGTCGGTTGACTCCGGACATACAAAGGGAATTTGGTGGCCGTAGCCAAATTTGAACAGCCATTGCTGCAGGACCGAAGGTTCAAGTCTGTCAGCAAGGCGAGAGAAATAAATATTACAACTGCCTTTAATAGCGTTGCGTGCGTTGTTTTGCCACATATCGTCGTGGCCTGTCCAGGGATATTTATTGTATAACCAGCAGCTTGGCCAGCCGGTTGGGGCTTTTTGAGCCGGACAATTTATAATCTCCCCGGCAGTGATTTTGCCTGATTCGAGGCCAGCAATAAGAATCAGCGGTTTGATAGCCGATCCTGGCGGGTATTGCTTATTTATTGCCCGATTTATCAGGGGTTTATCAGGGTTGTTGGCAAGATGACCATAATCATATCTGGCACTATTCAAATCGAAAACCGGCATTGAAACCAGCGCAAGGATGTCACCTGTTGCAACGTCGATTACGACCGCAGCTATTCCGGGCCCGCAATTTGGGTCGTGCTTGTAGCTGGCCAGATAATTCTCTATTTGCTTCTGAAGGTCGATATCCAGCGTCAGAGAAACATCTTTGCCGAGCAGGGTCTCTGTCTGGCTTATTAGCTGTCGGTCTATGTCGTAAACCTCTTCACCTCGTCTGCCGCGAAGTATAGTCTCGCAGACATATTCAACTCCATCTTCCCTCCCGCAAAGTTCACCATCGAGATAGCTTGCTAAATTGTCATCTTCGAAAAGCTTCTTGTCTTTGTCCTGCGTAGCCGGGCCAACCCAGCCGATAGTTTGAGCGGCAACCGAGCCGAACGGATAAATCCTTTTCGCTCTCGGCAGAATCTCAATACCCTCGACATTTATAAATTCCAACTGGGCGGCAAAGATATCGTCATCTGTTTTTAGCTCCAATAAAGGCCAGCTCTTGTGCATCTCTGCAATATCAATGGCGGCTGTCAATAAAAGTCGCTCATTTGCATCAGGAACAGCTTCTGCAAAGTTACTGTCGGGGAAATTTCTCTTCCAGGCAAGATATTCGCGCAAATCCCATACCTGGTTGTTTATCTCCGTTATTCTTAGTTCTATGTCACTGCGTTCGAGGCCAAAGTATGAACACTTTTCGATGAGCTGCTGCAAATCCTCGAGCTTTGCCTGCAGTTCTTTTCGCAGGTCATCAGATAAAGAGGGGCTTTCGTTGTTTTTCCCGGCAGCTTCGAGCAGCATTGCCTTGCGAACCCGGTCGTCTGAAAAACGGGTGAGCTGGTAACTTATACACAACTGGAATTGTGGCTCATCGGCAGCCAATATTTTGCCATATCTGTCGAGAATTTTGCCCCTTGCGGTCTTAAATTGGCGGGACAGGCCCCTTTGGCGCCTCAGCTCTGCGATATCATCCTGAAGTGATGAGTCGGGCAGCAACTGCATCTGTATCAGCCGTAGCAAAAAGACCAGTAAGAACAGTGCACTTAAGACAACAAAGATTTTGATTCGCTTATCGTACATAATATCTCGTATTTCGTATTGCGTATATCGTATTGCGTTCGAGGAACGCATTACGATTTGCGAGATATAAATTCAATGTTTTTTGAATCGATGTGTTTTTATACGCATCCACCAGGCGATTGGCAAGAACAAAAGCGGCCCAACGAGGGCTGAACACAGAGAAGTTCCTAAAAGAACGGCATATACGTTTTGAGTGGTCGGCTCGCCCTTAAAAAGTGATAAAAGATGGGTTAGGCAGCTGGCCAAAAAAACAATAACAAATATTGCAATCGCCTGATAAGGTATTTTTCTGATGGTAATGACACGGTGCAGATATGCCAGAGCTGTGCCGAAAAGACCAAAGCTGATTATTTGCGGGCCCATCGCAGAGCCGATGATATCAGCAGCAAAACCTGTCGTGAACGAGGTTATGACGGCGTCCGAAGTTCTGCAGTAGGTGGCAAAAAATACCAGAAGGATTAACAGTAAATCGGGCTTGATATCCAACCGTGCCAACAGGCCGGCCTGCAGCACAGTAGCTAAACAGAGCAAACCTGCAAAACGGAGCCATCGCATTTAATACCCTCAATTACTCCCCTGCGGATTCATTATAATCACAGCTACATCATTCAGTTTCTCTATGTCACAAACGGGCTTGACAGTTATATCCCAAAGTAAAGGACTTTCATTGTTCATTTTACATTGAACAACTTTTCCAATAACCGTCGGTGTATCCAGAAACCCCGGCTTTTTGGCAGCAAAAATATTATCACCGATTTTGACTTTTTGCTTAATCATCCGGATGACGGCTGAACTATTGCCGGTGCCCTGCATTACTCTGGTTACATCCGCACCAGGTATCTTAACCGGCACACTCGACTTCGGGTCGGTAAACAACCTGACTCGAGCGGTGCGCGAGTCGGCGCTGGATATGATACCGATGATGCTGTTGTCGCCCAGGACGAACTGCCCCACTGAAAGCCCATCGTCCTGGCCTCTGTTAATAATAAGCTCACTCTGCAATTCATCGACATAGCCTGTAATAACATCGGCCAAGACGAATTTTGCACCTTCCCAGGGAAATCTAATTCGCAGTCCCGATAATTTTTCAACCTTTTTGTGCTCCTGGAACAACTCTTCGCTGACGTTGTCAAGATGGTTCTGGAGCTTGTCGAATTCTCTTCTGCTGACAACCAGCGGTTGGCGGGTCGGCACAAAAAGCGAGAGGTCCCTGCTGATACCTAATGGCCAGCGAAAGATGCGTGCAAAAGCCAATTGGAATTTATTTGTCAGTGTCTGTGGAGCGAAGAGGAAAATCAGGCCGACCAGCATAAGTAAGACAAACGACATCCGGTTGGAGACTCTGATTTGCTTCCTTGCCATAATCGTGGTTTGCAACTCGCGGCTCGATTCCCTTACGATTCACAAATAACGAATCACTCCCATCCATACTCGCCATGGTCCATTGTGTCTTTCCACAGTTCCAGATTTTCGAGGTAAACGCTGGTACCACGTGCTACACAGCTTAAGGGGTCCTCAACTCTCTCAACCCTCAGGCCTGTTGCATTTGCCAGTACGGTATCCATCCCCCGCAGCAGAGACGTTCCGCCGCAAATATGCACGCCGTTGTCAATCAGGTCAGCGGCTAATTCAGGTTCTGCCTTTTCCAACGTTGCTGTAACTGCATTTATGATTGCAGCAATTGGCTCTCGAAGTGCTTCACGGATTTCCTCACTTGTTATAACAATTTTTCTCGGCAGGCCTGAGATGGTGTCTCTGCCGGCTATCTCCATTGTCAATTCCTCCTGCAGCGGAGCGGCAGAACCAATTTGTATCTTGACTTTTTCAGCCCTCGGCTCGCCAATGAGCAGGTTGTAAGTCTTTTTAAGATGATTGATGATTGCCTCGTCCATATCGTCACCGCCAACGCGGATGGATTCAGATGTGGCGATATCAGCCAGAGACATTATGGCTACTTCAGTGGTTCCACCGCCGATATCGACAATCATCGAAGCGGTAGGGTCGGTGATTGGCAGTCCTGCCCCGATTCCTGCGGCCATTGGCTCATCAACGAGATAGACCTTTCGTGCCCCTGCGCGTTCTGCGCTATCTATGACGGCGCGGCGTTCAACAGCGGTAATTCCGCTTGGCACAGCGATTACGACCCGAGGCCTAATAAGTCTACCCCTGCCGTGCACTTTTCGGATAAAATAGCTCAGCATCGCCTCGGTAATTTCGAAATCGCTGATAACACCATCTTTCAGAGGCCTTATAGCACTAATTGAGCCGGGTGTTTTGCCGAGCATTTCCCGCGCAACCCTACCAACAGCTTCACCATTGTTGAGAACAATGTTTGTTCCCTTGCGAACCGCTACAACGGAGGGTTCGTTGAGGACAATACCCTTGCCGCGGACACAAACCAAGGTAGTGCAGGTACCGAGGTCGATACCCATATCCATACTGAACCAGCCTAAGATCGTGTCCAGCAGCACTTTCGCCTCCTTTGTGAGTTTTCAGCTGACTTTTTTATATAATTAAACATCAATATCGTCAATAGTCAAGTGACTACGGTATTTTGAAGATTGTGCCGTATTGAGAATAGCACTTGTAGGCAACAAAGACTACGGTAACCAATACAAAGCCAAACGCTACGGCAAGGATAACTGTATAAATATTATCGGCTGTGATTATCTTTCCACCACGAGTCAGCCCAACGGGATTCATACATCAACCTCACAGAAAATAGTTTGTCGAAGGCAGCGATTAGATTACAGGTTCCTGCTGAAGTCTATCCCGCAGCCCGATGCGGGGCAGGAAAGGCAATACAATGCCCTAACCGCTATAAATTAGTACTTACGTTGTCACCGACTCTCGGCATCTGTTGCACAAGGTCCAGAATGCCGACAGCCCTTTCAGCGTCAACGTCCAAAATCAGAATATCACAGATAAACTCATCGCCACGAGTAACGTGAAATTTCATATTTTCTTTAACACCGTGTGCTGCGCCAATGGATATTTCAGCCATAGAATTTTTCGAGTCCACAGCGGTTACCAAACCCTTCAATCCGATATCTATGGCTGGCGGAGACGAAGACGGAGACGGAGGCGGAGGCGGCCGCACTATAGTTTTTTCCCTCGTTACCGGTGCAGAAGGAGCAACAACTTTTCCATACTGCCGAAGGAGCTGGTTCAATTTATTGTTCAAATCGGCCCTTTCTTCGAGCAGGCGTTTGTTCCTTTCTTCGAGGGTTGTTATTATCGCCATTTTTTCAGCGAGGGCGGTTGTGGTTTGTTTGAGTTCCTTATCTGTCTTGATTTGCTCAGCCTGGATTG
>CAZKYA010000112.1:0-7017 GCA_964556725.1 uncultured Pirellulales bacterium
AAGCTATAAAACACGGTAAGAACATTATCCCTTTTTCAGGGAGTAATTGAAAATGGCAAAACTGAGTGCGTTTGCGGATGAGGTAACAAATGACTTTTTAGGGCAGATTAAATACCTGGCGAGAGAAAACGTAGGTTACATTGAGCCGCGTTTTATAAACAAGAAAAACATAATGGACCTTTCCAAAGATGAACTAAAAGTTGCAAAAAAAATGATACAAGACTACGGTCTGAAAGTAAGCGCAATTGGTTCACCCATAGGAAAGGTAAAACTTGATGAGCCGTTCGGGCCGCATTTAAACAAATTCAACCACGCAGTTGAGCTGGCCCAGTTCTTTGAAACGCCGTTCATACGAATGTTTAGTTACTACGCACCCGAAGGTGAGAATATCGATGACTATCGTGACGAGGTTATAGAGCGGATGGCTGCTAAAGTAAAAATCCTGAAGGATACTGATGTTACAATGGTTCATGAAAATGAAACCAATATTTATGGTCATACCGCAGAGCACTGCGTTGAAATGGTTGAAGCCGTCAACTCACCAAAGTTGCGGCTTGTCTATGACCCGGCCAACTTCGTGTGGGGAGAAAAGATAACGGATAATGTTAAAAGCTGCTGGCCTTTAATGATGCCCTATGTTGTTCACGTGCATATCAAAGACTGGAAGCTCGGCTCAAAAGATATCGGCAGCATACCGGGTGAAGGTGACGGCCAGATAAAGGAGCTTCTTACCGAGCTTGCGGCACTTGACTATGACGGCTGTCTTACAATGGAGCCACATCTGAAAGCCGGCGGTCAGTTTGGCGGTGATACGGGGCCCGAGCTTTTTTCACGGGCGATTGCTGCGGTGAGGAAGCTTTCGGCTGAGGTTGGCTTGAAATGTGATTAGCTCCATACAGAAAGGAATATAAATATGAAGACCTGGAATTTTGGAATAATCGGCGCCGGCTTAATCGCTGACTTTCACGCAAGAGCCATAGCAGATATTTCCAATGCAAAGTTGGTTGCCTGCTGTGACAGGATCCCGGATAGAGCCGAAAAGCTGGCGAATAAATTCGGCGCCACTGCTTTTGGAAGCTATGAAGAGATGCTCACAAGCGATGAAATAGATATTGTCACTATCGCCACACCGAGCGGATTTCATATGGAACCAACCATTGCCGCAGCTAAAGCAGGCAAACACGTAATATGCGAAAAACCGCTGGATATTACTCTGGAGCGAATCGACGCTATGATAGAGGCCCACGAAAAGAGCGGGACTCGCTTAGGCGGCATATTTCCGTATCGATTTAATGATATGATGGCACCACTTAGAGAAGCGATAAATTCCGGACGCTTCGGTGTAATTACCTACGCCGGAATATATGTTCCCTGGTGGCGCAGCGATGAGTACTATAAAGACTCCTGGCATGGCACCTGGAAGCTGGATGGAGGAGGTGCGTTAATAAATCAGTCCATCCATATGGTTGATATGTTGTGTGACCTGATGCCGCCGATTGAATCACTGCAGGCCTATACGGCTACTCTCGGACACAAGATAGAAACCGAAGATACGGCTGTTGCCATCTTGCGTTATACCAATGGGGCTCTCGGAATTATCTACGGCACTACCGCTTCATATCCAGGCCAGTTCAGGCGGTTTGAAATTACCGGCACCAAAGGCACTGTCATAAACGTGGAAAACAGTATTACGCTCTGGCAGTTTGCAGATGAAAGACCGCAAGACAAGAAAATCCGCAGGAAATTCGGTCAAATCAAAGGCGGAGGCGGCGTGTCTGACCCGGCTGCCATCACACACGATAATCATACACGGAATTTCAAGGCCTTTCTCGATGCTCTGGAAAGCGGTGCCCCCGCGCTTTCTTGCGAAAGCAAGAATGGGGGCTGGATAAGCGGCAAAGAAGCCCGTAAAGCAGTCGAAGTAATACTGGCAATATATAAAAGCGCAAAAGAACAAAGGGTCGTCAAGCTGAGATAACAGTTTTGAACAGTAACTTTTTTTAATGTTGGTCTTAAGGAGGTTTTCTCTAACCGGTCTGAGGTGAGTCGTTGGCAGTTAAATTGTTAGAAGCAGGATGAGGTTTTTTCTTCTGAAAAATCGATGGTTTTTCCCTATTAAACTTTGCCCCCCTGCCGGTAACTATCTCCTTTCCCTCCCTGACAAAGTCAATGTATTGCAATAGCGCCCAAGCACTATTATTCCATCTCATCTGATATCCCCTCTGGTGGGCCTGCTTTTCCATCATAAGGCGTTTGTCCTGGTTGAAGACCAAATAATCAAGGGCTTCGGCTATTTGTTCAACTGAAGGTTCACCCTGGTCAACCAGGATGCCCCTGGCGTGTCTGCCTATTATAACACCCTCGGGACAGCGCTTATTTGAATGAATTAATTCAACCGCGTATCTAAATTTGGTTGCTATCGCAGCCCTGCCTGAGCCGAGGGTGTCGGCCAGTATACCGCTTGATATTTGCTGCATATCAAGATAAGGCAAGAGCATTATATTTGTAGCTCCATAAAGTTTCATCAGGGTATTTTCATCCAGAAAAGTATCAAGAAAAACTACATCGTTCTGGTCAAAATTGGTTGCACCAAGCTCTTTTACTCTACAGAAGCTTAATTTGGAATCTTCGAGTGCCTTATTTATTTCTGCCTGAAACTCTCTGTATGGCTGTCCACCAGCTGCCTTTGCAAATTCAGGATGGCACTGGCCGGCAATCAAATAAACTAATTTCTTCCTTTGCTCCGGAGAACAGGATTCATCTAAAAACCTGCCATAAGCTCGAATGCCGTATCGAATTCCTTTATCGGGCGAAAGAAGTCCAAGTGTCGAGATGAGGAAACGATTTTCCAACCCGAATTCGTGTTTGATTGCCAATCGGTCATACTGGGAAGGGTGCTGCATTCTGATGCCGTGGTCGATATGCTTAAGCTTGTCGGGTTCAATCCTGTATGTACCCGATTCCAGAATGGTAATAGCACTTTCAGTTGTGACAATAAGGCCATCACTATATTTGGCCAGCTCCTGCAAGGTTTTTTTCTTGTGTTCGTCCGGCTCATCAAGAACGGTGTGCAAATAAACCACTGTGGTCAGGCCTTGTTTCTGAAAAGCCCTTGCCAGTTGGATGAAGTTTGTGCCCTGGCCGTCTTCACCATTTTCATCAGGGTCAAGGCCAAATTCGTGCTGTAATATAACAACGGTCGGATTTATGCCCTCCTTTGCACGAGCAGAAATATTTGTAATAGCATCCGCCCAGGACTGAGGATTATACTGGTCGATAATAAGGTCCACAGGAATGTCATAAGGCCCACTATCGTTATCAATCGCCGCAACTCTTATATGGCCGACTTCCCCTGTAAAGTGCTCAAGAGCAGTTGCTAAGTCCCTTGAAAACGTTCCAACTCCACACTTTCTGGGTGGATACGTGGAGACAATCCGGATGTTATACGGCATAATTAAACTCCTGCAGAAAATCGGGCATCGCTCATGCAATAGCTGCCAGCACGCCTCGGACATAGCCGACAGATTCAGCCAGGCCTGGCAGCGGGTTTTCGGCGTCCTTTTCGTATTCAAACGACACGACACCGGTATAGTCAATTTTCAACAGAGTTCGCAGGAATTTGGGAATATCAATTACGCCCCGTCCAACTTCTATGGGTTTACCATCCACCGATGCCTGCGTTACATCCTTTATATGCACATCCAGCAGCCGGTCTGCAAACTTTTCAGTCGGGACTGATGGGTCAATTGCCGCCCGCATAGTATGTCCAATGTCGTGGCATAGCCCAATACGGCTGTCTAAACTTTTTATCTTTTCATAAGCGGCTTCGGGTGTAGGATAATTTTTGTCTGTCGGGCCGTGATTGTGGACGGCAAGCTTTATATCGTATTGCTGAACCTTTTCGTTGACCAGCGGCAGCAAATCATGATTGGGAACGCCGATAATGATTTTCATTCCTGCAGCTTTAGCATAGTCGAAGGCCTGATTAACCTGGGCTTCATTTTTCATATAAATTACACCGCAGCCATAAAGCACCAGACCAGCTTGCCTAACTTTGCCAGCTGCCTCTTCAATCTCAGCAGGCGTGCTATCCAACGGCAGATGGTCGCTCTTAAGGGCGATGTACTTCAATCCGACTTGCTGGGTCATTGCCATCGCCTCATCCAATTTGAATTTCCTCAAAGTATACGAAGCCAGACCGAGCTTAAGCTCCTTCTTTTTCTCGTTTTTTTCCAGCAATTGCGGAGCTTGTCCCCCACAATCGCTTGCGCCGATTAACGAAGCTGCACTAACAGCTGCTATCTGTAAAAACTGCCTTCTGGACCGTTCTTGTTCCATTTAGATTTTCTCCTTTTTTATTTTAATTATGATATATCAATATGACTTCTCTTGGGTATCGGCATAGTTTAAGGTTAAAGCAAACACCTTTTTGACGCAAGTAGCTTTTTTGCTGATATTTTTATAGCGGGTATATTGTCGAAAGGTTCGCTATAAAAATCAATGATTTCTTTCACAATCTGTAAAATTGAAGTGCTAATCAGCTTACCTTTCCACCAGTTGTTCAAGTAGCCTTGTTGCCTCTATATGATTGCGGAGATTGAATTTGGCGTATGATTGAGTCATTCCTACCCTGATTGAGTAAGCTGTCTGGGGAAGAACCTTAAATAGGTCTTCATCCGTATAATCATCACCCATCGCAAGCATAAAGTCAAAGTTGTTTTTTGAAATAAAATGCATAGCAGCAATTCCCTTGTTTACTCCCGCGCATCTTATCTCAACGACTTTACTCCCCTGCAATACTTGAATATTTATATTTGCGGTAAAATTTATCAAATCATCCACAAGTTCCTTCGCCCGGAGAGAAGCAAGCTCAGGGTCTGCCGCACGATAATGCCACACGATGGAAAACTCTTTCTCCTCTATAAACGCGCCCGGAAGCCGGTCTGTATACATTTCAAGTATAGGACGAATCCGGGGTTTCCAGTCATTCGTCAACGGTTTTATCAACCGCCAGTTTTCGTTTTTCTCCTTTATCCATACACCATGTTCCGCTACTATCGCGATGTTAAGTGCACCAAACCAATTCTGGAGCGTATCTTTATCACGGCCGCTCGTAAGAACAAGATCATTTACAGAATCTTCTGAAAGATGTTTGAGAATTTTCAACAAGTCCTCAGATGGTTTTGCCATTTGAGGATACGTTGTAAAGGGAGCAAGCGTCCCATCGTAATCTAAAAAAATAAGTCTTTTTATGGCCTTTTTGAAATCTTTAAGTAGCAGTTCCTTCATAGAAAGACTTAATAATCTGGCTTGAAACTTTTTTTGCTCATCCTGTATATAAAGCAACTTACGAATGAAATCATCTGCCCAGCGAACCACATCATAACGCCGCAGGCGGTTCTGCATAATTTCATTACGCTTTACCTGCTTGTCTTTGGGCATTTCCAGCGCCTCTTTCAGAGCATCCGCAATTTCTTGTATGTTATTGGGGTTTATGATAATTGCCTCTCCAAGTTCTTTTGCAGCACCTGCCATCTCGCTGAGAATCAAAACACCGGTCTTATCCATTTTAGTTGCAATGTATTCTTTGGCTATGAGATTCATACCATCTCTTACAGGTGTAATCAGAGCAACATTACTGACGGCATATAAAGCAACCAGCGGATGAAACGGGACGAATCTGTATTGATACAATATTGGCGTCCAACCAACATCGCCGAACTGGCCGTTAACTTTTCCTACGAATTCATCTATCTGTTTTTTTATCTGCTGATAATGTTCCACCCCTATCCGAGACGGAACGACTACTAAGACCAATATAACTTTCCTGTGCCATTGTGGATTCTTCTGAAGGAATATTTGGTAACCTTGCAACCGGTTGATGATGGCTTTTGTGTAATCCAGGCGGTCTATCGAGAGCACAACCTTGAAATCTGATAACGTCTTGACAAGTTGCTCTTTTTCCTTTTGCACTTCCGGGCAGCTTGCTGCGGTGTAAAATCTCTGAAAGTCTATACCCATCGGGAGGGTCTCAGCCTTTATAACACGGTCGCGTAGAAAAATTTCACCCATATTGTGTTCATAACCTAAAATACGAAGGACACAGCGCAAGAAATATTGAGTGTAGTCGTGCGTGTGAAATCCTATAAGGTCTGCTCCTAATAGCCCTTCCAATATCTCGCTGCGCCATTTCACCGGGAGAAGCCGAAATAGTTCGAAGGATGGGAAAGGAATATGGAGAAAAAAACCTATGGGGATATCCGGCATCTTTTCTCGCAAAAGCTGAGGAAGAAGCATCAGGTGATAATCATGTATCCATACCACATCGTCTGGTTTTATGACTTTCATAACTGCTTCACAGAAGATTTTGTTCACACATTTGTAATGCAGCCACAATGCCTCATCGTAAATGGCATAAGTAGGGAAATAGTGAAAGAGTGGCCAGATTGTCTTATTGCAGAATCCCTGATAAAACTTCTCCATAGCCCTCTCGGTAAGGAAAACGGGATAAGAACGAAATTCAGAAAGCGCTCTTACAGTTAGCTCTTCTAATTCTTCTTTAGTTTTCTTATCGACTGAAATACCTGGCCAGCCGACCCATATATAATCAGACTTAGTGAAGGATGAACCTTTCAACGAATCTAAATATGCACTTAAACCGGAGACAAGACCTCCCACACTTTCCTGGAATACCAACTTGCCTTCTTGTTCTACTACCGTGATAGGTAAGCGATTAGATACGACCAATAACCTCAATTTCTTATCTCCTTTTAGGAAAGGACTATACCAAATTTAATCTGATATTTTAATATTGTCTAACCCGAAGTCGTTATGATTTTCAGGATGTAGCCTGTATTTATTTTGATGAAGGTACAAAATATATAAAATGGAGCCAATGGGATTCGAACCCACGACCTCTTGCATGCCATGCAAGCGCTCTCCCAACTGAGCTATGGCCCCAAACAATTTTCAATTTACTATTTACTATTTTGAATTTGTATTCTAAATAATTAACAG
>CAZKYA010000113.1:0-6994 GCA_964556725.1 uncultured Pirellulales bacterium
TACTTCTCAACAAGCACCTGCAGATTTGGAGGGAATTTATCATCATAGTCCTTCGCATACGTCAGGCAGGCAAGTCCTATCAGTCTTAAGTTCTGGGCAGAGGTCGTTGTCATTCCTTTCTTCTGCATTTGCTGCTGTTGCTGCTGTTGCATTTTCTGAAACATCCCTATCATTTCCATCAGATGCTGTTTCGGCAGAGCGATTTCAAATGTCATTTTGCCGTTAGCAATTTTACCGGCAAATGCGATGTTGCTGTTAGTAGGAACATCCATCTGCGGCATTGGCATAGGCATCATAGCGCCAATAACCTTAAACCACCGCAGGAAATTATAGGTTGCTACAAAATCAGCTTTACTTGCCTGTGGAATCAGAGACAGCGCTGTCTTGGTTTCATCGGCCAATTGCTTAGGGCCGCCGGCTTTCACCTGGTCGATAAGCTGGCGTATAGCTGAATCCACATCGCCACCCATAACGCAAACATACAGCCCATCAACTACAGCCCATCGGTAATCAAATCCCCCTGCGTACATAGCATTTATCATTTGCCCCTGGGGCGAATTGGGTTCGGTTGACTTCATTACGAACTTAGACGAGTCTATTGAAACGCCTTTGTAATTATCAACAGCTCGATTTATTGTAAAGGACGTTTCAAGACCCATGCTCTTATAAAAATTAGCAATAGCACCTGTGTTCATCATCTGCGAACATTCTTCGATGAGCTGGTTGAATTTCTCCGGGTCCTTAACCGCTACGACATACTTGCATCTGAAAGGCGGCTTATTTTTCACATCTACCGAAAACGCTCCTGCCATTGAGTCGCCGAGAGCACCTGCCGCATTTTCCACAAGGGCCTTTAACCTTGCTATATCCTCGGCGGGCATAGACTCACCCATCATAGTTGCCATTAAATCAACGCCCTTGGCATTGAGCTTCCAGAAAGGCGTATTCATTTTGCAGGCGAAATTCATCACTGTCCCGTCTTCGAGATACCCTAAGAGCTTATTCTCTTGTCCTGCTGAGACATCGGCGACAAATATATTTGCCATATCTGTTCCCGGCAGTGCCGAAACACTCATAGCCATATTACACACATTCGGTTCCGGCCTGATAGTTAAACTCAAGGACTCTGTCTCTTTCATCAGCGTCTCAAGAACAGCTGCATACATATTCATCACATTCGCAAAGAGCTCTGGTGCTTGCTGGTTACTCGACGGCCCCTTCAGCTTTTTTATTTCTTCTATTTTGCCGAAAATGAGAGGGCCGAAGACCTTTGAGACCAGCTGAACATTTCCATAGGCCCAGATGGGTTCTTTTACAGCTCTATTTACCTCATCGGCGTCGAGACCACCGGCTAATCCTTTTGCTTCGGCAGCGGAGAGCAATTTCGCGGTTGAGGTGAAGGTGCTATACTCGGCCTTAGCTATAAGCGCATAGTTTCCAACCTGCTTAATTAACATCCCACCGAGTTCGCTACCTGTGAATTTTGATACTCCATTTGCGTCCGGTTGGCTCAGGTTAGAATTGACATCAACGAACTGTTTGTAATCCGTAACGGGTGCGAGAACGCCGATAAACATATCCGACTGTTTAGGTCCCGTTGGTTCACCGGCTGTCGGCACTGCAAATATTGCAAAATTTCCGCCCATATTCAGGCCTGTCAGCTCGGGACTACCCAATAGTTTTGCCAACTGACCGCGAACCGTCATCGAAAGAAACATAGGCATAGGCGATATGCCGGTCAAGAACTGGTCTATCTGACCAAGACTATTCTCAAGATTGTTCACACGGACGCAAAACAGACTCTCGGCTGGTATCATCTTAAGCAGCTCATCACCAGCCGGCTCTGACGAAATTTCTGCTTTGATTGCTGTAGTAAAGACAAAGAAAATCAGCAAACCTACTAAAACTACACCTCTTGAATGTTTTGACTTAATCATTTTTTCTACCTCCATAAATTAGTGTCAGTAAATCGTTTTATGAATTTTAAGGCCATATTATAAGCTATCCTCTCAAACTTTAACAGTGAGAATCATACTCAAAATGAGGGAAAATATTTAGCCAGACACCGTCGGCTTTATCTTCTTCTGTCCCTACCGAATTAGCTGCCCTGAGCGAAGATATGCCCTCCATAGCCCTGGGTAAAGGCCGTTTGGCAGCACGAAATCCGGCTTTGAATATTTTACTGTTCGGCCTCTACGGCGTTGGCATCTTCAATATCTGGTATATTGGGAAGGTCAAGGGAATCAATCAGCTCGTCAACTTCCACAGAATTGGGCTCTGCCGCCTTTTCTGTCTCCCCGGGGCTGACGTCATCTTCGAGTAAATCTGAAAGCTCCTTCGTCAGATTTTTTGCTTTGGATTCGGCGATTTTGTAAATCCATCCCTGATGTTTTTCAGAAAACTCACTTGCCTTTTCCCAGGCGAGGAGTTCCGCTTCTTTTTCCTTGAGTTGTTCATCCGTCTCATCCTTTGTCGGCCTTTCAATTGTATTTGTAAATTCGGCCTGGCAGATTATATAAGTTTGATTTTCTTTTTGAGCGATATCTATGGTATAAACAGTCGAGTTTTTCAGCCGACACACAAATTTTCTACCAAAGAGCAGGCCGGATGTTTTTTTCATGACATCGTCAAATCTCAAATCAGTCAAAGCAGCAAAAACACTCTTGGCGTCGCTAACTTTTAACTTTTTGCCTTCAGGGGTATTTTCCAGCACTATGTCTTCGCCATCCTGCTGTGCTATTAGTGTGTATTCGCCGCTCGACGAAGCGACTATTACCGACTCAATATCTTCGAATTTGCAAGAGATAAGCTTTTGCTCAATATAATTCATCACCCGGCTACTAAAGCTGGGCACATCCTGTGCAAGGTACACCTTATCACTCGTTGCCTTATCGCTTGAAAGCAATCTTACATAAGTGCCCTCTCCTGCCTCTTTTGTTTTTCCCACGACGATTCCTGCGAGGATTGTTGAATTCGGCTCCGGTGTCAAAAATTTGACAATGCTGCGAGCGTTTTCCTCTGCTACCCCAAGGTCTTTGTGGCTTGCCGGGTTATCGGTAATAAATTGGGACCAGCGGACTTCCTGGCACCTGGTGAACAAATTGTTTATTTCGCTGACCCTGGCGGGATAATTGTCCTTATTAGCGACGACAAAATGGCCTTCTATTTGTTTTATGGTTACCATATCATCACCTTTTCCTACGATGATGCTGCCAACGCGAGCAGAATTAATTGCCGGCATTAGATAACCAGGCATTTCCGACTCCGGCGGTCCACTGGAAATACGTGATTGAGTCACAGCCAGTATGACCATAACAACCGCCACAACGGCAAGTATTGCAAGTTTTCTGTCACTCATCTGTAAGACTCCCATTTTATTACAATTTCTAACAAAATGAGTTTTTACGTTATCAAAGCTCAGAGATTGCCACGCCCCCTGCTTTCTTGCGAAAGCAAGAAGGGGGCTCGCAATGACATTCTTTTTGTTAGAAGCTGTTAAGCATCGCTTGCGTGACTGATATAATGCCTCTTTCTAACACTTCGGCGGACACCCAAGACTACAGCAATTACGAGAATAACCGCTGGCGCCATCAACATATTGAAGTCGCGAAGCCTATTACCTAAAAGCTCAGTTCGTTCGCGTCTTTCCAGTTTTATTTCATTTAGCTGTCGCTGGGCCTGGAGTTTCTTCAATTCAATATCCCGCTGCTTCTGCAGTATTGTGCTGCCGATGACTTCTGCTTCTTCGCCTTTTGACGAAGCCAGAACAGATTGTAATTCATTCGTGAAGCCGGCGATTTGTGCGTTGAGTTTTGCGACTTCCTGTGCAGTTTCAGCTTCTGCCTGCTTTTCAATTTCGTCAACAACAGTGAACGGACGTTGGAAGTTGCCTCTGGACCTGATTGAAATCAGGTCGGTCGAGCCGGTCAAATCTTCAATTGCATTGAGCAATAAAGCACTATTGTCACCCAAGATGGCCTTGCCAAAGGGGAAAAAATTGCGATATGCTAACATATCACTTATGAAATCGACATCCGCAAGGACAACCACTGCACAATCTTGCGCCGCTTCAGTCAGTCCTTTAATCTGCTTCCTGATTTTTTTAGTTTCGTTCGGGTCTTCCGATTTCTGCTCGACTTCGATTTCAATGCCGTCAGGAAAGCTGCTTTTGAAACGGCCGGTTACCAGGTAACCCATCGGAACCGGCTTAACTCCTGCGAAAAATTTACTCATAAGTTTCGATGGGTCCGGAAACATCAGCTCAAGTGGACTGCCGACCGAAACGATATTTCCCCGACTTGTTGACATAATAAGCGGCGTTCGTTCAATATCAGCCGTTTCTGCCTGATTTGTGTCCGGGATTTCTCTCAACCCGCCGGCGAACAGGACCTGCACCTGGTTAAGCTGGGCAGTAATAACATTGTCAGTATTGAAGCAACCTGGCCTAAGACCGAGGAAGCCGATGACATTTTCCTCACGGCCATCACGGCTAAGAGGTGCAGACATCATCAGATTTCTGTCGCCAACAAAGGTGTTCTCCGGCATCTCAAGGCCCCAAGTTCGCAAAAGAATATTTAGATTCGAGCCCTGCGTAGGCGCTTTACCCATTTGCATTGCCATCTGGCTGGGTCTATCCACAACGCAATGCGGGTCAACGCATATAACTGTTCTGCCACCTTTCAAAACAAACTGGTCAATTGCAAACAAAGTTTGTTCCGAAAGCTCTTTAGGGTGAATGACCAGCAGGACATCAACATCATTTATATCGTTAACATCGGTGGGGACTCGCTTGACTTCAAACTGTCTGCCTAACTGCTCAACAATTGTCCAGGGCTGCGTGGGTCGTTGACCCTGCATACGCCGAAGCTGCGCCATATAGCCGCTGATGTCTTCGCCCATTACCGGCAGCGAACTTAATATACCAATTCTCTTTTTCTCACGGGTGATTGCAGTATCTATTAAGTAACTTATGTCATATTCAACGAAGTTCTGCCGGTCCGGCGAAAAGAAAGGTATTACCTTTTCAACCCCGAATGGCGTCTGCACTACTAATCCGAAGAAAAAGTTTTCCTCCTGCGTTATGCTAAATCGCGTTAAGCCGTATTGCAATGCCTGCACTTCATCATTAGAAAAAGGCCTCGGGTCGATTATTTCCAACTCAATCATACCTTTTGCCGCTGCAACATACTCCTCCAGTAATGCTTTTACGAACTCGTAATAATTGTTGAAGTACCGGATGGGGTCTGGCGCTCTCAATGTAGCTGTTTTTGCATAGTAAAGCTTCATTTTAATCGGCTGATGAAGTTTAGCCAGAATTGCCCTGGTCCCGTTCGAAAGCGTATAAAGCTTTTGTCCGGTGACATCGAGCTTCAATGACCTGCCGATGTTCTGGCAAATGCTTATCGCGCTGAAAGTAATTACCAAAATAAGGACCGCACCGATAATTGCTCGTATTGTTCGGTTTACACCGTGAGAAATTTGCTGCTCTTTTGCCATTTTTTATAAAACTCCTTAAACGCCCGCCCTGTTAGAAATCTTGTTTTTTTCTACGATATTGCCCCATTTGGGAATATCTAACGGGGCCTGTGTAATTTCTAACGGGTTTATTAGCCGGCCTTGGTTTGGTCCAAGACAACACTGCCGGCAACAATCCAGCCGATAATCAGCAGCACAAAGTAGCTAATGTCCTTAAACTCCAGCACTCCCTTCTGTATAGACTCAAAGTGTATCTGAAAGCTCATACCCTCTATTGCAGAGACCAGACCGGCTGGTAAAAAAGTAGAAAGATAACTTAGCGTAGTCGGCATACCAGCAAAGACAAGTATGGCAGCAGCCACCACCGAGAGGACAAAACTTATTACCTGATTTTTGCTGACCGCTGAAAAGAAACAGCCAATAGCGAGAAATCCTCCGGCCATCAACAAGCTGCCAATGTAACCGGTAATTATTAAGCCGACGTCAGGGTCTCCGAGGTAACAAACGGTAATTGCCATCGGGAAGGTCAACGCTAATGCAATTGCAAGGAAAAGCCACGCTGCGAAGAACTTTCCTAAAACGGCCTGTGTGATTGTAATCGGCAAAGTAAACAACAGCTCAATGGAACCGGCCTTTCGCTCTTCAGCCCAGAGGCGCATCGCTGCCGATGGCACCATAAAAATAAACAGCAGCGGCAAATTCATAAAAAACGCACGCATATCTGCCTGCCGCATTTCAAAAAAGCCCTGCTTAAACGTTAAATACCCGGAGAAAAACAGAAAAATAACAAGAAATACATACGCCAAAGGCGTTGTAAAATAGCTTTTTAGCTCCCTTTTGAACACGGCAAAAAAACTATTCATTTTTGCACTCCTCAGCACTGGCAATTTAACTATTTACCACTTTTGGTAATTTTGTGAAAAACCTCATCAAGACTGCAATTGTACTTTTCCTTTAGCTGCTGCGGCGTTGAATCGACGAGAATCCTGCCTCTGGAAATAATTATTGTCCTCGAACAAACAGCTTCAACCTCTTCAAGGATGTGGGTCGAGACAATGATACACTTATCCTTTGACATTTTATTTATAAGCTGCCTTACCTCGTGCTTTTGATTTGGGTCCAGGCCGTCCGTAGGTTCGTCAAGAATAAGGACATCCGGGTCGTGAATTAATGCCTGGGCCAGGCCGACACGCCGTATATATCCCTTTGATAGTGTTTCAATCGTTTGATGATATACAGATTCAATCGCACACATCGGGACAATGCGGTCAAGTGCCTGCTTTCGGTCTTTGCCCTTAATCTGCCTTGCGTCACAGACAAAATCCAAGAATCCTCCAACCGTCATTTCGCCATACGCCGGTGAATTCTCCGCAAGGTAACCGAGCGACCGCCTGACTTCGACAGGATTTTGCAAAATATCATAACCACAGATGGTAGCTGTCCCGCTGTCAGGCGTCAGAAAGCACGCCAGCATTCTCATTGCCGTGGTTTTGCCTGCCCCGTTAGGACCGAGAAGGCC
>CAZKYA010000114.1:0-6954 GCA_964556725.1 uncultured Pirellulales bacterium
AGATATTCCCGGCTAAAGAACTGGGTGGCCCTGACTTTGTCAAGGCGATAGACCCTGCCATTCACAAAACAATCAGCTTAGTGCCGACAGGCGGAACAAATTCAACTAACATCCCTGACTATATTGATGCAGGCGTTCTGGTCCTGGGCGGGTCGTTTAGCATGATTGAAAAGCCGACTATGAAGAAAATCATCGACGAGCAAAACTACAATCTTCTGGCTAATGAATTTACCAAGATTAAACAACTGATAGACAAGCGGCGGACGGAAAAATACCCCGATATTGATTTCGCCACAGCATCCATCAAACAGATAAGCAAGATTACCGGCAGAAATTTTAATATTCAATAAAGAATTAAAACTCAAAACAGGAGAACCGGGCTTGTGGAAACGAAACAGATAGCGAGCAAAAAAGTTACGTTCCATCATTACAATACGGTGATTGTCGGCTCAGGAGCGGCTGGGATGAACTGCGGCGTGCACCTCTATGAATTTATGGAACGAAAAGGAATCGCCAATCCGCAGGATAGAATCGTTGTGATAACCGCAGGGCTTGGCCTGGGCGCATCGAGGATGAGCGGCTCCGACAAGCAGACCTATTACAAGATGGGCACCAGTCCCGATGTGGCCGACAGCGCCGAAGAATTTGCAAAAAGTTTAACCTCCGCGGGCTGCTGCCACAGCGATACGGCGCTTGTCGAAGCAATCGTGTCACTTCGTGAGTTTTATCATTTAGTGCAGGCGGGTGTAGCTTTTCCCACGGATGCTACGGGCATATTCATCGGCTACAAGACCGACCATGACCCTTATGAACGGGCAACATCGGCAGGACCAAAAACCAGCAAATTTATGAGCGAAGCTCTGCAGAGGCAACTTCAGCGGTATGGTGTCCGGATGATTGACAATCAGGAGGTCGCTCATCTGCTCACAACGGGTTCGGGCAGCGACAGGCGAATTATAGGTGTCGTGACAATAGACAGAACGAGCGTTAACAAATCAAATTACGCTATGAATGTTTATCTTGGTGTAAATATAGTCCTCGCTGCCGGTGGGCCCGGTGAGCTTTATAAGACAAGCGTTTATCCAAAGGGCCAGTTGGGTGTTCACGGGATTGCATTTAAGGCAGGTCTGGTTGCTGAAAACCTGACCGAATCGCAGTTCGGACTTGCGAGCATAAAGTTTCGCTGGAACGTCTCCGGCACTTATATGCAGGCAATCCCGCGAATCTTCAGCACCGACGTCCCCGCGCTTTCCTGCGAAAGCAAGAGCGGGGGTAAAGATGAGAAAGAATTTCTAACGGCCTTTTTCCCGACGATGAGCAAGATGGCAACGAACATCTTTCTCAAGGGTTACCAGTGGCCATTCGACCCGCAGCGGATTGAGAATCTGCAGTCTTCATTGATTGACATCCTCGTATTCAACGAAACACAAAAAGGCAGGCGAGTCTTTATGGACTTTCTGCACAATCCGCTCGGCAGTGAATCTATGGACGAGTTTAATATCGATGACCTCGAGCCGGAAGCAAAAACGTATTTGCAAAAAGCCGGCGCGCTTCAGAATACCCCCATCGAACGATTGGCGCATATGAACACCCCTGCCATCGAGATATATAAGGAAAACGGCATTGATTTGTATTCTGAGCCGCTGGAGATTGCAGTCTGTGCCCAGCATAATAATGGCGGCTTTTCCATTGACAGGTGGTGGCAGTCCAGCATACCGCACACTTTTGTAATCGGTGAAATGGCAGGAACACACGGTGTCAAACGGCCTGGCGGCTCTGCTCTTAATGCCGGCCAGACCGGCGGGCTTCGAGCAGCGGAATACATTGTGAAGGCGTATGGCTGTGAGCTGCCCGATTACTCAAACAAGAAAGCTGACATCAAGAAGCAGCTAAGCCAGCTTATCAATAAACTTGAGGCCTGTAAAAGCCCATCTGGTTTAGTGCCAGTTGATGTAATCGACCAGATTCAAAACCGTATGACTGCATCAGGGGGACATATTAGAGAGTTGAATGATGCTCAAAAAGCTCTCAAGCAGGCCATCGAGCTTTATAAAAGCATACAACAAAAAGGTTTCAATTCAAAAGACGCCTCGGCTTTAATTACAGCAATACAGGCAGAGCATCTGGCTCTGACAAGCATTGCATACCTCAAAGCGGTTGTGGAATTGCTAAAACAAGGCAGCGGTTCACGGGGCTCGCATCTTGTTCTTGCCAAGGATGGTATTGAAATACATCCTGATGTAATTGACAAAGCAACAAATAAACCCTTGAAGTTCAAACCTGAGAATAAATCACTAAGAGATTCCGTATTGCAGATAGAATACGACCAGAGCTCACCTGATTTATTCCGATGCAAAACCGTCAAATTAAGGCCGGCACCGACTGAGAGAAAGGCATTTGAGCCGGCCTGGAAGGATTACAGAGAGGGAAAAATTTATAACAGATGATATTCCATCAGAAGGAGGATATTTATGGCAGTAATAGATATAAAGCCGAAGTCGGAATGTAAGTATGACATACTCTCGCTGGGTGAAATAATGATTCGTCTTGACCCAGGCGAAGAAAGGATTCACACAACGCGGCATTTTCGAGTCTGGGAAGGTGGCGGAGAATACAATGTCGCCAGAGGTCTTAAGCGGTGTTTCGGCCAAAGGGCCGCAGTCGTTACCGCCCTTGTGGATAATCCTGTCGGAAGATTGCTTGAGGATTTGATATTTCAGGGTGGTGTAAATATGGAGTATGTCAAATGGGTCCCGTACGATGGAATAGGCAGGACGGTAAGGATTGGCTTGAATTTCACAGAGCGTGGATTTGGCGTCCGGGCCGCAGTGGGCTGCTCTGACAGGGCAAACAGCGCCGCCTCACAACTAAAAAAAGGTGATATCGACTGGGACAAAATATTCGGCACCGACGGCACCAGATGGTTCCACACCGGAGGCATCTTCGCAGGATTGTCGCCGACCACGCCCGACGTTATCATCGAGGCCGTTACAGCAGCCAAAAAATACGGCACCGTAGTTTCCTACGACCTGAACTTCCGCAATTCACTGTGGAAGGACATCGGCGGCCAGCAAAAAGCAATTGAAGTCAATCGCGCCATCGCACCGCACGTTGATGTGATGCTCGGAAACGAAGAAGACTTCACAGCCGCTTTGGGTTTTGAAGTAAAAGGCACCGGCAAAAGCTATTCCAAGCTCGACCCAACAAATTTCAAGGAAATGATAAAGCGGGTCGTCAAAGAGTTTCCAAATTTCAAAATTGTAGGCACAACACTTCGAAACGCAAAGACCGCATCAGTCAACGATTGGGGTGCCATTATCTACGCGGACGGCCAGTTTCACGAGGCCACACTCAGGCCCGACCTTGAAATATACGACCGTGTCGGCGGTGGTGACAGCTTTGCATCCGGCCTGATATATGCCCTTATGGAGGCAAAAGTGCCCGCTGAGGCGGTTAACTATGGTGCCGCCCACGGTGCTCTGGCAATGACCACACCCGGCGATACAACCACAGCCAGTCTGCTTGAAGTCCAGAAAGCCATCGGAGGCGGTGGCGCCAGAGTTGACAGATAGTCTGAACACAATGTTCGAGAAAAGATATTTATGATTGTTCAGACAGTTAAATGGGTTGGTAACGTTGATGGCTGTCTTGAGCTTATAGACCAGCGGCAGTTACCTGCCGAATTGGTTAAATTGAAATGCCGGGATACCAAGCAACTTTATGAGGCGATAAAGACGCTTGCTATTCGCGGTGCCCCTGTCATAGGAGTTGCGGCGGCTTACGGGCCGGTTCTGGCCCTGCAAAAGTTAGAACCTGCCGACAGTTTGGAGCAGGGACTTAAAGCCATAGCTGAGTCGTGCGAGTATTTAGCGTCATCGCGTCCCACCGCGGTAAATCTATTCTGGGCAGTGGACAGGGTCCGGCGAAGTGCCGAGGAATTTATAGCTGCCAAGCCACAGGCAAATTTACAGGCGCTACAGAAAACTGTTCTGGCCGAGGCGAATGCTATTTATCAACAAGACGTGGATATGTGTCGTCGTATTGGCCGGAACGGGGAAAAATTTATCAAGGATGGCGCCAGCATTTTGACGCATTGTAATGCCGGGGCACTTGCGACCGCCGGGCAGGGAACGGCTCTGTCAGTGATGTATGAAGCAAAGAAAAAGGCAAAGAAATTTAAGGTCTATGTTGATGAGACAAGACCGCTGCTACAGGGAGCCCGGCTCACCACCTGGGAGCTGAAACAAGCAGGTATCGAGACAATCTTAATCTGTGACAATATGGCCGGGTGGCTGATGAAGCAGGGAAAGATTCACGCCGTTATTACCGGCGCCGACCGAATCGCAGCAAATGGAGATACGGCAAACAAAATCGGTACCTACAGCCTGAGCATTCTCGCCAGAGAGCACAACATACCTTTTTATATTGCTGCACCATCAAGCACATTCGATTTGAGCATAAAAAGCGGAGCCGAAATACCTATTGAACAAAGAGCAGACGAAGAGGTAATGACATTTGCGAAAATGCAGATTGCCCCTGATGGGGTTTATGTGGACAATCTGGCCTTTGATGTTACCGAGGCGCAGGATATTACCGCTATCATTACCGATAAAGGCGTAATTGAAAAGCCCAACGTAGATAAAATCCTCAAACACTTGTCTGACGACAGTCAAGATTTAATCGGGGACGACCCGGAGAGCTAACCAATTGGTTTTTGGCTGAATTTAGCCCACGGCGATGACTTCTTTGACCTCAGGCACTTTTTCCTTCAGGATTCTTTCGATGCCCATTTTCATCGTCATCACAGCGCCGGGACAACCCTGGCAAGCTCCCTGAAGGCGGACCCTAACAGCATTATCATCATCGGTTCCCACCAGTTCCACATCGCCCCCGTGGCCCTGGAGGGCCGGTCGAATTGACTCGATTACATCTTTGACCTTTTCTTCAAAGGTTTTTTCAGTATTAGCTTCGCTACAACCGCATTTGTCACACATTAAAGTTCTCCTAAATTTAATTTGCGACCCAATTATACCGGCAATTTAAGTTTAAGGCCAGTTTTTTCTATAGTTTTGAAAGCGTTTTTGTCCCATCCAAACGAGCCAAAAAATCTTTATTTACAGGGGTATAAATAGCCGAAAAATAATTGACAGACATATTCTGGTTTTGTATAATTTCTGTGTATTTGTATGAAAACATGCAAATACGACCCTGAGACACCCGTTTGTTGCGGGTGGTTACGGGATTATGGCAGGGTCTAAATCTTCGAGCTGTTTAGTCGTTTTTTCTGGTAAAAGCGATTAGCTTCACGAAGCGGACCCACAGAGCCATAGTTAAGGACTCTTGAAAAGCAGGAGTTCTTCCGGAATAACTAATCTACACGGCCAAGATGGCCGTGTTACATGTTTATCAGGAAAGGTGTAAAAATGGAATCAAAATCTCAGTCTTCAGATAAACCAGCCACACAATCTTCTCTCTCCGAAAGGAGTCCCAAGGACAAAGCAGGTGCTCAGATAATCGTCGATATGCTGATCGAACAGGGTGTCGATACAATGTTCGGCTATACCGGCGGTGTAGTGTTACCTTTGTTTGATAGATTATACGATGCGCCGATTCGCTTCATCAACCCTCGGCACGAGCAGGGCGGCTGCCATATGGCCGATGCCTATGCACGTGCCAGCGGGAGAGTTGGTGTTGTTGTCGCAACGAGCGGCCCCGGTGCTTGCAATCTGGTTACCGGTCTTGCCACTGCAATGATGGACTCGGTGCCGATAGTTGCTTTAACCGGGCAGGTCCGCACAGAGCTTATCGGCAACGACGCATTTCAAGAGGCGGATACTACCGGTATTACCCGTCCGGTTACAAAGTACAATTGTATTGTCAAGGACGTCAAAGACCTGGCGCGCATTATTAAAGAGGCATTTTATATAGCTTCAACCGGCCGACCCGGCCCGGTGCTGGTTGATATACCCGTTGACGTCGAGGTCAACAAATGCTGTATTGACCAGCCGGTGACGATGGAATTGCCCGGCTACCACCTACGAACAAAGGGAAACGCCAGACAGATATCTATGGCGGCACAGGCGATAAACAAGTCCCAGCAGCCGGTGCTTTACGTCGGCGGCGGGATTATCAGCGCAAACGCATCTGATGAATTAAGGCAACTGGCTAAAAAGGCGCATCTGCCCGTTACAATGACACTTCTGGGATTGGGCAGCTTCGACCAGAGAGAGCCCGAATCGCTGGATATGCTCGGTATGCACGGCACTGCTTACGCTAATTATGCTGTGCAGCAATGCGATTTGCTTATTGCAATAGGCGCTCGATTTGATGACAGGGTTACCGGAAAGCTGGCAACCTTTGCTTCGAATGCAAAGATTATCCATATTGATATCGACCCTTCGAGCATCTCCAAGAACGTTCGCGTCGATATCCCGGTTGTGGGAGATGCAAAAGAGATACTCGGTGAGTTAATAAAAGAAGTTGAATTTAAAGAGAGAAAAAAGTGGTTCAATAAGATTGCTGAATGGAAAAAGAAATTTGAACTGCGTTACGACAGGGACGCATCAACAATCAAGCCGCAGTATGTTATTGAGGAAATTTGTCGGCAGACCAAGAGCGATGCGATTATTACTACCGGCGTCGGACAAAATCAGATGTGGACCGCTCAGTTTTATAAATTCACAAGGCCCAGGCAGTTTATAAGCTCCGGCGGACTCGGGACAATGGGCTTCGGCCTGCCGGCCTCTATAGGCGCCCAAGTCGCCAAGCCGGATGCTACCGTTATTGATATCGACGGCGACCACAGTTTTAATATGACGATGACGGAGCTTGCAACGGCGGTTGAGCACAATTTGCCGATAAAGGTCTGCATTATAAACAACGGGTATATGGGAATGGTTCGGCAGTGGCAGGAGCTTTTCTATAATAAGCGTTATTCGAAGAGCTATCTGGCCA
>CAZKYA010000115.1:0-6792 GCA_964556725.1 uncultured Pirellulales bacterium
CAGGCCGTTGATATCCTCGATGCGGTTTTGAATGAAAGGAAATAGCCACGAAGACCCAAAGAAGTGAAAAGTGCCAAAAGTGACAGCAAAGCTGTCATTCTGAGCGAGCGTCCAGCGAGCGAAGAATCTCACAATCGAAGGCCAGATGCTTTGCTTCGCTCAGCATGACTTGGATTATTTTTTCACTTTAGCTCACTTTAGTTCACTTTAGCTCACTTTTTTTTGTGGCTAAAAGAAAAAATGAAACATTTTCTTTCCATAAATGATTGTTCCACGGAGCTGCTTAAGGAACTGCTGCAGCTAAGTGCCCAGCTGAAGAGTTTATACAAACAGGGCGGTAAAGATTTGTGTCTATCTGGCAAGGTTCTGGCGATGCTTTTCGAGAAGCCGAGCTTACGAACCAGAATCAGCTTTCACGTTGCTATGACAGACCTCGGCGGTAGTGCAATCTACGTTAAGCCGGAAGATATCGGCGGAATCGGCAAGCGCGAGCCCATCAAGGATGTAGCAAGGGTCCTGAGTCGGTATGTTGACTGCATAATGGCACGAACCTTCGAGCACAGCACTGTTACCGAGTTAGCCGAGTATGCAACGGTGCCGGTAATAAACGCCTTGACGGACTGGTCGCATCCCTGCCAGGCGATGGCTGACGTCCTGACAATTCAGGAACACTGCGGGCGATTGGAAGACGTGAAGGTTGCCTTCATTGGTGACGGCAATAACGTAGCTCGGTCGCTGGCCTTTGCTTGTAGCAAGCTGGGTATGAAAATGGCAATTGCTTCGCCGGCTGGCTACGAGCTCGATGATGAAACAATCCAAGAGGCGAATCAAGTATCAGCCGGCTGTGTCCGACAAACGAACGACCCACGCAAGGCCGTAATGGACGCCGATATTATTTACACCGATACCTGGGTCAGTATGGGGCAGGAGGAACAAAAGCAAAAGCGGCGTGCAGACTTTGAAGGTTTTCAGGTCAATGCCGAGCTGGTCAAATCTGCGCCTGATGCCAGGATTATGCACTGTTTGCCTGCTCATCGTGGCTTGGAAATCACTGACGAGGTCGCCGAGTCGGCCAATTCGATTATATTCGACCAGTCCGAAAACCGCCTCCACTTCCAGCGGGCCTTACTAAAAAAACTCTTGAGTTGAACTATGACAAAGCATAAAGTCATAATCGGCGATTCGAGAAAAATGATTGAGCTGGCTGCTCAGTCTGTCCAGCTTGTTATTACATCTCCGCCTTACTGGCAGCTAAAGGATTATGGTAATGGCGGCCAGATAGGATTTGACGATACTTACGAGGACTACATAAATAATCTTAATCTTGTATGGAACGAATGCCATAGAGTCCTCGAAAACGGCTGCCGGTTATGTATAAATATAGGTGACCAGTTCGCAAGGTCGGTCTATTACGGCAGATACAAAATAATTCCCATTCGCACTGAAATTATCAAATTCTGTGAAACAGTCGGCTTCGACTATATGGGTGCTATTATCTGGCAGAAAGTTACCACCTGCAACACTACCGGCGGCGCAACAATAATGGGTTCTTTTCCATATCCGCGAAACGGTATTATCAAGATTGATTATGAATTCATTTTGATTTTCAAAAAACCCGGCACCGGCAAAATCGTGCCGAAAGGCATTAAAGACAAATCAAAACTTACCATTGACGAATGGAATCAATATTTCGCCGGCCACTGGAATATCCCCGGCGAAAAACAAACTGGGCATCTGGCTATGTTTCCAGAAGAAATTCCCCATCGTCTTATCAAAATGTTTAGCTTTGTTAATGATACTATACTTGACCCATTCTTAGGCAGTGGAACAACTACGCTGGCAGCAAAGAATCTTGAAAGAAACTCTGTCGGATATGAGATAAACCCCAATTATATATCCGTCATAAAAGAAAAACTCGGCTTAAAAGACAAAGGTTTCTTCGACTCGCCTCGGGGCGAAGCCACGGGTAACTTTAATTTTGAACTCGCACAGAACAGGGAAGATGAAACCAACTGGAAGGAGGAGATAAAAAAACTCCCCTTTATCTTTAAGGACCCTGTAAAATTCGACAGGAAGGTCGACCCGAGAAAATTACAATTCGGCTCAAAAATAAATAACGATAGCCACGGAGGGAAAGTAAAAAGGAAAAAAGTCATTGCGAGGAGGCCGATTGCCGACGAAGCAATCTCACCTTTGTCATTCTGAGCACGGCGAAGGATCTGGCCACCGCCTTACTTCTTCATTCGACATTCCTTGTTCGATATTGGATATTCCTATAACCGTTTCACGCGGGGTTCTGTTTCAAACATTTGAATTTTGGTTATTAGAATTTGTTTCGGATTTCGAATTTCGTATTTCGTATTTACCTCTTCAACTCATCTACTCATTCACGCATCTACGCAATCTTTCTGTCTCTTTCACCTTTGGGTCTTTTATTTCACTTCTGCATTCGATTGCTTTTTTGAGCCACTCTTGCGCTTCTTTCTTATCCTCCCTGGCCAATGCTATTTCCCCCAATAAATGTGCTGCATCACCTTCCGCCCACCGGTATTTCATACCGATTGCCTTTTCGTATGCTGTTCTTGCGTTTGTTTTTGATTCTTCAAACTCTTTCAGAGCCAATTGCCCCTTCGCCAATACTATCTCCGCCCCCGGCTCATAGAACCGAAATCCCGTCCGCCCGCAAATCTTCAAAACCTGTTCTGCATCTCCAATTGCCTCTTCATATTTTTCTATATCTAAGTTTAGTCTTCCGCGCTCAAGCAACGCCTCAATTTCAATAAAAGTCATCCCAACCTTACGAGCAATCTCAAGCGCATTTTCAAGATGCTCCTTCGCTTGCTTTTTATTTCCCCTTATCCTCTCAATAGCACCTAAGCAGCGGTAACATCTTGAGATATCATTTAGTAAATTATTCTTTTGGCAAATCTCAAGGTTCTGTTTCGTCAATTCAAATGACTCATCAATCCTCTCCATAGATATAAGAAAATCAGCATATTGAACTCCTCTTAGACTGTAAAGCCGATAACCACCCATCTTTACTTCCAGCTCATCTGCCTCCTTGAACTCCTTTTCCGCTTCTTCGCTTTTACCCAGTAGATGAAGTATCCAGCCAAGATATGGCTTTGAAGACATTATATCTTCATAAGACCTTGCTTTCTCTGACATCTCAAGTGCCTTTTTCGCACTATCAAGTCCTGCCTCAATCTCACCTGTTTGAAATTGCAAGTCAGCCAAGTTTCGATAACCCACAGAGGCATTTTCCCAATCTTTGTCTTCAATCTGCATATTTGTCTTTCGAATAAGTAATTCCTCTGCCTCTTTTGGCCTGCCTGTAGAAAGAAGCGCCAGCCCTGCCTCATTAAGAAGAAAACTTTGGTCTTCTTTTCTATCCACAAGCGGTATCTTTGAAAAATCACCTTCCGGAAAGAAGTTCTTAAGAAGAGATAAAGCAGTCTCCCAAGCACCTAGTTTATGAACGATATATTTTTCATTCCATCTCCATATTTTCTCCCTACGTATATTGTTGTTAACCTCATCATAAAGCCCCGCCGCACAGCCGTGATACACCTGCTCGAATAACGGTTGCATCTCCTCTAACGTCTCCGCCCGCTCCGGCGCGTGTTCTCCAAAATACTGATAAATCCGTTTGTGACATAGCTTTCTATCCTTCTCGCTGAAATCAGATTCAAAATAGCTCTTAATCAATGGATGAGTTGTATATAACGTTTTCTTCTCATCGCAGGATATGAGGCGCCAATCTACCAAGCCGTTAATCAGGTCCTTAAAATCAAGCTCGCCCATCTTGACTAACACATCATTGAATCTTGCACTTTCTATTCTTTTACGAAATACCCCAGCAAAATCCCTTTCTGTTACCTCCTGCCGGAATAGCGAGAATATATTCAGAAATTCTCGCTCCTCCTTGCTCATCCTCTCTGCATATTTGCCTAATAGCTTGTTTACATCCTTAAATCTCTCTTCATCACCCAGAACAAATTCGACATCAGGTGCTTGCTTTATTTCTCCATCATAATATCTATTTAAATACCCTGCCGTCGATGTCAAACTCAGAGGATGTTTCTTATATCTTTTGGCAACCTCTTTTAAATCCTCATCAGTTCCCTTAATCTTTCTAACTTTAAGCATCTCCAATGAGTCATTAACACTTAATCCGGTTATTTGTTTCCATTCAAAGCCATTTTTATACCACTTATTAATATCTTTTAGCTCATAGCGTGTAGTAATCAAACATAGACCTTCTGATTTCTTTGCATCTACTAAATAATGGAGCAACTCTGTAAATTCATTATGTATCATTTTTCCGTACTTCTCATCGCTTTCCTCACTCCTTTGCATCTGCTCCAGCCCGTCTAATATAACCAAATAATTTCCCCTCCCAATATACTCTTTTATCCATTCCATCTTCTCCCACGTACTTTTGAATGTTTCGACCTTTACTTGTCCTTGGCTGACATATCTCAAAAGCGCATTTAGAAATTGCTCTAAGTACGCATTTCTATAAAATCCCCACCAGAATATCCCATCAGGCCGAATCTTATTAGCTTTTAAGTTATCATACCACTTCCGCACCAGCGCCGATTTCCCTACGCCTCCCCAGCCAATCAGCGCCCCAATCCTCACTTTATCACTTTTATACCAACTGGTGATATTATCAAGCTCCTCCTCTCGCCCGACAAAGTTCTCCTCCGGCGGCGTCTGATTATTCAGCGCTGGCACTAACGGAAAATTAATCTTCTCCTTCTCCGCAGGCGGATAAATGTTCATCTTATCAGCCATATAAATGTCCCGCTCAGCTTTTTGTTTTTTTATTTCAAACTTTCCTTTTTCTTTAGCCATTTTTTGTGACCTATGAAAATATCCACCCCAATTTTGCAGCCGTCGTTCCGAGCCATATCGCTGCTTTACCCACCAATATCCCAATATCTTTTAGAGTTTCGCCGGTTGTCTTGGCTTCTTTCAAAATCTCATTGGTCTTTTTGATGCTTTCCATGATTGAATTTTTATTGGGCTTTTCATCTTTAATTTCAATCTTCGCACCTTCAATTTGATTTACTATCTTCTTTTTATCTTTTTCTGTAATGTCCAATTCACCAACTTTTTGTTGAATTGCCTCAATTATTGTTAGCATGTCCTCTGCTGGCGAATTTTGATTGACATTCAAATCTCTGGCAATGTTGTAAATATCTCTCCCAGCTTTTTGTTTGCCGATGGAAAAAACAGGTCCATTATTCATTTCTTTGTCTCCTTTATTTCAACCTTTTATTTTTTCAGTTTTAATGATTCTTTATTAGGGCCCCAAACAATATTAATACCCTAAGATAACAGTTCTGCTCCTCAGCCAGAAGTCTCTCGCTTTCCTGTCTTCTGTCGTCTGCCTTCTGTATTCTGTATTCCGTCTTCTCGCATTCTTTTTTATTTTCTTATATTCTATCATCCTTTGTCCCTTAAATCAACAAAATTCCCCGCCGCATCTGTCCCCGCATGCTTTAGGTGAGGATCCAGCATCGAGAATCGAGCATCGCTTGTCCGCCATAGCTTGTCCATAGGTATCCTCAGCGAAGGCGGAAGCGACGAGAGACGGTCAACGAATTTGTGCTTTTTTGTGGCTAACTTTTCCGTGCAATCCGTGCAATCCGTGGTTAAAATAGTCAGTGTTTATCCGCCGCTCTGTATGGCGGATTAATCAGTATAAATCCGTGGTTAATTATTTTTTGAATCTTAGTGTCTTAGCGTCTTCGTGGCTAAAAATCAGTGTCTAAAATATAATTAGTGTATACTTGTCCTGAGCTTGTCGAATGGATTCGTGTTAATTCGTGGCTATAAATCAGTGTTAATCTGTGTCCGCCTTCTCGCCTATCGGCGAAGCCGATGGTGGCGAGACCCCTCGGCTCGTTGGCCGAGAGGCCAATGGCTCGCCTGTGGGCGGGTTAATCCGTGTCTGAAATGTCAGTGTAAATCCGTGGTTAATACTTGTATTTTTTTGTGCTTTTTTGTGGCAGGAATAAAAAAAATAAAGCTAAAATCTTAGCGTCTTAGTGTCTTTGTGGCTAAAAATCAGTGTTAATCCGTGTAAATCCGTGTCTAATAAAGTAAAAAAAATTCTCGTTGCTACTACTAATCCCGGCAAGATTGCTGAAATCAGGGCAATGCTGGATTTCGATGTCGAATGGCTTGGGCTATCCGATTTTCCAAACATAAATGAAGTAAAAGAAGACGGCGAAACATTTGCGGAAAATGCACGCAAAAAAGCTCTCGGCTACGCCAAAGCAACCGGTCTGTGGACTATAGCCGATGATTCAGGGTTGGTAATCGACGCCCTCGATGGCGCGCCAGGCGTAGAATCGGCCCGATTCAGCAGCAAAAAGGGAGGAAATCGTCAGCTTTATCCGCCGAAGCCTTGGCGAAGGCGGATGCTTGACCACAAGAATATGGCTAAAGTCTTAAACCTTCTTGAGTCAGTACCAAGAGAGGAAAGAACAGCCAGATTCGTATGTTGTCTGTGTTTAGCAAGCCCGCCAGACGAACGGCGGGCAAGTCCTGAAAAAGTCCTATCTGAAACCGAAGGAATACTGGAAGGCGTTATAGCAGAAAGAGAAATCGGAGAAAATGGCTTTGGCTACGACCCGATATTTTTCGTCCCGCACCTGAATAAAACCGTCGCTCAATTAACCCGCGAAGAAAAAAACGCCATCTCTCACCGCGGAAGTGCTATTCGAAAATTAAAACCATTGCTTGATAAGCTGCTTCATCCAGCTTGAGAAATTGTAG
>CAZKYA010000116.1:0-6693 GCA_964556725.1 uncultured Pirellulales bacterium
GGCAGAGGGACGTTGTTTTGCGGGTCGCGAAGATTGATGTATTTTGCACCGCCTAATAGTGAGCCATACTCTTTATAATATCCATAAAGCTTGGTCAATTTCTCCTCATCAGTAGCTTCCAGGTGTTGCTGCCAGTTGCCGAATTCAGCTCCCCAGATAATTTCGGTGCTGTCTTTGGTATAGAGAATGATATGCGGCTGGCGATTATTTTGCCGGCCATTGAAATTGCTTATATCGATACTGTCGATTTCATAGAGCAGCGGCTTGTCAGGCGTGATAGATTTATCCATTTTTGAAAGAGCGGCCAAAATAGTTATGGCAGCGGCGAGGTCTTCTTTTTCAAATAACGTTCCCACGGCAGGCGTTGTCGTTACTGAAACGCCTTTTACCTGAACAATCGGCAGATTCGGCATCGGCACAAAATCGAGCACAATCATTTCATCATCGACATAAAAACGTACCATGGCCATCCTGGCCGTGGTATCACGGGCTGGAAGCCCGTGATACGGGCCTGATTTAACCAGGGCCAGAGGTTTCCGCCAATGTCCCCTGATGCGGATACTATCGTGTGTGGTTTGCACTTTTACCCCATCCAGCCAGCCCACGGACGCCAGATTCTCTGCCACCAACTGCGCAGCTTTTTCGTCGAGCTCGAGATATTCGTAGCCCGCTGCAGCAAAAATTTTTGCTTTTAGTTCAGCATTTACCCATTCAGGCACATCTTCCAGCACTAAAGGACCGGTCTCAACCGTCTTGTTTGACCCAGCATACCTTTCCGCAAAATAAAGAATTGCACCCACTGCCACGAAGACACAAACTACCGCCAGAACTTTCAAAATGCTCATTAAACCCGGTAGGCGCAGAACTATCTTTGTCTTTTTTTTGGAAGTGCCGTACTTAAATAACATCCTTGCTTGTTTTTTTCTGGCCACAGCTTTTTTTATTGCTTATTGCCCGATTAAAAAGAGGTTCCGGATTATTATTTGCCAAGGCCGCTTCGATGATTCTTACGCACAAATCTCTCATAGAAAGTCCCACCTTTGCTGCTGCTTTGGGCAGGAGTGAATGCGTTGTAAAGCCCGGTATAGTATTAATCTCGAGGGTGTAAGGAATTTCATCCTCGCCCAGAATAAAATCGACCCTTGCAAAGCCCCGACAGCCAAGCGCATTGAAGCACGTGAGCGCCGCTTGATTGATTTTCGCTACTAAAGCTGGTTCATCAATTGTATCAAAGAGATACTGGGTTTGCTCACTTATATATTTTGCGTGATAATCGTAAAAACCGCTTTTGCTTCGAATCTCAATAATGGGCAGCGCCCGATTTTCCAATATGCTAACGGTTATTTCTCGCCCCGAAATATATTGTTCAATCATACAATCGCCAAATTCGCTTAAGCACTTCTGGGCTGCCATTATTGCAGACTTCGGGTCATTGGCGATGGTAACACCGATAGTGCTTCCCTGCTTTGTTGGTTTTATTATATATTTATCAGCCGGGGCTACGGCCTGGCTACGGATTTGGCCTACGCCAAGACGAGCAGGGCCTACGCCCTGACGAGCAAGCTGCCGGAGTTTACTTTCAAGTTGTTTGGTGTTGGTATTAAATTCGACTGCCGCGGGTGTTACTATGCCGGCTTCAGTAAAGGCCTTTTTACTCGCCATTTTGTCGAATGCCAATCTGCTCGCAGTTGGCCCACTGCCGGTATAAACAAGCCCTTTGTCTTCGAGTATCTGCTGAAGCTGGCCGTCTTCACCGAATCTGCCGTGCAGTGCAATAAAGAACACATCAATACCGCTATCGTCAAGTATATTCATATTGTCCGGTCGAATATCAGCGGTTACTACATTCAGGCCGGCTTCTTTTAACGCCCGGGCGATGCATTGGCCGCTTTGAATGCTGATGTCGCGCTCCTCACCGATTCCCCCCATAAGGACAGCGACTTTCAATGGTTCGGCTCTTTCGACTTTGCTCAAGACAGGTTTGCTCACCACAAGTTTATGATTTTCTATTTTCAATTTACGATTTGTTTTTTGCCACGAATCCATTCGGCTTGGTTCGACCTTGCTCACCACGGGTCGCTCAGGACAGGTCTTCACGAATTCTCACTAATTATTATTTCGTATTCATTGGTGTTAATTTGCGGTTAATCCGTTACTTCCAGATTTCGATTTCAAGTTCCAGCTCGATATCGAACTTTTCTTTAACTCTCTGCCTTATAGCATCTATAAGTCTCATAACATCGCGACTTTTGCACCCTTTTTGCGCTATAATGAAATTGGCGTGTTTCTCGCTGACGATAGCTCCGCCGATTTGCAGCCCTTTAAGGCCGGCTCTGTCAATCAAAGCGCCGGCTGAGACGCCTCTTGGATTTTTGAATATACAGCCGGAGTTTTTTGTATTTAACGGCTGATTATTTTTCTTGTAAATCCAGACTTCTTTTACCGTTCGCATAATCTGCTCAGGGTCCGCAGCGGCCAGCTGCATCCGGGCGTTTAGAACGAATTTCGCAGCGATATTCGTGCTGCGGTAGTCAAACATCAACTCCGGCTTGCTTCTTTCAAAGATTTTCCCCTGGCCATCCATCAGCGTGACAGATTCGACAACTGCGCCGATATCCCCGAAGTTGCCGCCCGCATTCATTTTCACAGCTCCACCAATCGAACCAGGTATGCCTGTTAGAGCTTCGATGCCTGAAAGACCCTTTTGCACACAGGTTAAAACCAGCTTGGCCAATTCTGCTCCCGCCCAGGCAGTAATCACTTCTCCGTCAAATTGTATCTGTGCGAACTTCTCTATCTCAAGCTTTATGACCGCTGCCCGCAGGCCATCATCACTGATAAGCAGATTGGAGCCGAAGCCCAATACATAAATTGGAACTTTGTTTTCGTTGCACCGCTTTACCACTTCCTTAAGCTGGTCGTTGTTTTTCGGCCTGATAAAATAATCAGCAGGCCCGCCCAAACCGTACCACGTGTGCTTCGCTAACAGATAGTTTGTTTTAACTATTTCGTCTAAGCCACTGAATATATTCATCTGCCACCTTCCAAATGTCACCTGCGCCCATAGTAATTACCATATCACCGGGCGTCACATTTTTCTTTAGATAATCACAAATAGTCCCAAAACCCTCGATAAATATCGCTTCTGTTCCGTTAGCTCGCATCTTTTCGACGAGGAGCTGCGAGTTAACCTCTTTTTTGGCTGCCTGTGAGTCCCGGACGAAATAAATCTCCGGCACAATAGTTATATCGGCAAGCTTAAAGCTTTCGGCAAAATCATCAAGTAAAAATCTTGTTCTACTATATTGATGCGGCTGAAAAATGCACCATATTCGCCTCGGCTGATACCTCTGGCGAATCGCCTCAAGCGATGCCTTGATTTCGGTCGGGTGGTGGGCATAATCGTCCAAGACCGTTATTTGACCAAACTGCCCTTTTAATGTTAGCCGGCGGTCAATACCCGTAAAGGCAGGTAGTAGCTCAAGCACCTGGCCGGGGGGTATTCCAATATTAACAGCCATAGCCACGACTGCCAGGGCATTCAGGATGTTGTGTCTGCCTGGCAGAGAAATCTTTGTCGCTCCTAACAGCTTGTTATTATGATAGACGTCAAAGGCATAGAGCCCTTTATTTAGCTGAAGATTCCGGGCGTAGAAATTGCAACTTTTATCCAATCCGAAAGTCTCACAGCGAACATTAGTTCCCAATTGCCTGATTACTGTTGTTACATTTACATCCTGGCCGTTGGCGATTAGAACCGTATCACGGGCTTCCAGCCCGTGATACCACGGCCAAGATGGCCGTGGTACGCCGAGAGCAAACTGGCCGAAGGCCTCGACTATCTCTTTTTCATCTCTGTAATAATCCAGATGGTCGGCTTCGATATTAAGTATGCAGGCGATTCTGGGCTTAAGGTTCAGAAAGCTGCGGTCGTATTCGCAGGCCTCAGCCACAAAGTAATTGCTGTCTGCGATGCCCGAATTGCTGCTTAACTGATTGATGATTGCTCCAATAATAAAGTTTGTATCAATGCCGGCCTGTTTGAGCAGGTAGATGAGCCAGCCGCTGGTTGTGCTTTTGCCGTGAGTTCCTGCCACCGCTATACCCTCGTAGCGATTCATCAGCTCTCCCAACATCTGGGCATATTTATAAATCTTCAATCCTCTTTCACGAGCCAGCTTCAATTCGGGATTATCCTCTTTAATGGCTGCTGAGATGACTACGGCGTCCGTTTTCGGGTTGAGGTTTGCGGCGTTATGTCCGATTTTTATATCCGCTCCCAATTGGCAGAGCTTATCGATAATGCCGCTTGCCGTCTGGTCTGAGCCGGTAACAATAGCTTTATTTTTCATTAAAAGCTGTGCCAGCCCGCTCATTCCAATCCCGCCTGCCCCGATGAAATGAAATTTTTTGCCTGCTACGCTCACCTTTGTCCTGCTTTCCACAACTTCATATCTATGAACCGCTTTCACCTTGTGTTGGTATGTCTGTATATTCGGCTGTTTCATAGAATCCTTTCTGCATTGATTCTTCCTTAGCAAAACATCGGCAGTTTAACACAGAAACAGGACAAAGAAAAGAAAAAAGGCCGCACGTCCCAATTAAATTGGAATCCGCGGCCCTTTTTCAATTCTACATTCTCTTACCCGTTGCGTTTTCTTTTCAAATCCTGTCCCAAGCACACCCACAAAAGATCATATTACGAGTTGCTTTTTAATTAGCCGAACCAATGATTCTTTTATCTCATTATGTCTTGGGATGGGAGCCTGTTTGCCGTTTCTCGGATTTGCATAGATGTCGTGTCTGCTGCCGTGCCTTTTCAAATAACAGCCGTTTTTAACAAGTTCTTTGATCAAAGCAGCTCGTTTCAAACCTCGACCCCCAGTTCTGCGCATTTTGCGTCTGCATGTTTATCACCAGTATCATACTCCTCAAGCATCATACGATAGGCGTCGATTATATTTTCCTTTAGTTCTTCGAGAGTTTTCCCCTGGCTAAAGACGCCTGGAACTTCCTTTAACTTGCCGACAAACCAGCCGTCATCCTGCCAGTATTCGAGAGTAAATAATCTTTTCATTCTTTGTCCTTTCGCTATATACATTTCATTTTTTGCCACCAAGACACAAAGGCACTAAATTTTTTAACTTTTAATTTCTTTGTGACTTCGTGCCTTCGTGGCTAATCCGTTATACGCCGATGATTTTACAAATAGATTGTATCAAATTTACCTTGATATGCAAACAAAAAAGGCCACAAGTTCAACACTCACGGCCCTTTTAATTCCGTCATTCCCGCGAAAGCGGGAATCCATATTTTCTAATTCACTAATTCTCTGCGCCCTCAGCGTTCTCTGCGGTTAATTCTTCTTAAAGCCAACCCACCCAACCCAAGCAGCAAAAGCGTTGCTGGTTCGGGGATTTGACTTACCTCAACCCAGTCAGTCAGCATCAAAACGTAATGGTCATTCCAAACTCCTACCGGCGGCAACGCGCCTCCGAACGCATCTTCTACTTGCGCGACCTTATGGCCGTCTATTGAATAGATGACCTCCGATGGTGTTCGCTCGATTGCGAATTCATGGAACTCATACCATTTCACAGGAATTTTGACATCTAAAAACCTGTCACCTGGATTTGACCAAGCTAACGCATGAACATAGTTCGGTTCGCACCCACCACCACCTTCCTCGAAGCCCATTGTGTCAAAGTAGTATCCAGTGATCGGACCGGCACGCTCAGTTGGGTTCACAGCGAAGCCAAATTTATGATAGTCTCCGGCGAGGCGAATTCGCGCAAGAGCCATTACGCTTTGACCCATCTCTGGTGCGGGGAAAGCGGGGATGGAATCTATTCGCGTGTGATATCCCTGTGAATGGAGGAGCCCGTCCGCAACGTATGGCCACTGACCCTCCCCATTCTCATCGACAAATAGAGACCATTTCGATTTGTCGAGAGCGGTGCCATCGAAGTCATCGTAGAAAACCTCAGTACAATATCCTGATGGCATACTTGGGCACAACAAAGTAAATACCACCAACGCTAAGCAAATCTTAAAAACATTACCAAACTTCATCTTTTCTCCTCCTACGAAATTTTTAATGATTTTTTACGGGGGCAAAGGGGGAAATGAAATTTCTCCGCGCTTCACCACCACTCCTCACAACTATCAACCATATTTTACCCAATTTAACAAGGGGGGGGTAAAAGTCAAGCGAAAAATGCGGAAATTATAGGACTATTTTATCGTCTTTTCGTAAGTCCCTGTAAACAAAAGAGATGGGTAGCCACGAAAAGGCACAAAAAATGCGAAAAAGATTGAGAATACAGGAGACAGAAGTCAGGAGACAGAAAGCAGATGACGGAAGACAGAGGACAGAGAGCGGAAGAAGAACAAGAGAAATCCGAAACTTGTCCTAAGCAGGATTGAAGGAGCAGGAGTCCATCCTCAAAGAAACCTGGATTCCGCAACAAGTGCGGAATGACAACCCTTCAAAGTGTAAGCAAAAAAGGGACTACCATTGGGCTTCGGCGTAAGGGCCTACGTAGCCTTTCTTGGGCTTAGGGCGGGATTTGAGAATGGCTTCTGCAATTGCAACATCGCTTTGCAGAGTGATTTTGATATTTGATGAGTCCGTTTCGACTATCGAGACCTTATGACCGAGCGCTTCGACAAGCTGGGAATCATCGGTTCGAC
>CAZKYA010000117.1:0-6676 GCA_964556725.1 uncultured Pirellulales bacterium
GTATGGAACTCAATCGAAAATTGAATATGGGAATGGTCGGTGGTGGGCCGGGGGCGTTTATTGGTGATGTGCACCGCAAGGCATCTCGTATGGATGGCGGCATCGAGCTGGTTGCAGGGGCCTTCGACATCAATCCACGCAAATCCAAGCAGATGGGACGGCAGTTGCTGCTCAATTCCAGACGTGTATATCGTAACTACAAGGAGATGATTGAGCGGGAGCTTAAGTTGCCGGAGGGGCAAAGAATTGATTTCGTCTCGATTACTACCCCGAACAACTGGCATTTTCCCATAGCGAGGGATTTTCTCAATGCCGGTTTCCATGTGATGTGCGAGAAACCGATGACGTTCAATGTCAAAGAGGCAAAAGATTTGCAAAAAATTGTCAAGAAGTCTCGTAAGGTGTTTGGACTGATGCACAATTACACCGGCTACCCAATGGTCAAGCTGGCTCGTGATTTGGTCCGCAGCGGCGAGCCGGGTAAGATTCGCAAGATTATAGTGCAGTATCCGCAGGGCTGGCTGGCCACGCCGCTGGAAAGGACCGGCAGTATGCAGGCGGCCTGGCGAACCGACCCAAAGCAGAGCGGTGGTGCCGGCTGTATGGGTGACATCGGCACGCACGCTGAGAATCTCTCTGAATACATTACGGGGCTGAAGATTACCCATCTTTGTGCTGACCTAACGATTTTTGTCAAGGGCCGGCGGCTCGACGATGATGGTAACTGCCTGCTGCGTTTTAACAATGGTGCCAGGGGAATCCTTCACGCCAGCCAGATATCAATCGGCGAAGAGAACAATCTGGCTATCTGGGTTTACGGCGAGGAGAAATCTCTTGAGTGGCATCAGGAGCACCCCAATTACCTTTATGTTAAGCAAAAGAATGGGCCGGTGGAAGTATGGCGACGTGGTAACGACTACATAGGAGCCAGAAGTCCTGCAGCAGCCCGGGCCACGCGTCTGCCGTTTGGCCATCCAGAGGCCTTCTTCGAGGCCTTCGCTAACATCTATCGCAACTTCGCCGATACCTTGCGTGCAAGATTAACAAGAACAAAACCTGACCCTCTGGCCCTGGACTTTCCAGATGTTGACGATGGTCTCCGCGGTATGCTTTTCATAGATACTGTCCTGATTAGCACAAAGAGCAAGCAGAAATGGACCAGGTTCAAGAAGTAAAATTTAGAAGTGCCAAAGTGCAAGACCAGAGAAAGAATTATATTCTGCTTTAAAAAAGGGCCTTTGTAGTCCGCGATGGCTCTATGCTTGAGATGGTAGTCGTTAAGACCCGTCAATCTTGTGATGAATTTTAAGCTGGGTGCTTCGGTAAATAGTTTTCAGGCACACAATTGATATAAAGCAATTTAATCGAAAGGAATTATCTATGAGCAATAAACCGAATGGAAAAACGGGTGAAGTTTCACGCAGAGACTTCATCAAAACATCAGCGGTAACCGGCGTGGCAGCGGTCTTAGCCGGTAAAAGTGTCGTTTTTGCCGCACCTGCCAAAAGGAAATTTCGTGTCGCGCTAATCGGCTGTGGCGGCCGTGGCGAAGAGGCGCTGCAGAACTGCATTGATGCAGGCAAACACCTCGAACAGGAAGTTGAGGTCGTTGGTTTAGCCGACTGGTTCAAGAGCAAGGCAGAAGATATCGGAAAAAAGTATAATGTGCCGGAATCGCAATGTTTTGGTGGCGCCGATGCTTATAAGAAGCTCCTCGATACAAATGTGGATGTCGTCTTGATGGCTACACCACCTAACTTCAGACCTGTGCATTTCGAGGCCGCTGTCAAGGCGGGCAAGCACGTCTTTATTGAAAAGCCCGTTGCTGTGGACCCGCCGGGGGCTCGAAGAGTCATTGAGGCCGGCGAATTGGCCAAGAAAAAGGGTTTGGCAGTTGTCGCTGGTACACAACGACGTCATCAGGCGAATTACCGTCGAAATCAATATGCTGTTGAGCGCGGTGCGATAGGCGACATCAAAGGCGGCTGTGTATGGTGGGTTGGGGGCCGGCTCTGGCACAAGACCAGAAACGAAGGCGAAACCGATGCAGATTATTTGGTAAGAAATTGGTTGAATTTCGTAGAAATGTCGGGAGACCATATTGTCGAGCAGCATCTTCATAATCTTGACGTCGCCAATTGGTTCATCGGCCATCCGCCGGTCAGAGCCCTTGGCTTTGGCGGACGCGCCCGCCGAAAGACCGGTAATCAGTACGATTTCTTCAGCGTCCAATACGATTATGCCGATGAGCTTTACATCCATAGCATGTGTCGCCAGGTTAAGGGCTGCTATAATAGGGTCAGCGAGCACTTCATTGGCACGAATGGGTCTGTCTGGGGTGGCGGCGCAATGAAATCAGGCAAAAAAGTTAAAAAAATCCCGGAATTCCCTGAGTATAATGGGCCATACGTACAGGAGCACATCGACCTGCTCAGCAGTATTCTCGAGGATAAGCCCCTCAATGAAGCCCGCAATGTAGCTGAATCGACGCTAACCGCCATTATGGGCCGATTCTCCGCCTACACAGGTGAATTGGTCAGGTGGTCAGACGTTGCCGAAAATCAGAGTTCCCCCTGGTACAATTTGACTTTAACGCCGACCGCAGAAGACTTCGAGAAGGGCGAGGTAAAAGCCCCGCCAGATGACATCATTCCAGTGCCCGGAAAGGATTAATGGAAATTGCTTTATTGATGCGGCTGGTAATAGTCTCCAACAGGTAAAAAAGATAGAGATGTTTATTATTAGGACCCCATTTTGCGAATGACCAAAAAATGGGGTCGCTGGTTATTTAACCTCGACTATTTCTGTAAATCGCACTAAAGCACCTTCAGTTTCCTGATGTCGTTCGATTGTTCCAACTAAGCCCACCTTAACGCCTACAAATTTGCTCAAATCTATTTTTGAAGCTAAATCGCTCGGTAAAGCGTAACAAACGGTTTTGCCTGAATCATCAATTATCCGGTAGTGCCCGGGACCGTAAGTCTCGAAGGTTTGAAACTTCCCTACGGCTGCAAATCTGCCTAAGTCTTGATATTCAACAAATCTTGTGGCACGGGCCTTTTCTATCCGTTCTTTAGTCTGCTTCAACTGGGCATTCTGAAGCTGAACCTCTTTGCCTACTGCCAAAGCCAGTTCAAAACGTTCTATCTGCTTAATCGTAAATTCTGCGTAACGTGGTGCCTTACCTGCCTCTTTATTGTTGGCAATATCAGCAAGTGCTTTCTTTATATTTGCATAGTTCTGCTGGTCTATTGGTTTGGCTCGTTCTTCTTTTATTTGTTTTTCCAGAACGTAATATTCTTTGAGCTTTTCGGCCTCAGCTGAAAGATTCGTAGCAACAACTGTGGTGGTGACATTGGGTTCAACCGGCGGTTTGGCAGTCGTCACGACCTCACCAACAGGCCCTATTGGTTTTGTATATTGGGTACTTACCCAAAGATAGGCAAAAGGAGGCGGAGCTATTTTATAATAATTATCTTTTTCTTCGCCCAGCAGCTTGACTTTATCACCCCGGTTGAGCTTTCCCTGCAGGGTCGTGGAGTATAATGGCTTTACAGTATCCGAGCCGGTGTAGACACGAACATCGTCACCGGTAACAACACCCACAGCTGGATTATTCGGGTCGATACTGACATACTGCGTTGATATCCAGGAAAAGCTACCAGCCGGCGGGACAATGCGAGACCAGCTATACTGGATGCTGACCACTTCTACTTTATCGCCTTTGTTGAGCCTGCCGCAGTCGTAGTAATTTGTGCCGGGACCGGAGCGGATATAGACGTTATCGCCGGTTATCTCGGCAAGATAAGGAAAGGATGGAATATTCACTGTATTGATGTCATTAGCCGAAGCTGGGCTTTCAGGAAAGGCAGTAGCCTCCTGGGCAAAACTAACAGGGACAAAGCAAACCAGAATAGTGATAATGAAAAAACTGATTTGAGATTGCATTTTTCTATCTCCAAAAAAATTTCTCATCCGAAAACAATTAAATCACCAAACTATTTTTTGCGCCTTCAAATTAACACTCGTCTCATTAGTTGTCAACTTTTTTATTGTGCCCAATATGGCCTCTGCTGCGATTAAAGGCATTCGCTTTACTTTTATAAGCGAGCAAGCTCATCCCTACACATCTTCAATTGGCCCGGGTCGGTGAGCTTTTTGGAAGCTGATTCCAGATATTTTATTGCCAGTTGGCGCTCGTTAAGATAGCGTGAATACAATATCCCCAGCATCAGCTCTACCTGCTCAACGTGTTCGTAGTTGCTGTAATGGGTCAGGAATTGTTCGTAGGCCTGTGCCGATTCGGCTGGGTTGTTTTCGCTGGCAAGCTGATTGGCAATATCCAGCAGTTGCTGGGGGGGCAGAATCTGCTCGCTGTCGACCGTCATAAGCTCCAGATACAGCTCGGCAGCAGCCGGCAAATTACGTTCCAGCATTCTTTGGCTAATCTCATTGCGGAGCTCCATTACGTTCTCTTCCTTTTGCCTCTGAGCGGCTGTTTTCTTAACCTCTTTGGCCTTTATCTGTTTGGTTTTCGTCTCGCCGGTAATTGGGTCGTAACTGTTTGAGACAACATCACGGTACTGACGCTGCCGATTCCAACGTTTTATCATTGCCCACAAGTCGAAATTACTGGCGGTAATTAAACCAGTTGCGAGCATAGCTAACGTAACCACGATACCGAAGACATATCCCGCCAGGTGTGCGTCATAGGCAACGGATGGTGTCCATCGGGCGATTAAATTATCAATCAGAATCATCTTAAAGGCAATAAAGTATAAAGCAGGCACCTCCATTGTTCCAATAAACCAAAAGAACCAATATACGACGGTTATCAAAGTCTGCGGAAACAGGGCCAGATACGCGCCAATTACGGCAGCAATGGCCCCGCTGGCTCCGAGGGTTGGCACAGGTGAGGACAAGTGCAGGACCGTGTGACCTATGCTGCTAAACACCGCACCAGCCAAATAAAAACACAGATAACCAATATGGCCAAGTTTGTCGTTGACATTATTACCGAACAGATACAAAAAGAACATATTGAAGATAATATGCAGGAAACCGTCGTGCAAAAAGGCGTAACTTACAAACTGCCACCAATGCCAATCGTTAGGCGTGAGCATAAATTTTACTAACCAACGGTGAGAACCATAGGTCAATAAGAAAATAACCACATTAATGACTATCAACGCATAATTTACGTATGGCGTCTTTCTTGGCCAAATACTTGTCCGAATAGGTAATACTATCATAGCTTAAATACCAGTTTAAGATTATTAAAATCAATGGCTTGTGTATTGTAATGACAAAAAGCGGTTGTGACAAGATAAAAAAAAGGACGGCTGAAGCCGTCCTCCCCGGGAAAATAGGGCGCTATTGATGGTTTTTCTCCCTTGCGGAAAACATCAAGGGCCGGCAAGATTATTTTGCCACCGGTTTCTCTTCCCCCCAGCAAGGTCCTAATCCAATGAAAATATAAAAATAAAACGGGGCAAAGCCAAACTTTCCGGTAAAAAAACTTTATTTTTTATCGAGCTATTGTTAAGCATTTATATTTGCTATTTGTAGAATTGCTGATAAAGCTGCGAAAGGAGCACAAATGGATAACAGAATTATGGAAAAACGCGTCAAGGTGATTCGTTGTGACCTTGCTAAAAAAGGGATAAATTGTCTTATAGTAACAAAACCTGCCAATGTAACTTACACAACCGGCTTTCTGGGCGAGGATAGCTGGGCGGTAATTACTGAACGTGGCGTCTATCTTTTAACCGACAGCCGATACACCGAGCAGGCACAGAAGGAATGCGTCGGCTGTAAGATAATCCAGCGCCCTGATTCCTTACATTTAGCGCAGGCCTTAGCTAACCTGCTTAAAAAGCTAAAATCTGTAAAAAAAATAGCCGTTGAGAAGTCCGTCTCGCTTGCTGATTTTGAGCTTTTGAAAAAAAATATCAAAGTTCGGCTCAAAACCGTAGCGAATGTTATTGAAAATGTTCGCTGCAGCAAGGATAGCAGTGAAATTGCAGCCATAAAAACTGCCGCACAAGTAGCAGCAAAAGCCCTTAAACAAACTATTGGATATATCAAGCCGGGTGTAACCGAAAACGAATCAGCCGGTATGCTCAATTTTCAGATTCGAAAATTCGGAGCAACGAATAGCTTTGATACGATTGTCGCCTTTGGCCCAAACGGCTCGTATCCCCACCATCGACCCAGCGAAAGAAAGCTCAAGGAAAAGGACACCGTATTGATAGACTTCGGAGTAAAATACAAAGGTTACTGCTGCGATATTACCAGATGTTTCGCCGTTGGACTTCGGCGAGCTCAGTCGAGCCGCAGGCCGACTGCCTTTTACAAAAAAGTTTACGATACTGTGCAAAAGGCCCAGGCAGCTGCTATAAAAATGATAAAAGCCGGGGTCGAAATCGCCAAAGTTGATACTGCCGCCAGAGATGTGATTCGCAGAAGCGGTTTGCCTGTGTATGGCCACGGCACGGGACACGGTCTCGGCCTGGAAGTTCATGAATTACCGGTAATTAAGCCGAGGAACAAAGACAAACTCAAAACCGGTGAAGTTATTACCATCGAACCCGGCATATATATCCCCGGCAGACTTGGTGTCCGAATAGAAGATGATATCCTCGTAACCGAAACCGGCTGCGAGATATTAACCCGC